>NZ_CP149798.1:5345799-5650999 GCF_037940415.1 Streptomyces sp. f51 | reverse complement strand
CGGCGGCGAAGTAGAACGAGAACAGCGCGACCGTCAGCAGCTGGAAGAGGCCGCCGAGCACCTGCCCGGACACGTCCAGGACGCCTGTGGCGCTGTTCTGCACGTACTTCCGCAGCCAGTCGGAGTGGAGCAGGCCTTCCTGGATGTCGACCCGTCTGAGGTCGGTGTGGAAGTGCGTGTTGGTCCAGTTGATGAGCGAGTCGAGGTAGTCGGGGAAGCCCTCGATCATCTTGATGATCTGGCCCGCGAGCATCGAGCCGAGCAGCGTGACGAACCCGGCGATCATGATGAGCGAGCCCAGGAAGACGAGGAAGGCGGCCAGTCCCCTGCGCATACCGCGCGAGGCCATCCAGCTGACCGCCGGTTCTATCGCGAGCGCGAGGAAGAACGAGATCAGGATGTTGATGAGCAGCCCGGTGAGCTGGTGGAACGCCCAACTGCCCAGCTGGAACAGGGCGACGAGCGTGAGGGCGAGCACCATGGCACGCGGCAGCCAGCGCGGCATGCGCGCGCCGGGAACGGTGTCGCTCGCGCCGGGCTGACCGGGCGGCGTCGTGCCGAACGGTGATGACTGCTGATCGACCTGCGTGTTCTCGTCTGTGGGGGCCACCCGCCAAGTCTCGCCCACGCCACCGACAGCGGACCCGGGTCCCCCCGGTCTTTCCCGGTCTTCGGTCCCGTTCAGTGGTTTTCGTACGGAACGTTCATCGTCGCGCAGACCACGCGCCACACGTCCTTGGCCTCCCAGCCCGCGTCCAGCGCCTCGTGGACGGTGCGCCCGCCGAGTTCCGTCATCACATGATCGCGCGCGAACGTCTCGGCGTATCCCGCGCCGAAGTGATCAGCCATTCGCTGCCAGAAGACCGTCAACCGCATGCATCCAGTATCCCGCCCCTGAGAGTGGGCCCGAGCCGGGACCGCGTGCCGAGACCGCTTTCCGCCCTACGGTCTGACGCATGGCCGAAACCGGAGCATCTCCACTCCCCCAGACGCCCCCCGCGCGCACCCCCCTCGCACGTGCCGAGCACTTCGTCTGGCTCACCGCGCGCGTGCTGGAACAGCGCCGCTTCGCCCACCACTTCCTCGGCGGCGGCGCCGACGCCGTCGAGACGGCGCTGGCCGCCTACCGCAACGACGACGAAGGGTACGGCCACGCGCTCGAACCCGATCTGCGCGGCCCGGTCAGCCAGCCGCTGCACACAGGACACGCGCTCCGCGTCCTGGACTCGATCGGGCGCTGCGGCGGACAGCGCGTGGAACGGGTGTGCCGCTATCTGACCTCCGTGTCGACCGCGGACGGGGCGCTGCCCGCCGTCACTCCCGGCCAGCGCGGCTATCCGACGGCCCCTTTCGTGCCGGTCGTCGACGATCCGCCGAGCGAACTCCTCGCCACCGGCCCGGTCGTGGGTCTGCTGCACCGCAACGAGGTGTGGAACGCCTGGCTGTTCCGGGCCACCGACTTCTGCTGGCAGGCGGTGGAGTCCCTGGAGAAAACGCATCCCTACGAGGTCGAGGCGGCCGTCGCCTTCCTGGACTCTGCGGCCGACCGCCCGCGCGCGGAGGCCTGCGCCGACCGGCTCGGCCGGCTCGTGCGGGAGCAGCGCCTCGCCGCGCTGGATCCCGGCCGTCTGGAGGCCTACCCCGTCTCGCCCGGTTACGCGCCCGGTGAGCACCACTTCCCGCACGACTTCGCGCGGACGCCCGACTCGCTCGCGCGCGCGTGGTTCACCGACGAGGAGATGGCCCGTTCGCTCGACCACCTCGCGCGGGAGCAGCAGGAGGACGGCGGGTGGCCGGTCCGCTGGCGTCAGTGGGCCCCGGGCACCGCTCTGGAGAGCCGTCCCATCGTGACCATCGAGGCGCTGCGCACGCTCCGGGTGTACGGGCGGGCCGTCGACTGAGGACGTCGGCGCCCCGGGCGCCCGGCGTGTTCGGCCGTACCCGGCGTGCGCCGGAGCACCCGGGTACGGCTGTGCGCGCCCGGTGTCAGCCGGTCAACGCGCGGACCCCGGCCGTCACCACCACCGCCGCGGCGACCACCACCAGGAAGGGCGCGCGCAGGATCAGCGCCACGGCCGCCGCGGCGAGTCCGGCGGCCTTCGCGTCGAGGACGAGGACCCGCCCGTCGGCGAAGGTCTGCTGGGCCGTGAGGGCGGCCAGGAGGGCCACGGGCAGCAGTGCGGCAAGGCGCTGCACGAGCGGCCGCTCCAGCACGCCTGCGGGGATCAGCAGTCCGATGAGCTTGACGGCGTAGCAGCCGACGGCGGTGACGCCGATGGCGATCCAGATGTTCAACGCTCTTCTCCTGACACGTCCGGGCCGTCGTCGCGCGCGCCGGCCGGTGGACCGTCCACCCCACCGGTCGGCGTGTCGGCCACCCCGCCGTCCACCCCACCGTCGATCGCGGCGGCCGACGCCCCGTCCCGCGGTACGGCGGAGGTGCCGCGGGAGGCGTCCGCGCGGCGGCGTCCCGTCACGTAGAGCACGGCGGGGGCGGACAGGGCGGCCACCAGCACCGGGACCCCGGCGGGCAGTACGGGCAGCAGACCGAGCCCCAGGAGGACGGCCAGACCCGCGACGGCACGCTCTGTGGTGGTCTTCAGCATCGGCGCGAGCAGCGCCAGGAACACCGCGGGCCCGGCCGCGTCCAGGCCCCACGCGTCGGTGTCGCCGATGGCCTGGGCCCCGGCCGCGCCGAGCAGGGTGGTGAGGTTCCACAGCACGTAGAGGGACAGCCCGGTGACCGTGAACCCGATCCGGACGCTGCGGCGGGTGGGCTGGGCGAGCGCCACGGCCGTGGTCTCGTCGATCACCCACTGCGCCGCGAACGGACGCACCGCGCGCGGGAGGGCCAGGAGTTGGGACAGACGCAGCCCGTAGAACGCGTTCCGGACGCCGAGGAAGAACGCTCCGGCGGCCGCGGTGAGCGGGTTGCCACCGGCCGCGAGCGCGCCCACGAGCGCGAACTGCGAGGCCCCGGTGAACACCAGGAGGCTGAGGGCGCAGGTCTGGAGCAGGCTGAGCCCGCTGCCGGCCGAGGTCACCCCGAAGGCGAAACCGGACAGTCCGACGGCGACCCCGACTCCGAGGGCGTCGCGGACGACGGCCCCGTCGGGTTTTCCGCCTCGTTCACTGCGTATGTCTGGGAGAGCTGTCTGTTGTGCCACGTCCCGGACGGTACGAGAAGGCGGCCCCCGGCGTCTTGTACGTTCTTGCGCTCCCGCTGGTAGGCGCCCGGCGGTACGCCCACGATCCGGCTGAAGTGGCGGTTGAGGTGCGGCTGGTCGGTGAAGCCGACGGCGACGGCCGCCTCGGCGGGCGTGGACCCCGCGTCCAGGAGCCGGCGGGCCCGGCGTACCCGCGCGTCGGTCAGCCAGGTGTGGGGCGGCATGCCGTAGGCGTCCCGGAACGCGCGCAGCAACGCGAACGAGCTGGTGCCGAGGTCGGCCGCGAGCCGCTCCAGCGTCGGCGGCTCGGCCATCCGTTCGTCCAGCACGCCACGCGCGCGTGCCGCGAGCCGGCCACCGGCGGTGCGCACCGCCCGCTGCGGCAGCGGTCCTCCGTTCAGGCGCAGCAGCCGGGTCACGGCGACCCTCAGCAGGGTGTCGGCGGCCAGCGCGTTGCCCTCGTCGGCGGCCCTGAGCACCTGGTGGACCAGGCTCGCCGCGTAGGGGTCGTCGAGCACCGGGCTGATGAATCCGGGGGTGCCGCGGAGCGCGGTGGTCTCGGCGGCGATCTCGGCCACCATCTCGGGCGAGGGGTAGACGGCGCCGTACTTCCAGCCCTCGGGGACGCCCGCGCGCCCGGTGTGCGGGGTGTCGGGGTTGACCAGCGCCAGCGAACCCGGGCCCGCGTACTGGTCGGAGCCGCCGTGGTGGAAGACCTCGACGCCCTCGGTGACGGCGGCGATGACGAAGTTCTCGTGGGTGTGCCGCACGAAGATCTTCTCGACGTAGCGGGCGCGCAGCAGATCGACACCGGGCAGCTCCGGAAACTGCCAGTGCCGCGCCCGCTCCTGCCCCGAACCTGCCACCTCCTCATTGTCCGCCACCGCGCCGGAGCCGACCGCCGCCCGTCCGCACCGCCGTGGCGTTCTCGCAGGTCAGCGCGGTTGTCAGTGGGCGGGTGCAGGATGGACGCATGGTCAGCTCCGCACACCGAGCGCTCGACGGCTTCTCCCCCGCGACCCGCGGCTGGTTCACGGGGGCCTTCTCCGCGCCCACCGCGGCCCAGGCCGGGGCCTGGGCGGCCATCGGCGCGGGCTCGGACGTGCTGGTCGTGGCACCCACCGGTTCCGGCAAGACACTGGCCGCGTTCCTCGCCGCGCTCGACCAGCTGGCCTCGACGCCGCCCCCGGCGGACCCGCGGAAGCGCTGCCGGGTCCTGTACGTGTCACCGCTCAAGGCACTCGCGGTCGACGTGGAGCGCAATCTGCGCAGTCCGCTGACCGGAATCCGGCAGGAGTCCGTGCGGCTCGGACTGCCGGAGCCCGAGGTGAAGGTGGGCATCCGCTCCGGCGACACCCCGCCCGCCGAGCGCCGGGCGCTGGCCACCCGTCCGCCGGACATCCTGATCACGACCCCCGAGTCGCTGTTCCTGATGCTGACGTCGGCCACCCGCGACGCGCTGACCGGCATCGAGACGGTGATCCTGGACGAGGTGCACGCGGTCGCGGGCACCAAGCGCGGCGCGCATCTGGCGCTCACGCTGGAGCGTCTCGACGAACTGCTGCCCAAGCCCGCCCGGCGCATCGGCCTCTCCGCGACGGTGCGTCCCGTGGACGAGGTGGCGCGCTATCTCTCGCCCCACCGCAAGGTGGAGATCGTCCAGCCGCCGTCCGGCAAGGAGTTCGACCTCTCCGTGGTCGTCCCGGTGGAGGACCTGGGCGAGCTGGGGGGATCCCCGGCCGCCGACGGCAAGGAGGGCGCGGAGAAGCCGTCCATCTGGCCGCATGTCGAGGAGCGGATCGCCGACCTCGTCCAGTCCCACCGCTCGACGATCGTGTTCGCCAACTCGCGCCGCCTGACCGAGCGGCTGTGCAACCGGCTCAACGAGATCGCCTACGAGCGGGCGACCGGCGAGCCCTTGGAGGAGGCGCACGCGCCGGCCGAGCTGATGGGCGGTTCGGGCGCGGCCCAGGGAGCGCCGCCGGTCATCGCCCGCGCCCACCACGGTTCGGTCTCCAAGGAGCAGCGGGCACAGGTCGAGGAGGACCTGAAGGCCGGCCGTCTGCCCGCCGTGGTCGCCACCTCCAGCCTCGAACTGGGCATCGACATGGGCGCGGTCGATCTCGTCGTCCAGGTGGAGTCGCCGCCGTCCGTGGCCTCGGGGCTCCAGCGGGTGGGCCGCGCGGGTCACCAGGTGGGGGCGGTCTCCACCGGTGTCGTCTTCCCGAAGTACCGGGGTGACCTGGTGCAGGCGGCCGTGGTGACCGAACGGATGCGCACCGGCTCCATCGAGTCCCTGCGGGTCCCCGCCAATCCCCTGGACGTACTGGCGCAGCAGCTGGTCGCCATGACGGCGCTCGACACCTGGCAGGTCGACGATCTGCTCACCACGGTCCGCCGGGCGGCTCCCTTCGCCTCGCTCCCGGAGTCGGCGTTCACCGCCGTCCTCGACATGCTCGCGGGCCGCTATCCGTCCGACGCGTTCGCCGAGCTGCGGCCCCGGGTGGTGTGGGACCGCGTGGCGGGCACGGTGACCGGCCGCCCCGGCGCCCAGCGTCTCGCCGTCACCTCCGGGGGCACCATCCCCGACCGCGGACTCTTCGGAGTGTTCCTCGCGGGGGCCGACCCCAAGAAGGGCGGCGGCCGGGTCGGCGAGCTCGACGAGGAGATGGTCTACGAGTCCCGGGTGGGCGATGTCTTCACCCTCGGCACCAGCTCCTGGCGCATCGAGGACATCACCCGGGACCGGGTGCTCGTCTCCCCTGCGCCCGGTGTCCCCGGCCGGCTGCCCTTCTGGAAGGGCGACCAGCTCGGGCGGCCGCTCGAACTGGGGCGCGCGGTGGGCGCGTTCCTCCGCGAGGTCGGATCGCTCCCCGAGGGCGACGCCCGGCTGCGCCTGCTCGCCGCGGGCCTGGACGCCTGGGCCGCCGACAACGTCATCGCCTACCTCAAGGAACAGCGCGAGGCGTGCGGACACATCCCGGACGACCGCACGATCGTCGTCGAACGCTTCCGCGACGAGCTGGGCGACTGGCGCGTGGTCGTGCACTCCCCGTTCGGCGCCCAGGTCCACGCCCCCTGGGCCCTCGCGCTGGGCGCCAAGCTCTCCGAGCGGTACGGCATGGACGCCCAGGTCATGCACGCGGACGACGGCATCGTGCTGCGGCTGCCCGACGCCGATCTGATGAGCCTTGACCTGCTCGACCAGGCGCCCTCGAAGTCCGGCACGGAGTGGGACACGGAGCAGGCCCCGGTCGGCGCGGCGGACGTCGCCTTCGACAAGGGCGAGGTCAACCAGATCGTCACGGACCAGGTCGGCAGCTCGGCCCTCTTCGCCGCCCGCTTCCGCGAATGCGCCGCCCGCGCCCTGCTGCTGCCGCGCCGCAACCCCGGCAAGCGCACCCCTCTGTGGCAGCAGCGGCAGCGCGCCGCCCAGCTCCTCCAGGTGGCCAGCGAGTTCGGTTCGTTCCCGATCGTCCTGGAAGCGGTCCGCGAATGCCTCCAGGACGTCTTCGACGTGCCGGGGCTCACGGAGCTGATGGGCGACATCGAGTCCCGCAAGGTGCGGCTCGTCGAGGTCACCACCCCCGAGCCCTCGCCCTTCGCCCGCTCCCTGCTCTTCGGCTACGTCGCCCAGTTCCTGTACGAGGGGGACTCGCCGCTCGCCGAGCGGCGGGCGGCCGCGCTGTCGCTTGACTCGCGGCTGCTGGCCGAACTGCTGGGCCAGGCCGAACTGCGTGAGCTCCTGGACGCCGACGTCCTGGCCGATCTTGAGCGCGAGCTCCAGTGGCTCACCGAGGACCGGCGCATCAAGGACGTGGAGGGCGTCGCCGACCTGCTGCGCCTGCTGGGGCCGCTCACCCGGGCCGAGCTGGCCGAGCGGGGCGCGGAGCCGGAGTGGGCGTCGGAACTGGCCGCCGCCCGCCGCGCCATCCGGGTCCGCGTCGCCGGAGCCGATCACTGGGCGGCGATCGAGGACGCGGGCCGGCTGCGCGACGCGCTCGGCACGGCATTGCCCGTCGGTGTCCCGGAGGCCTTCACCGAGCCGGTGAAGGATCCCCTCGGCGATCTCCTCGCCCGGTACGCGCGCACCCATGGGCCGTTCACCTCGGCGACGGCCGCCGCCCGCTTCGGCCTCGGCACGGCCGTCACCGACGGCGCGCTGCACCGCCTCGCCACGAGCGGCCGGGTCGTCCAGGGGGAGTTCCATCCGGCGGGCATCGGCCAGGAGTGGTGCGACGCGACGGTGCTGCGCAGGCTGCGCCGTCGTTCGCTCGCCGCGCTGCGCCATGAGCTGGAGCCGGTCCCGCCCGCCGCGCTCGCCCAGTTCCTGCCGCAGTGGCAGCACGTGGGCAGCGGGCACGGCCTGCGCGGTGTCGACGGACTGGTGCGTGCCGTCGAGCAGTTGCAGGGCGCGTCGGTGCCGGCGTCCGCGCTGGAGAAGCTCGTGCTGCCGTCCCGGGTCGCCGGTTACACCCCCGCTCTGCTGGACGAGCTCACGGCCGCCGGCGAGGTGGTGTGGGCGGGGGCGGGTTCCCTGCCGGGCAAGGACGGCTGGGTGTCGCTGTATCTCGCGGACGCCGCCCCCCTGCTCCTTCCTGCGGCACACCCCCTGGAGCCGACGGCGCTGCACCAATCGGTCCTCGACGCCCTCTCGGGGGGCTACGGCCTGTTCTTCCGCCAGATCGCCGACCAGGTCCGCGCCACCACGCACCCCGACGCGACCGATCCACAGCTCGCCGACGCCATCTGGGAGCTGGCCTGGTCCGGACGTCTGACGAACGACACGCTCGCGCCGATGCGCTCCCTGCTGGGTTCGGGCCGCACCGCGGGTTCGACGGCCCACCGTGCCAAGCGAGCGGTCCCCCGGGGGCGTTACGGCTCCCTGACGGGAGGAGCGCGCCCCCAGTCGCGCACGGGTCCCCCCACCGCGGCGGGCCGCTGGTCACTGCTGCCCGGGCGTGAACCCGACCCGACGGTCCGCGCCCACACCCTAACCCGCACGCTGCTCGACCGGCACGGAGTGGTGACGCGGGGGGCCGTGGCGGCGGAGGGTGTCGAGGGAGGCTTCTCGGCCGTGTACCGCATCCTGTCGGCGTTCGAGGACAGCGGCCAGGCACGGCGGGGGTATGTGGTCGAGGGGCTCGGCGCGGCCCAGTTCGCCATGGACGGCGCGGTCGACCGGCTCCGGGCGGTGGCGAACGCGCGTGACCGGGGCGTCGCCCTCATCGAGCCGCCCCTCCAGGACAACTCCCCCGCCGCCCACGGTTTCCCGGACAGCGCCGCCTTCCGGCGTTCCGGTTCGGCGGGCCACGACGGCAAGGGGCACGGCAGCGACGCCTTCACGGACGGGAGCGACCTCACCGACGGCGGTCCGGACGCCCTGAACGGCCTCCCCGCCGGCCACGCCCCCGGCTCTCCGGTCGACCCCGAGTTCCCCTTCGACCCCGATTCCCCGCTCGGCCCCGTCTCCCCCCTGGACCCCGGCTCCGCCCACGACTTCGGCTCCGCCCACGACTTCGATTTCGGCGACGACCACACCTTCTCCGCCGACTCCGCCCTCTCGGCCGGCTCCCCGCACCCCGACGGGGCCTACCCTGACGGGCGGCACGGCGGGAACAGCCCGACCCGCCGCGGTGGCTCGCGGTACCCGGCGAACGGCGCCGGCCACCCCGGCGGTGCGGGTTTCGCGGGCGCCGGCTCCCGGCCCCGTACCGCCTCCCCTGCCGTCGTACTGGCCGCGGCCGACCCCGCCAACGCGTACGGCGCGGCCCTTCCCTGGCCCGAGTCCCCGACCGAGGCGGGCCACAAGCCGGGCCGCAAAGCGGGTTCGCTGGTCGTCCTGGTCGACGGTGAACTGGCCCTGTACATGGAGCGCGGCGGCAAGACCCTGCTGGCCTGGCCGGCCGACCCGGACGCTCCCGTCTCGCGGGACACCCGACTGGGCACCGCGGCGGAGGCGCTCGCCGCGGCCGCCCGCGCGGGCTCGCTGGGCACCGTCACCGTCGAGCGTGTCAACGGCGCCTCGGCCCTCACCTCGCCCCTCGGCACCCTTCTGGAAGGAGCAGGCTTCATCGCCACCCCGCGTGGGCTCCGCCTTCGCGCCTGACCGACCGCCCCCCACCGTGCCACCCTGGAGCCATGCCCGAAGGAGACACCGTCTGGCAGGCCGCGAGGCGTCTGCACGTCGCCCTCGCGGGCAAGGTCCTGACCCGTTCCGACCTGCGGGTGCCGCGGTACGCCACGGCCGACCTCACCGGCCGCTCCGTCCTGGACGTCACTCCGCGCGGCAAGCACCTCCTCACCCGGATCGAGGGCGGACTGACCCTGCACTCGCATCTGCGGATGGACGGCGCGTGGAAGGTGTACGAGAACGGCCGCCGCTGGAGCGGAGGTCCCGGGCACCAGATCCGGGCCGTCCTCGGCACGGAGGACCTGACGGCGGTCGGCTACCGCCTGCCCGTCCTGGAACTGCTCCGCACCACCGACGAGTCCCGCGCGGTCGGCCACCTCGGCCCCGACCTCCTGGGCCCTGACTGGGACCCGGCCCGAGCCCTGGAGAACCTCCGGCGCGACCCCGGCCGCGCCCTCGGCGAGGCCCTGCTCGACCAGCGCAATCTCGCCGGCATCGGGAACGTGTACAAGAGCGAGCTGTGCTTCCTGCTCGGGGTCACGCCCTGGCTCCCCGTGGGCGCGCTGCCCGCCGACCGTGCCGTCCAGCTGCCGGTGCTCGCCAAGAAGCTGCTGGAGTTCAACCGCGACCGTCCGGTCCGTGTCACCACCGGGCGCCGCGAACAGAGCCTGTTCGTGTACGGGCGCGCCCCACGGCCGTGTCTGCGCTGCGGCACGCCGGTCCGCTCGGGGAACCAGGGCGACGGATCCCGTGAACGGCCGACGTACTGGTGTCCTCGGTGTCAGGCGGGCCCCACCCCGCGCGCGGACGCAGGCCGGGGCATCGTCGCGGCGCACCGCCGCACCGGACAGGAGCAGTCCCGTCCAACCAATTGACGACCCGTCAGATTCCTTCGTACGGTCCCTTCATGGGTCTTCCCGCGTACGACCTCATCGGACGCACCGCTTTCGTCACCGGCGCGGGCAGCGGCATCGGCCGCGCGACGGCGGTCCTGCTGGCGCAGGCGGGCGCCACCGTGCACTGCGCGGACATCGACGAGCAGGGCGCCCACGAGACGGCGACGCTGATCAAGGAACTGGGCGGCACCGCCCTCGGCCACCGGCTCGACGTCAGGGACCGGGACCGGTTCCGGGCGGCCGTCGCCGCGTGCGGCCCGCTCCACGTCATGGCGGCGATCGCCGGGATCATGCACAGCAGCCCCGTCCTGGAGACCCTGGACGAGGACCTGGACCGGGTGCTGAACGTCAACTTCAAGGGGGTCCTGTACGCGTGTCAGGAGGCCGCCCGCTCCATGATCGCGCACGGTGTCCGCGGCAGCATCGTCACCATGGCGTCGGGCGCCATCGACTCCGGCGGTCCTGGCCTGCTGTGCTACAGCGCGGCCAAGGCGGCCGTCGTCCAGCTGACGAAGACGCTGGCGACCGAGGCCGGCCCGCACGGCATCCGCGTCAACGCGGTGGCGCCGGGCTGGATCCGCACCCCCATGACCGACCGCCACGGGGAGCGGCAGGCCCACACCGAGGCGTTCATGGCGCGCCTGTCGCCGCTGGGCCGCGTCGGGGAGCCCGAGGACATCGCCCACGCCGTGCTGTACCTGGCCTCGGACGCCTCGGTGTTCACCACCGGCCAGATCCTCCGCCCCAACGGCGGCGTCGCCATGCCTTGGTAGCACCCCCGCGCCCCGTCCCGCCCTCGCGCCCGCGTCCCCTCGCGCCGCCGCTCCCACGCCCCGTCCCGTCCACGCGCCGGGCCCACGCGCCACCCCCGCGTCGCGTCGCCCGCCCCCGGCCCCGCCACCGGTCCGCCCCCACGGCACCGGCCGCCCGGGACTTCGGCACGCAGTGGACCGGCAGCAGGCTGAGCCCCCACCCGCCCGCGGCGACCGTTCCCTCCAGCACCCCGGCACCGGGCACCACCGCGAGCCGGAGCACGCTGAACCACCACAGCGCACCGAACACCACACACGCCCCCCGGCGCACTATTCGCCCTGCCATGGCACCCTCCTCCGGCGCGGCACCGGGCCGCCGATCTCACGCGCGAGCAGGCCGCACCGACGGCATCTGGCACCGGCCCGGGCTGAGCGGAGCGCCTCGCCGCTCGCGAGGGCGGCCCGCACCGGCCCGGCCGGGTCCCTCCACCACGGAGGGGCCTCTCCACCATGGAGGCCGCACCGGATACCGGCAAACGGACCCACGAGGGACCACGGGGACCACGAAAGCCCAGGCCGGGCTCTCTCCAGGCCCCCCGGGGAACGCGAAAGCCCCGGCCCGGCTTCTCCGGGTCTCCCCGGGGAAGCCCCGGCCGGGGCTTCGGTGGTACGTCTGCCGGCTCGGCGAGAGCGAGCCGGGAGCGTCAGGCGGCGACGACGTCGACCGCTTCGGCAGGCGCCTTGATCGTGACCCGTTCCGGTGGCACACCGGTCACCGAGACGGAATTGAGCATCGGGCGACGCACCGGTGCGGGCACCGGATCAGTGGCCGCTGCCGACTGTGCCAGCTCGGCGAGGGCGAGCTCGTCGCTCACTTCCCGCATGAGCTCGGACATCCGTACGTCCAGCGCGTCGCAGATCGCGGAGAGCAGTTCGGAGGACGCCTCCTTCTGCCCCCGCTCCACCTCGGAGAGATAGCCGAGTGAGACTCGGGCGGACGAGGAGACTTCGCGCAGAGTACGGCCCTGGCGCTGGCGCTGCCGACGCAGCACGTCACCCAGCAGGCGACGGAGCAGAATCATCGGTGGCTCCCTCCTCGGACCGCGTAGCCGCATCCTTCACGCCCCACCGTACCGCCTTGCGCCGCGGCCGTGCGGGGAGCGATGTCGTGTTCACTCAGGGCTGCAAACATCAAAACCCCCCGTTCTGTTCCGTATCCTGTGCCCGCTCATTTCCGGTCTGTTCGCCCGCGAGCTCCCCAAGGAGCAGCGCGAGTACGCTGCGTACACTCTCCATACGGATTTCCGCCCGGTCGCCGTTCAACCGCAGCGGCGCCACTTTCCCGCCACGGGGGGTGCCGGACGGCGCTTCGAAGGGCCCGTCGACGGCCACGTAGACCGTACCGACCGGCTGCCCGTCCTGGGGGTCGGGACCGGCGACGCCGGTGGTCGCGATCCCCCAGTCGGCGCCGAGCGCCTCGCGGACTCCCGCCGCCATCTGTGCCGCGACCTGCGCGTCCACCGCTCCGCGCTCGGCCAGAAGAGTGGCGTCGACGCCGAGCAGCTCGTGCTTCAGTTCGGTGGCGTACGCGGTCACGGAGCCCCGGAACACCTTCGAGGCACCCGGAACCGCGGTGATCTCCGCGGCCACCAGGCCACCGGTGAGCGACTCGGCGACGGCGAGCGTCTCGCCCTTCACTGTGAGTAGTCGCACCACTTCGGTGGCCGTGGGAGTCACCGCTCGGCCTCCGCGGCGGCTGCCCGCCGCTCGGCGATTCCGCGGCGGCGCAGCACAATGGCCTGTCTCACATAGTCGATTCCGGTGACCACGGTCAGCACGACCGCGACGGCCATCACCCAGAACCTCAGCGTGGCCAGCGCCCCGGTCAGCGGCAGGATGTACATGCCGACCGCCGTGCCCTGGGCCAGCGTCTTCAGCTTGCCGCCGCGGCTCGCCGGGATGACCCCGTAGCGGATCACGACGAAGCGCAGCAGGGTGACGCCGAGCTCGCGCCCGAGGATCACGAAGGTGACCCACCAGGGCAGATCGCCGAGCCCCGACAGGCAGACGAGCGCCGCGCCCATGATCGCCTTGTCGGCGATGGGGTCGGCGATCTTCCCGAAGTCCGTGACGAGGTCGTACGTGCGCGCCAGGTGACCGTCGAAGATGTCGGTGATCATGGCGACGGCGAAGGCGGCCCAGGCCCAGGCCCGCGTGGCCGGGTCGTATCCGCCGTCGGCCAGCATCAGCGCCACGAAGCCCGGTACGAGGACGAGCCGGATCATGGTCAGGATGTTGGCGATGTTCCACAGGCTCGCCTGGTTGACGGCCGCGGCGCCCAGTTTCCCGCCACGCGGTGTCTTCGGGCTTCCCGGAGCGCCGGACGTGCCGTCCGGGGCATCGGATGCGCCGGGGGCGCCCGTCGCGCCTTTGGCGCCGGGGGAGCCGCCCGCCGCGGATGCCGGGGCTCCGGTCATCTGGCCGCCTCCTCAGCGCTCGAGAGCGAGCCCGGAAGCGGCTCGGCCACCAGGTCGACACCTTCCGTGCCGACCACCTTGGCCTCGACGATACGGCCGACAGTCAGACCCTCGCCGCTCGTGAAGAGCACCTGGCCGTCCGTCTCCGGCGCCTGGTGCGCGGCGCGGCCGTACGCGCCGTCCTCGTCGTCGATGCCCTCGACGAGCACGTGGACGGTCTCGCCGACGCGTTCCTCGGCCCGCTGGGCGACCAGTTCCTCGGCGAGTCGCGACACGCGGGCGAGGCGCTCGGCGACGACGTCCTCGTCCAGCTTGTTCTCGTACGTCGCCGCTTCGGTGCCCTCCTCGTCCGAGTACCCGAAGACACCGATCGCGTCGAGGCGGGCGCCGGTGAGGAAACGCTCCAGCTCCGCGAGGTCGGCCTCGCTCTCGCCGGGGAAGCCGACGATGAAGTTGGAGCGCACGCCGGCCTGCGGGGCCTTGGCGCGGATGGTGTCGAGCAGCTCCAGGAACCGGTCGGTGTCGCCGAAGCGGCGCATCGAGCGCAGCACGTCGGGCGCGGAGTGCTGGAAGGACAGGTCGAAGTACGGGGCGACGTTCGGCGTCGAGGTCAGCACGTCGATGAGTCCGGGGCGCATCTCGGCGGGCTGGAGGTAGCTCACCCGCACTCGCTCGATGCCGTCGATCTCGGCCAGCTCGGGGAGCATCGTCTCCAGGAGACGGATGTCACCCAGGTCCTTGCCGTACGAGGTGTTGTTCTCGGAGACGAGCATCACCTCCTTGACGCCCTGCTCGGCGAGCCAGCGGGTCTCGTTCAGGACGTCGCTGGGGCGGCGCGAGATGAACGAGCCGCGGAAGGAGGGGATGGCGCAGAAGGTGCAGCGGCGGTCGCAGCCGGAGGCCAGCTTCACGGAGGCGACCGGGGAGCCGTCCAGGCGGCGGCGCAGGGGCGCGCGGGGGCCGGAGACCGGGGCGACGCCCTCGGGGAGGTCGGTGGGGGCGCCGTGGCCGGGCAGGGCCACTTCCTCGCCGGCGCTCTGCCGCTCGGCCGGGCTGATCGGCAGCAGCTTGCGCCGGTCACGCGGGGTGTGGGAGGCGTGGATGCCGCCGTTCAGGATGGTCTGGAGGCGGTCGGAGATGTCGGCGTAGTCGTCGAAGCCGAGCACGCCGTCGGCCTCGGGAAGCGCCTCGGCGAGTTCCTTGCCGTACCGCTCGGCCATGCAGCCGACGGCGACGACAGCCTGCGTTCTGCCGTGCCCCTTGAGGTCATTGGCTTCGAGCAGGGCGTCGACGGAGTCCTTCTTGGCGGCTTCGACGAAGCCGCAGGTGTTGACGACGGCGACATCCGCTTGTTCGGCGTCCTCCACGAGTTGCCAGCCGTCCGCCTCCAAGCGGCCTGCGAGCTCCTCCGAGTCCACCTCGTTACGGGCGCAGCCAAGGGTGACGAGTGCGACGGTACGGCGTTCAGGCATGGGCTCAAGACTACTTTGTCTGGCCGACGCCCCACGTCGACGGGGTTGGCCGATCTTGGCCAACCCCGTCGACGGTGTGCTACAGGGACCCCTAGCCGACCTGCGGGTCGCCCTTGGTGTACGTCAGACGCTCCACCGCGCCCGGCTGGAACTGATCCTCGATCTTCTTGCCGTTGACGAACAGCTGGATGGCTCCGGCGTCGCCGAGGATGAGGTTGATCTTGGAGCTGTCCTGGAAGGTCTTGGACTCGCCCTGCTTCAGCAGCCCGTCGAAGAGCATCCGGCCGTTGTGGTCCTTGGCGGAGATCCAGCTGCGTCCGTCCGCGGCGCTGACCTGGACGGTCACCTTGTCCTGCGGGGCGGCCGCGATGGCGCTGTCGGACGGCTCGGGCTTCGGGTCGGCGGGCTTGGTGGCGGTCGCGGACGGTGAGGGGGCCTTCTTGGTGATCGGCGTGGACCCCTCGGCGACCTGGGTCTTCGAGTCGTCGCCGTTGCCGCCGCCCTTGACCATGGTGAACCCGGCGAAGCCGATCACCGCGACGATCGCGGCGACCATGGCGGCCGTCCAGTTCGGTCCGCGGCGCTCGGGACGGATGCGTTCCGCCTCGAAGAGCGGCGCGGCGGGCGTCGGCGCGGGACGTCCGCCGTGCTCGGCGTCGTACTGCGCGAGCAGCGGAGCCGGATCGAGCCGGACGGCGCGGGCCAGGGTCCGGATGTGCCCGCGCGCGTAGACGTCGCCGCCACAGGGGGCGAAGTCGTTCTGTTCGATGGCGTGGATGATCGTGATACGGACGCGGGTGGCGTTGCTGACGTCGTCGACGGTCAGGTGGGCCTCGATGCGTGCCTTCTGAAGGGCACGGCCGATCGAGGGCCGCTCGGCCGCAAGGTCGTCTTCGAACGGACGCTCGTCTTCGGGGGAGTTGCCGTCAGGTGAGTTGACGATGGACACGGGGGCGCCTTTCGAGCGTGTAGCCACCTGTGCTGGAAGTACAGTTTAGGGGGGGTACGAAAGGGTGGGGCAACCGGGCGGTGGGACTTTGTACGCCATCAGAATGGCCGGTCATCCTGATATAGGGACATGGTGGCGTCCCTTCGCACAACTTGACGTGCGACAAGGCGAAACGGTTGCTCACCGACTCCTTACGGGTGAGTCACGTTCATGCATCAGCCAGGTTCGGAACATGACGTTCCGCCATCCGCCCGACAGCGCGGCCGCTCCCCGAGCGACCGCCCCGTACGCACCCTGCCGTTGCCGGCCACACCGTCCCCCCTCGCCGAGGGGCTCTACGCTTCTGCTTCCCCGCGCATGACGGCCAACACCCCGTCCAGCTCGTCGGCCTTCACGAGGACGTCACGCGCCTTGGAACCCTCGCTCGGTCCCACGATCCCGCGCGACTCCATGAGGTCCATGAGCCGGCCCGCCTTGGCGAAGCCGACACGCAGCTTGCGCTGGAGCATCGAGGTCGACCCGAACTGCGTGGAGACGACCAGTTCGGCGGCCGCGCACAGCAGGTCGAGGTCGTCACCGATGTCCTCGTCGATCTCCTTCTTCTGCTTGGTCTCCACCGTGACGTCGTCCCGGAAGACGGGCGCCATCTGATCCTTGCAGTGCCGGACGATCGCCGCGACTTCGTCCTCGGTGACGAAGGCGCCCTGCATACGCGTGGGCTTGTTGGCCCCCATCGGCAGGAAGAGTCCGTCGCCCTTGCCGATGAGCTTCTCGGCGCCGGGCTGGTCGAGGATGACCCGCGAGTCCGCGAGGGACGAGGTGGCGAACGCCAGGCGGGAGGGCACGTTCGCCTTGATCAGACCCGTGACGACGTCCACGGAGGGCCGCTGCGTGGCGAGCACCAGATGGATGCCGGCCGCGCGCGCCAGCTGCGTGATGCGCACGATCGAGTCCTCGACGTCACGCGGCGCCACCATCATCAGGTCGGCCAGCTCGTCGACGATCACCAGGAGGTACGGGTACGGGCTGAGCTCGCGCTCACTGCCCTCGGGCAGCTTGACCTTGCCGTTCCTGATGGCCTCGTTGAAGTCGTCGATGTGCCGGAACCCGAACGCCGCGAGGTCGTCGTAGCGCAGGTCCATCTCCCGTACGACCCACTGGAGCGCCTCGGCTGCCCGCTTCGGGTTGGTGATGATCGGGGTGATCAGGTGCGGGATGCCCTCGTAGGCGGTCAGCTCGACGCGCTTGGGGTCCACGAGGACCATCCGCACGTCCTCGGGGGTCGCCCGGACCATGACCGAGGTGATCAGGCAGTTGATGCAGGACGACTTGCCGGAACCGGTGGCACCGGCGACCAGGACGTGCGGCATCTTCGCCAGGTTGGCCATCACATAGCCGCCCTCGACGTCCTTGCCGAGCGCGACCAGCATCGGATGGTCGTCCTCCGCCGCGTCCGCGAGCCGCAGCACGTCACCGAGGTTGACCATCTCGCGGTCGGTGTTGGGGATCTCGATGCCGACCGCCGACTTGCCGGGGATCGGGCTGATGATCCGCACATCGGGGCTGGCGACCGCGTACGCGATGTTCTTGGTGAGGGCGGTGATCCGCTCGACCTTCACGGCGGGGCCGAGCGTCACCTCGTAGCGCGTGACCGTCGGCCCGCGGGTGAAGCCCGTGACGTCGGCGTCCACCTTGAACTCGGCGAACACCTGCCGCAGGGAGTCGACGACCGCGTCGTTGGCGGCGCTGCGGGTCTTGCCGGGACCGCCGCGCTCCAGGAGGTCGAGCGAGGGCAGCGCGTACGTGATGTCCCCGGAGAGTTGGAGCTGCTCGGCGCGCGGGGGCAGCTCGCGCGGGGCGTCGGGCGCGGCCTTGGTGAGGTCGGGCACGACGGACTCGACCGGCAGGCTCTCCTGCTTGGGCCGCTTGGCGCCCGGGACCACCTTGGCGCGGGCGGCCGGCACCGGGGTCGTCTCCTCGTACCCCTCGCGCTCCACGCTGACGCCGTGCGTCAGATCGGCGACCAGGGGCGAGGGCGGCATCCCGTGCAGCACGGCTCCGTCCAGCGCCGCTGCGGCGGCCGCGGCGACGTCCACGGCGTCCATCGGCCGGTTCATGTCGGGCTGCTGCGCGCCGGGCCGCCGGGGACGGCCCCTGCGCCGGGTGAGCGCCTCCTGCTCGGCGTCGACGGCGTCGTACGCCTCGGGGGCGCGCGAGCGTCCGCCGGGGCGCGGCGTGATCCCCTCGCGCCACTGCTCGTCGTAGCGCTCCTCGTCCTCGCGGAACGCGTCCTCGTCGAAGTCGGCCTGGACGACGCCGAGTTTCTGGCCGAGCAGCCGCAGCCGCTGCGGGATCGCGTTGACCGGGGTCGCGGTGACGACCAGCAGTCCGAAGATCGTGAGCAGCACCAGCAGCGGTACGGCGAGGACGTCACCCATCGTGTACGTCAGCGGGGTGGAGGCCCCCCAGCCGATGAGCCCTCCGGCGTCCCTTATCGCCTGCATGCCGTCGCTGCGCGCGGGCGAACCGCACGCGATGTGCACCTGACCGAGCACACCGATCACGAGCGCCGACAGACCGATCACGATGCGGCCGTTGGCCTCGGGCTGTTCGGGGTGCCGGATGAGGCGCGCCGCGATCACGGCGAGGAGTATCGGGACGAGGAGGTCGAGACGGCCGAAGGCGCCGGTGACCAGCATCTCGACGAGGTCGCCGACGGGACCGCGCAGGTTGGACCACGTGCCCGCGGCGACGATCAGCCCGAGACCGATCAGCAGGAGCGCGAGCCCGTCCTTGCGGTGTGCCGGATCGAGTCCCTTGGCCCCCCGCCCTATCCCGCGCAGGGTGGCTCCGACGGCGTGGGCGATGCCCAGCCACAGGGCGCGTACGAGTCGGTACACGCCCGCGGTCGGGTTGGGCGCCGGCGCCGGGGCGGGCTTCTTCGCGGGGGCCCTCTTGGCCGGCGCCTTGGCGGCGGCCTTCTTCACGGGGGCCTTTTTCGCGGGGGCCTTCTTCGCCGGAGCCTTCGTCGGAGCGGCCGCCTTCTTCGCGGGCGGCTTCTTGGCTGCGGACTGACGTGAGGCCATGTGTGTGAGGTTACCGGTGGAGTGGACGGCGGCACGTGTGCCTCCCCCAAGTTCTCGACTTCGCTCGAACAGGGGGAATCCCGACTTCACCCGATCGTGTCAGCCTTGCCGGGAAAGGAACTGACGCTTCCTCACGCCCTCGCGCGGTCCGCGCAAGGCTTCCTCACGGGGCCTCAGCCCTGGGACGGCACCGAGGGAGCGCCACTGCCCGTGCCCGGCTCCAGCGCGTCCAGCGCCCTGCGCAGACCGGTGAGTTTGCGCTCCAGATGGGCCGCGGTCGCCACGGCCGCGGCGTCCGCGGAGTCGTCGTCGAGCTGCTTGGACAGTGCCTCGGCCTGCTCCTCGACGGCCGCGAGGCGCGCGGAGAGTTCGGCGAGGAGTCCGGCCGGCTCCTTGGACTCGCCGAGCGCCGCCTTGCCGCCGCCCTCCAACTGGAGCCGCAACAGGGCCGCCTGCTCACGGAGCTGGCAGTTCTTCATGTAGAGCTCGACGAACACCGAGACCTTCGCGCGCAGCACCCACGGGTCGAAGGGCTTGGAGATGTAGTCCACCGCGCCGGCCGCGTACCCCCGGAAGGTGTGGTGCGGGCCGTGGTTGATGGCGGTCAGGAAGATGATCGGGATGTCCCGGGTCCGCTCCCGCCGCTTGATGTGCGCGGCGGTCTCGAATCCGTCCATGCCCGGCATCTGAACGTCCAGCAGAATGACCGCGAAGTCGTCCGTGAGCAGCGCTTTGAGCGCTTCCTCCCCGGACGATGCCCGTACCAGTGTCTGATCGAGCGCGGAGAGGATCGCCTCCAGCGCCAACAGATTCTCCGGCCGGTCATCGACCAGGAGGATCTTGGCCTTCTGCACCATGGCCCGCCCTCCTCGCCCCGGCATGGGGCCTCCCCTGTCCGCAGGACTTGGGGAAGCGCCGGGCGCCGCCCCAGGGGACGACTCCCTTGCGCCGCCCGTCCTTGTGCCGGTCATGCTAGCCGCACCCCGCCCGTCGCCACACCCTGTCACCGTGATGTCACTGTGCACGTAGCAGAAACGCGGCAGGGGACCAGAAGGTTCCCCGTATCCCGCGCTTCTACACGGCTTCGGGCACAGTCAGTCATCCGACGCGGGGCCGTCCGAAACGGCCGTGCCGCACGGTGTTCCGGTGTCCGGCACACCGTGACGGCCCGCGTCACTCCCCCGAGTGTGTCACCCCTGGCGCATCCACTGCGCCATCACCGAGAGCAGATGATCGGGATCGACCGGCTTGGTCACGTAGTCGGAGGCACCCGACTCGATCGCCTTCTCCCGGTCGCCCTTCATGGCCTTCGCCGTGAGCGCGATGATCGGCAGCCCCGCGAACTGCGGCATCCGCCGGATCGCCGTGGTCGTGGCATAGCCGTCCATCTCGGGCATCATGATGTCCATCAGAACGACCGTCACATCGTCGTGCTGCTCCAGGACCTCGATGCCCTCGCGGCCGTTCTCCGCGTACAGCACCGAGAGCCCGTGCTGTTCCAGGACGCTGGTCAGGGCGAAGACGTTGCGGATGTCGTCGTCGACGATCAGGACCTTCTCGCCCTCGAAGCGGATGCCCCGCCCCTGCTGCGTTCCCGCGTCCTGCTGTCCGGCCGCCCACGGCTCCTGAGCGGCCCCCGCACTCCCCTCCTGCTGCCCGGCCGCGTCCGCGCGCTGCTCGGCCGTCGGCAGTGCCCTGCGTCGCCTCCTGAACAGCGCGGCGGGCCCGTTCTGGGCGTCCTGGTACGACTTCACCTCGGCCGGCATCCCGATGCTGCGCAGCTCGGCCTCGGAGGCCAGCAGCTCACCCGCCTCCATCGTCGGCGCGAGCTGCCCGTACCCCTGCGGCGGCAGTTCGCTCGGGTGCAGCGGCAGGTACAGGGTGAAGGTGGAGCCGCGTCCCGGCTCGCTCTGGGCGTAGATCTCGCCGCCCAGCAGCCGCGCGATCTCCCGCGAGATGGAGAGGCCGAGCCCCGTACCGCCGTACTTGCGGCTCGTCGTGCCGTCCGCCTGCTTGAACGCCTCGAAGATCACCCGCATCTTGCTCGCCGCGATCCCGATGCCGGTGTCGGTCACGGAGAACGCGATCAGATCGGCGTCCGCGTCCCGCAGCGAACCCGACTCCAGGAGCTGCTCGCGGATGGCCACCGGCACATCCGCGCCGGCGGGCCTGATCACCAGCTCGACCGCACCGGAGTCGGTGAACTTCACCGCGTTGGACAGCAGGTTGCGCAGCACCTGGAGCAGCCGCTGCTCGTCGGTGTGCAGCGTGGCGGGCAGCTCGGGCGAGACCCGCACGGAGAAGTCGAGCCCCTTCTCCGCGGTCAGCGGCCGGAAGGTCGCCTCCACGTAGTCGACGAGCTGGACGAGCGCGATCCGGGTCGGCGACACGTCCATCTTGCCCGCCTCGACCTTGGACAGGTCGAGGATGTCGTTGATGAGCTGGAGCAGGTCGGAGCCCGCGCCGTGGATCGTCTCGGCGAACTCCACCTGCTTGGGCGTGAGGTTCGTGTCCGCGTTGTCGGCGAGCAGCTTGGCCAGGATCAGCAGCGAGTTGAGCGGGGTGCGCAGCTCGTGCGACATGTTCGCCAGGAACTCGCTCTTGTAGCGCATGGAGACCGCGAGCTGCTCGGCGCGCTCCTCCAGGACCTGCCGCGCCTCCTCGATCTCGGTGTTCTTGACCTCGATGTCGCGGTTCTGCTGGGCCAGCAGCTCGGCCTTGTCCTCCAGTTCCGCGTTCGAGTCCTGGAGCGCCTTCTGCCGGTTCTCCAACTCCGCGGACCGCTCGCGCAGTTGCTCGGTGAGCTCCTGCGACTGCCGCAGCAGAACCTCCGTCTTGGTGTTGACCGAGATGGTGTTGACGCTCGTCGCGATCATCTCCGCGATCTGGTTCAGGAAGTCCTTCTGGATCTGCGTGAACGGCGTGAACGACGCCAGCTCGATCACCCCGAGGACGGTCCCCTCGAAGAGCACCGGGAGCACGATGACCTGGGCCGGAGGGGCCTCGCCGAGCCCGGAGGAGATCTTCAGATAGCCGCTCGGCGCGTTCTCCACGAGGATCGTGCGCTTCTCCTGCGCGGCCGTCCCGATCAGCGCCTCGCCGGGCCGGAACGAGGTCGGCATGGAACCCATCGAGTAGCCGTACGACCCGAGCATGCGCAGCTCGTACGCCTCGTCGTCCTCGGTGCCCGCGTCCTTGCCGTCGACCAGCGGCATCGAGAGGAAGAACGCGCCGTGCTGGGCCGAGACCACCGGCGTCAGCTCGCTCATGATCAGCGAGGCCACGTCGTCGAGATCGCGCCGGCCCTGCATCAGGGCGGAGATCCTGGCGAGGTTGCCCTTCAGCCAGTCCTGCTCCTTGTTGGCGATGGTGGTGTCGCGGAGGTTGGCGATCATCTTGTTGATGTAGTCCTGGAGCTCCTGGATCTCGCCGGAGGCGTCCACGTCGATCTTCAGGTTCAGGTCACCCCGGGTCACCGCGGTCGCCACGCGCGCGATGGCACGCACCTGCCGGGTCAGGTTCCCGGCCATCTCGTTCACCGACTCGGTGAGGTCGCGCCAGGTGCCGTCGACGTCCCGGACCCGCGCCTGACCGCCCAACTGCCCTTCCGTGCCCACCTCCCGGGCGACCCGGGTGACCTCCTCGGCGAACGACGACAGCTGGTCGACCATCGTGTTGATGGTGGTCTTGAGCTCCAGGATCTCGCCGCGCGCGTCGATGTCGATCTTCTTGGTGAGATCGCCCTTGGCGATGGCCGTGGTGACCATCGCGATGTTGCGGACCTGGCCGGTCAGGTTGGACGCCATCCCGTTCACCGACTCGGTGAGGTCCTTCCACGTCCCCGCGACTCCCGGGACGTGCGCCTGACCGCCGAGGATGCCGTCCGTGCCCACCTCGCGGGCCACCTTGGTGACCTGCTCGGCGAACGAACTCAGCGTCTTCACCATGGTGTTGAAGGTGTCGGCGAGCTGCGCGACCTCGCCGCTCGCCTTGATCGTCACCGTCCGGGTCAGGTCGCCGTTGGCGACGGCCGCCGCCACCTGCGAGATGTTCCGCACCTGCATGGTCAGGTTGTAGGCCATCAGGTTGACGTTGTCGCTCAGGTCCTTCCAGATGCCCGTGACCCCGGGCACCCGCGCCTGACCGCCCAACTGGCCCTCGGTGCCCACCTCGCGGGCCACCCGGGTCACCTGCTCGGCGAACGAGGAAAGCTGGTCGACCATCGTGTTGACGGTCGTGACCAGTTCGAGGATCTCGCCCTTGGCGTCGACGGTGATCTTCTTCGACAGGTCTCCCATGGCGACCGCGGTCGTGACCTCGGCGATGTTGCGCACCTGGCTGGTCAGGTTGTTGGCCATGAAGTTCACGGACTGGGTGAGGTCCTTCCAGGTGCCCGAGACACCCTGCACCTCGGCCTGCCCGCCGAGGATGCCCTCGGTGCCCACCTCGCGGGCCACCCGCGTCACCTGCTCGGCGAAGTTCGAGAGCTGGTCCACCATCGTGTTGAGGGTGTTCTTCAGCTCCAGGATCTCGCCGCGCGCGTCCACGTCGATCTTCTGCGACAGGTCACCGCGGGCCACCGCCGTCGCGACCTGCGCGATGTTGCGCACCTGGGCGGTGAGGTTGCCGGCCATGCCGTTCACCGAGTCGGTCAGGTCGCGCCACACACCGGCGACACCGGGCACCTGCGCCTGCCCGCCGAGCCGGCCCTCCGTACCCACGTCACGGGCCACCCGGGTCACCTGGTCGGCGAACGCGGAGAGCTGGTCGACCATCGTGTTGATGGTGTTCTTCAGCTCCAGGATCTCGCCGCGCGCGTCCACGTCGATCTTCTGCGAGAGATCACCCCGGGCGACCGCCGTGGTCACCTGCGCGATCTGCCGTACCTGCGAAGTCAGGTTCCCCGCCATGAAGTTGACGGAGTCCGTGAGTTCCTTCCAGGTGCCGGACACACCGTCCACCCGGGCCTGTCCGCCGAGGCGGCCCTCCGTGCCCACGTCACGGGCCATCCGCGTCACCTGGTCGGCGAAGCTCGACAGCTGGTCCACCATGGTGTTCACGGTGACCTTCAGCTCCAGCATCTCGCCGGCGACCTCGACGGTGACCTTCTGCGACAGATCGCCGTTCGCGACCGCGGTGGTCACCTGGGCGATGTTGCGCACCTGGCCGGTCAGGTTCTGGAACGCCGTGTTGACGGAGTCCGTCAGGTCCTTCCACGTTCCGGCCACTCCCGGAACCTGTGCCTGGCCGCCCAGTTCACCCTCGACGCCGACCTCGCGCGCCACCCGCGTGACCTCGACACCGAACGACGACAGCTGGTCGACCATCGTGTTGACGGTGTTCTTCAGCTCCAGCATCTCGCCGGCGACCTGGACACTGACCTTCTGCGACAGGTCACCGTTGGCCACGGCGGTCGTCACGGCCGCGATGTCACGCACCTGGGTGGTGAGGTTCCGGAAGACCGTGTTGACGGAGTCCGTCAGGTCCTTCCACGTCCCCGCCGCCCCCGGAACGTTCGCCTGACCGCCGAGCCGGCCCTCGCCGCCCACCTCGTTGGCGACACGCGTGACCTCGTCGGCGAACGTCCGCAGCGTCTCGGTCATCTGGTTGATCGTCTCGGCGAGCTGCGCGACCTCACCGCGCGCGGAGACGGTCACCTTCTGCGACAGGTCACCGCTCGCCACCGCCGTGGTCACCTGCGCGATCCCGCGCACCTGGGCCGTCAGGTTCCCGGCCATGAGGTTCACCGAATCGGTGAGGTCCTTCCACACACCGGCCACACCGGGCACCTGGGCCTGACCGCCCAGCTCACCCTCCGTACCCACCTCGCGCGCGACACGGGTCACCTCGGAGGAGAACGAGGACAGCTGGTCGACCATCGTGTTGACGGTGTTCTTCAGCTCCAGCATCTCGCCGGCCACATGAACGGTGACCTTCCGCGACAGATCACCCTTGGCGACCGCCGTCGTCACGAGAGCGATGTCACGCACCTGGGCGGTGAGCCGGTACGCCATCGTGTTGACCGAGTCCGTGAGGTCCTTCCACGAACCGGACATACCGCGGACCCGGGCCTGACCGCCCAGCTTGCCCTCCGTGCCCACCTCGCTGGCCACACGCGTGACCTCGTCGGTGAACGTCGACAGCTGGTCCACCAGGTTGTTGACCGTTCGGCCGACCTTCAGGAACTCACCGCGCAGCGGATGCCCGTTCCCGTCGGCCGCCTGCGCGCGCAGGTCCATGCGCGGCGACAGATCGCCCTCCGCGACCGCGGACAGTACCCGGCCGACCTCGGAGACGGGTCGTACGAGATCGTCCACCAGCGCGTTCGACGCGTCGATCGCGGCCGCCCAGGCGCCCTCACCGGCGCCCGCCTCCAGCCGTTCCGTGAGTTTTCCCTCACGGCCCACCACACGCCGTACCCGCGACAGCTCACCCGTCAGGTGCATGTTGCGGTCGGCGACCTCGTTGAAGACGGCCGAGATCTCGGACATCACGCCGTCGCCGGAAACAGTGAGCCGCTTGCGGAAGTTGCCGTCCCTCATCGACACCAGGGCCGCCAGCAGCCTGTTCAGGGCCGCCGTGTCCACCTCGGTGGTGCCGGTGTGCGGTGTGCGCCCGCTCTTCAGGGACTGTCCGCCTTTCGCGCGCGTCCTACCGCCCCGCGTCGCTGCGCCAGACTCCACTGTGTCCCTCCCGCAAGGGTCGACCGATACTGCTCGGCGTACTCGGGTACTTCTTCTCGTGGTGCACGGGAGGCATCCGACCTGCCCGGACCTACTACCTGGAGCCTGCCCAGTGTTTCACCCCGGCCGAACCAGGCCATAACAGTTCGGCAGCTTCGCACATCGTCCGCACACGTCGGGGCAGCACTCCAGTCCTGGCCGGAGGCAATCACACCCACGTGTCCGAACGGAAACACCGCACTCTTCAAGACGGAAACACCCGTGACCGGCATCCGCAGGGGCCGCGAAGGTAAGTAACCTTGCAAGCGGCTGTCCAGCCGTGCCGGTCCCGTCCGGCCTGGGCGGTGGCACGAGTACGAGCGGGCAGGCATCGGAGGGGCACCGCACCATGACCACCGGACTGCATCCTGGAGGGACACCCCAGGATCCCCGGCCGACAGGGCACCACGCTCTGCCCACACAGGAGCGGGCGGGCCTCGGAGCCTCGCATGCCGACGACCGGACAGGGAGTTCTGTGATCACCGCGCGCGCGGCCGCCAGTTTCGAACCCGTGGGACGGTCCGTCGCGACCGCCCGCTCGTTCGTCCGGGACACGCTCCAGGGCTGGGGCTTCGCCGACATCGTCGACGACGCCGTCGTACTGACCAGCGAACTGGTCACCAATGCCGTCGTGCACGCGGGCACCTCCGCCGACGTTCTGTGTCTGCGCAGCGACGACGGCGTACGCATCGAGGTGGCGGACCACTACCCCGAACGCGAGATCCCACTCCAGGCCACGGCCGTCAACATGGGCAGCCCCGACCGCGAAGGCGGCCGCGGCCTCCAGCTGTGCGCGGCCCTCGCCCGCCGCTGGGGTGTCGAGTACACCCCCACCCACAAGCAGGTCTGGTTCCAGCTCGACCTCCCCGAGCGCGCGGTCGGCACCCGAACCGCCGGCCCCTCGCTCCCCGCGGACCTCCTCCCCCTGGCCGACGGCCGCGTCCGCGTGGCGGTCATCCAGATCGACCGCACCGGCGCGATCAACGCCTGGAACGAGGACGCCGAGGAACTCTTCGGCTACGCGGCCGAGCAGGTCACCGGCAAACCCCTCACCGACCTCGCGGCCTGGCCGCACACCCCCGGCACCGGCACCGGCATCGTCGAGGCCCTCCAACTCTCGCGCTGGGAAGGCAGTTACGGCGTCCGCTGCGCCGACGGCCGGGTCACCCCGGTGTACGCCTCGCACCTGCGCGTCCGCGACACCGGCGGCGAGCCCTCCACCGTCTGCCTCCTGGTCCGCGACTACGAACGCGCCGTCCTCCAGACCCCGTTGCGCGGACCCGCCTCCGACTCGGGCTCCCACACGGAAGGCCAGGCAACGGACCCGTTCGAGGTCTTCATCGGATCGCCGGCCCCCGACGACCTCGACGGCCTCCTCCAGCGCACGGTGGAACGGGCCCGCGACATGCTCGACGGAGACTCCGCCTTCCTGCTCCTCGCGACCGACGACGAGACGGAGTTGGAGGTACGCGCCTCCACGGGCCTGCCCTCCGCGCGCCAGCGCTTCGCCCGCGTCCCCGTCGAGGCGGGCCCCGGCCGCTACGGCTCCGCCCGGATGCCCGCCGTCCACGAGGACCTGACGGTCGTCCCCGGCGCCGTACCGCTCCTCGGCGGCACCGGCATGCGCTCGGTCGTCACCGTCCCGCTGAAGGTCGAGGGCCGCCTCACCGGCTCCCTGGGCGTCGCGGCCGAAGCGCCCGGACGCTACTCCAACGAAGAGGCCCTGCGCCTCCAGTTCGCCGCCGACCGCATCGCCCTGGCGGTGGAATCGGCCCGCCTCGGCGAGCTGGAACGTCTGCGCCGCGGCTCCCTGTCCTTCCTCGTCGAGGCCTCCGACCTGCTCGCCGGCACCCTGGACCGCGACCAGACCCTCGCCCTCATGGCGCAGATGACGGTCCCGACCCTGGCCACCTGGTGTGCCGTCTACACGATCGCCGACCAGGCCTCCGATCCGTACCTCTCGTACGTCCTGCACGAGGACGAGGAACTCATCGACGGCCTCAAGGCGTTGCTCTCGAAGATCGCCCCGCCGGACCCCGTGCCCACCCCGGGCGCCCGCGTCTGGGCGGCCCCCGCCGCGGCCGCCCACGACGCCGCCCTGCGGACCTCGATGCGCAGCCTGGGCCTCCGCGGACAGCCGTCGGTGAGCTCCGGCATCGGCACGACACTCGCGACGGCCGCCGCGGTCGGCGGCGAGACCGTGGTCCTGCCCCTGGTCGCCCGCAACCGGGTCATCGGCATGCTGACCCTCGGCAAGCCGTCGGACGAGCACTTCCGCCAGGAGATCCTGGAGTTGGCCGAGGACCTCTCCCGGCGCGCGGCCCTCGCACTGGACAACGCCCGTCTGTACTCGGAGCGCACGGCCATCAGCCAGTCCCTCCAGCGCAGCCTCCTGCCGCCGGAACTCCCGCAGATCGAGGGCGTCGAGGTCGAGGTCATCTACCGCGCCGCAGGCGAGGGCAACGAAGTCGGCGGCGACTTCTACGACCTCTTCCCGATCCGCGACGGCGCCTACGGCTTCGCCATCGGCGACGTCTGCGGTACGGGCCCGGAGGCGGCGGCGGTCACCGGCCTGGCCCGGCACGCGCTGCGCCTGCTGGCCCGCGAGGGATACGGCGGCCCCGCCGTCCTGGAGCGGCTGAACTCCGCGATCCTCGACGAGGGCGCCCGCAGCCGCTTCCTGACCCTCCTCTACGGCGAGCTGTGGCCCCAGGAGGACGGCAGCGCCGTCCTGAAGGTCGTCTGCGCCGGCCATCCGCTGCCGTTGCGGCTGCGCCAGGACGGCACGGTCGAGCCGGCCGCCGAACCGCAGCCGCTCCTCGGGGTGATGGAGGACCTGGAGCTGTACGAGCAGAGGGTCACGCTCGATCCGGGCGATGTCCTGCTGTGTGTCACGGACGGCGTGACGGAGCGCCGCGAGGGCACCCGCATGCTCGGTGACGACGGCCTGGCCGACGTCCTCACCACGTGCACGGGGCTGACGGCCGGCGCCGTCGCCGCGCGCATCATGCGCGCGGTGGAACGCTTCGCCTCCGACGCCCCGTCGGACGACATGGCGATCCTGGCGATGCGCGTCCCCGGTCTCCAGAAGGACTGAGATCCGGCGGTCCGACGCCCCTGGGACGTGTGTCCCGGGGGCTCAGGTCGCCTCGGCCGCCGGGATACGCGCCTCGGCGCCCCGGGATATGCGAAAAGACTCCCGACATGCGAAAGGCCCCCGCCCACAAGGGCGGAGGCCTTTTCTTTCTGAGCCCCCCAACGGAATCGAACCGTTGACCTTCTCCTTACCATGGAGACGCTCTGCCGACTGAGCTAGGGGGGCCTGTCGCTTTCGAGGTTTCCCTCGCGCCAACAAGAGAGATCATACCCTGAATTGGGCCGTGCTCCCAACCCGTCCGCCGCTGATCAGAAGGCGGGTTGCAGCAGTCCGCCGAGCGCGTTGCACGCGGAGACGATCCGCTGCATCTCTCGCTTCGTCAACGTCCCGTCCACGGGCAGCGAAAGGGTCTCGTCTGCGGCCCGCTCGGTCTCGGGAAGCTGTACGTCCCGGCGGAACCCGGGCAGACGGTGCACGGGGGTCTTCACCGGAACCCGGCACTCGACTCCCCTGGCCCGTACGGCCCTTGCGAAGGCGTCGCGGTCCGGCCGGCCGTTGCCGGGCACGCGCACCACGTACTGCTGGTAGGTGTGCCCGTCCCCGCCGGCCGGTGTGTGTACGCCACTGAGCCGGCTGTCGAGATACGCGGCCCGCTCCCTGCGCTGCGCGATCTCGTCGTACGGCGCCTCGGACTCCCCCTGTTCGAGCACCAGCAGCTCATGCCGCTGCCCCAGGTCCCGCAGCCGCGCCAGGTCGGCGGTGCGGCCGAAGCGGTGCACGACAACGAGGGCCGCCGTCTGGGGAGTTATGACCGCCTGCACCGCCGAGGGGTCCAGGCAGTACGTGGCCGGGTCTATGTCGGCGAAGACGACGGTGGCGCCGGCCTCGGTGACGGCGTCGGCGACCTCCACGTTCCCGAAGGCCGGTACGACGACCTCGTCACCGGCTCCGACGCCCGCGGCTCTGAGCATTGCAGCAGTACCCATGGTGCGGATCCTGGTCGCGCAACGTGAACTCGAAGTAAAGCAAAACAAAAAAGAGCTGGTCCCCGAACCGAAGTTCGGGGACCAGCTCTTCAAAATTTGTTCGGCGGCGTCCTACTCTCCCACAGGGTCCCCCCTGCAGTACCATCGGCGCTGTGAGGCTTAGCTTCCGGGTTCGGAATGTAACCGGGCGTTTCCCTCACGCTATGACCACCGAAACTCTATGAAACTGTCAACCGCACCACGCTCTGTGACAAACGTGGGGTTGTTCGTGGTTTCAGAACCAACACAGTGGACGCGAGCAACTGAGGACAAGCCCTCGGCCTATTAGTACCAGTCACCTCCACCCGTTACCGGGCTTCCAGATCTGGCCTATCAACCCAGTCGTCTACTGGGAGCCTTAACCCCTCAAGGGGGTGGGAATACTCATCTTGAAGCAGGCTTCCCGCTTAGATGCTTTCAGCGGTTATCCCTCCCGAACGTAGCCAACCAGCCATGCCCTTGGCAGGACAACTGGCACACCAGAGGTTCGTCCGTCCCGGTCCTCTCGTACTAGGGACAGCCCTTCTCAATATTCCTACGCGCACAGCGGATAGGGACCGAACTGTCTCACGACGTTCTAAACCCAGCTCGCGTACCGCTTTAATGGGCGAACAGCCCAACCCTTGGGACCGACTCCAGCCCCAGGATGCGACGAGCCGACATCGAGGTGCCAAACCATCCCGTCGATATGGACTCTTGGGGAAGATCAGCCTGTTATCCCCGGGGTACCTTTTATCCGTTGAGCGACGGCGCTTCCACAAGCCACCGCCGGATCACTAGTCCCGACTTTCGTCCCTGCTCGACCCGTCGGTCTCACAGTCAAGCTCCCTTGTGCACTTACACTCAACACCTGATTGCCAACCAGGCTGAGGGAACCTTTGGGCGCCTCCGTTACTCTTTAGGAGGCAACCGCCCCAGTTAAACTACCCATCAGACACTGTCCCTGATCCGGATCACGGACCCAGGTTAGACATCCAGCACGACCAGACTGGTATTTCAACGACGACTCCACCCGAACTGGCGTCCGAGCTTCACAGTCTCCCAGCTATCCTACACAAGCCGAACCGAACACCAATATCAAACTGTAGTAAAGGTCCCGGGGTCTTTCCGTCCTGCTGCGCGAAACGAGCATCTTTACTCGTAGTGCAATTTCACCGGGCCTATGGTTGAGACAGTCGAGAAGTCGTTACGCCATTCGTGCAGGTCGGAACTTACCCGACAAGGAATTTCGCTACCTTAGGATGGTTATAGTTACCACCGCCGTTTACTGGCGCTTAAGTTCTCAGCTTCGCCACCCCGAAGAGTGACTAACCGGTCCCCTTAACGTTCCAGCACCGGGCAGGCGTCAGTCCGTATACATCGCCTTACGGCTTCGCACGGACCTGTGTTTTTAGTAAACAGTCGCTTCTCGCTGGTCTCTGCGGCCACCCCCAGCTCATGGAGTAAATCCAATCACCAGTGATGGCCCCCCTTCTCCCGAAGTTACGGGGGCATTTTGCCGAGTTCCTTAACCATAGTTCACCCGAACGCCTCGGTATTCTCTACCTGACCACCTGAGTCGGTTTAGGGTACGGGCCGCCATGAAACTCGCTAGAGGCTTTTCTCGACAGCATAGGATCATCCACTTCACCACAATCGGCTCGGCATCGGGTCTCAGCCTTAATGTGTGACGGATTTGCCTATCACACGGCCTACACCCTTACCCCGGGACAACCACCGCCCGGGATGGACTACCTTCCTGCGTCACCCCATCACTCACCTACTACAGGTCTGGTCCGTCGGCTCCACCACTCCCCTTTGCCCGAAGGCTCCGGGGCGGCTTCACGGACTTAGCATCGCCTGGTTCGATGTTTGACGCTTCACAGCGGGTACCGGAATATCAACCGGTTATCCATCGACTACGCCTGTCGGCCTCGCCTTAGGTCCCGACTTACCCTGGGCAGATCAGCTTGACCCAGGAACCCTTAGTCAATCGGCGCACACGTTTCTCACGTGTGTATCGCTACTCATGCCTGCATTCTCACTCGTGAACCGTCCACCACTGCCTTCCGGCGCGGCTTCACCCGGCACACGACGCTCCCCTACCCATCACAGCGGGCGTTGGCCCTATTGCTGCAATGACACGACTTCGGCGGTACGCTTGAGCCCCGCTACATTGTCGGCGCGGAATCACTAGACCAGTGAGCTATTACGCACTCTTTCAAGGGTGGCTGCTTCTAAGCCAACCTCCTGGTTGTCTCTGCGACTCCACATCCTTTCCCACTTAGCGTACGCTTAGGGGCCTTAGTCGATGCTCTGGGCTGTTTCCCTCTCGACCATGGAGCTTATCCCCCACAGTCTCACTGCCGCGCTCTCACTTACCGGCATTCGGAGTTTGGCTAAGGTCAGTAACCCGGTAGGGCCCATCGCCTATCCAGTGCTCTACCTCCGGCAAGAAACACACGACGCTGCACCTAAATGCATTTCGGGGAGAACCAGCTATCACGGAGTTTGATTGGCCTTTCACCCCTAACCACAGGTCATCCCCCAGGTTTTCAACCCTGGTGGGTTCGGTCCTCCACGACCTCTTACAGCCGCTTCAACCTGCCCATGGCTAGATCACTCCGCTTCGGGTCTTGAGCGCGCTACTGAATCGCCCTATTCGGACTCGCTTTCGCTACGGCTTCCCCACACGGGTTAACCTCGCAACGCACCGCAAACTCGCAGGCTCATTCTTCAAAAGGCACGCAGTCACGAGGCAAGCACAAGTGCTTGCCCGACGCTCCCACGGCTTGTAGGCACACGGTTTCAGGTACTATTTCACTCCGCTCCCGCGGTACTTTTCACCATTCCCTCACGGTACTATCCGCTATCGGTCACCAGGGAATATTTAGGCTTAGCGGGTGGTCCCGCCAGATTCACACGGGATTTCTCGGGCCCCGTGCTACTTGGGTGTCTCTCAAACGAGCCGTTGATGTTTCGACTACGGGGGTCTTACCCTCTACGCCGGACCTTTCGCATGTCCTTCGCCTACATCAACGGTTTCTGACTCGCCTCACAGCCGGCAGACTGTGAAAGAGAGATCCCACAACCCCCCAAGCGCAACCCCTGCCGGGTCTCACACGCTTGAGGTTTGGCCTCATCCGGTTTCGCTCGCCACTACTCCCGGAATCACGGTTGTTTTCTCTTCCTGCGGGTACTGAGATGTTTCACTTCCCCGCGTTCCCTCCACATACCCTATGTGTTCAGGTATGGGTGACAGCCCATGACGACTGCCGGGTTTCCCCATTCGGAAACCCCCGGATCAAAGCCTGGTTGACGGCTCCCCGGGGACTATCGTGGCCTCCCACGTCCTTCATCGGTTCCTGGTGCCAAGGCATCCACCGTGCGCCCTTAAAAACTTGGCCACAGATGCTCGCGTCCACTGTGCAGTTCTCAAACAACGACCAACCACCCATCACCCCACTGAAAACCAGTGAGTGTACTGGGGCCGGCACTGAAGGCAGCCATGATCGGCCGTACCTTCAGACACCCAACAGCGTGCCCGACACCCTCGCCACTCGTGATCAGCTTTCCACGCTCCGAAGAGCAGTACTGGCAGCCCGAGATGACTGAAAGTGCCGAATAATCAACGTTCCACCCATGAGCAACCACCGTCGAACGTGTGCCGACGTAATGGCCCTGGACCACCGAGCAAGCCCGGCGGCCTAGATGCTCCTTAGAAAGGAGGTGATCCAGCCGCACCTTCCGGTACGGCTACCTTGTTACGACTTCGTCCCAATCGCCAGTCCCACCTTCGACAGCTCCCTCCCACAAGGGGTTGGGCCACCGGCTTCGGGTGTTACCGACTTTCGTGACGTGACGGGCGGTGTGTACAAGGCCCGGGAACGTATTCACCGCAGCAATGCTGATCTGCGATTACTAGCAACTCCGACTTCATGGGGTCGAGTTGCAGACCCCAATCCGAACTGAGACAGGCTTTTTGAGATTCGCTCCGCCTCACGGCTTCGCAGCTCTTTGTACCTGCCATTGTAGCACGTGTGCAGCCCAAGACATAAGGGGCATGATGACTTGACGTCGTCCCCACCTTCCTCCGAGTTGACCCCGGCAGTCTCCTGTGAGTCCCCATCACCCCGAAGGGCATGCTGGCAACACAGAACAAGGGTTGCGCTCGTTGCGGGACTTAACCCAACATCTCACGACACGAGCTGACGACAGCCATGCACCACCTGTACACCGACCACAAGGGGGGCACTATCTCTAATGCTTTCCGGTGTATGTCAAGCCTTGGTAAGGTTCTTCGCGTTGCGTCGAATTAAGCCACATGCTCCGCTGCTTGTGCGGGCCCCCGTCAATTCCTTTGAGTTTTAGCCTTGCGGCCGTACTCCCCAGGCGGGGAACTTAATGCGTTAGCTGCGGCACCGACGACGTGGAATGTCGCCAACACCTAGTTCCCACCGTTTACGGCGTGGACTACCAGGGTATCTAATCCTGTTCGCTCCCCACGCTTTCGCTCCTCAGCGTCAGTAATGGCCCAGAGATCCGCCTTCGCCACCGGTGTTCCTCCTGATATCTGCGCATTTCACCGCTACACCAGGAATTCCGATCTCCCCTACCACACTCTAGCTAGCCCGTATCGAATGCAGACCCGGGGTTAAGCCCCGGGCTTTCACACCCGACGTGACAAGCCGCCTACGAGCTCTTTACGCCCAATAATTCCGGACAACGCTTGCGCCCTACGTATTACCGCGGCTGCTGGCACGTAGTTAGCCGGCGCTTCTTCTGCAGGTACCGTCACTTTCGCTTCTTCCCTGCTGAAAGAGGTTTACAACCCGAAGGCCGTCATCCCTCACGCGGCGTCGCTGCATCAGGCTTTCGCCCATTGTGCAATATTCCCCACTGCTGCCTCCCGTAGGAGTCTGGGCCGTGTCTCAGTCCCAGTGTGGCCGGTCGCCCTCTCAGGCCGGCTACCCGTCGTCGCCTTGGTGAGCCACTACCTCACCAACAAGCTGATAGGCCGCGGGCTCATCCTTCACCGCCGGAGCTTTTAACCCCCACCCATGCGGGCAGGAGTGTTATCCGGTATTAGACCCCGTTTCCAGGGCTTGTCCCAGAGTGAAGGGCAGATTGCCCACGTGTTACTCACCCGTTCGCCACTAATCCCCACCGAAGTGGTTCATCGTTCGACTTGCATGTGTTAAGCACGCCGCCAGCGTTCGTCCTGAGCCAGGATCAAACTCTCCGTGAATGTTTACCGGTAATCCGGTGGAACACACACGAGAGCGGAACCAGAGGGAGGAATAATCCCTCGGTTCACAGCGTCCTCGCTGTGCGCCTACCCCAAAGGGGCAGGACTTTTTCAAAGGAACCTCGCCCCAGCCATGATGGCTGGAGACGGGGTATCAACATATCTGGCGTTGATTTTTGGCACGCTGTTGAGTTCTCAAGGAACGGACGCTTCCTTTGTACTCACCCTCTCGGGCTTTCCTCCGGGCGCTTCCCTTCGGTCTTGCGTTTCCGACTCTACCAGACCGTTTCCGTATCCGATTTCCTCGGCGCTTTCCAGGTTTCCGCTTTCGCGTTTCCCTTTCCGGCGACTCCGACTTTATCAGATTCTCTGAGTCGGAATTCCCGCCCCGTTCGGGGACCGGCTCCGAGGCACGAGGCTTCGGGTTTCCCGTTCAGGCGGAGACGTAAACGTACTGGAGCGGGCCGCCCCGATGCAAATCGAGGCGGCCCGCTCCTGGTCACGGCCTGACGAGAGGTCAGACCTCGACGACGACCGGAAGGATCATCGGGCGCCGGCGGTAGGTGTCGGACACCCACTTGCCCAGCGTGCGACGGATCAGCTGCTGCAACTGGTGGGCCTCGACCACACCGTCCTGGGCCGACCGCTCCAGCACTTCGGTGATCTTCGGGATGACGTCGGCGAAGACGGCGTCGTCGATGCCCGAACCGCGTGCCTGCACGTGCGGGCCGCCCGTGAGCTTGCCGGTGCTGGCGTCCATCACCACGAAGACCGAGATGATGCCCTCGTCGCCGAGGATCTTGCGGTCCTTGAGCGTGGGCTCACCCACGTCACCGACGGAGAGACCGTCGACGTAGACATAACCGGCCTGGACCTTGCCCGAGATCTTCGCCTTGCCCTCGACGAGGTCGACGACGACGCCGTCCTCGGCGATCACGATGCGGTCGTGCGGGACACCGGTCAGGGCACCCAGCTCGGCGTTGGCGCGCAGGTGGCGCCATTCGCCGTGGACCGGCATCAGGTTCCGCGGCTTGCAGATGTTGTAGAAGTACAGCAACTCGCCCGCGGAGGCGTGACCCGAGACGTGCACCTTGGCGTTGCCCTTGTGGACGACCTTGGCGCCCCAGCGGGTCAGGCCGTTGATCACGCGGTAGACCGCGTTCTCGTTGCCCGGGATCAGCGACGACGCCAGGATCACCGTGTCGCCCTGGACGATCCGGATCTGGTGGTCGCGGTTCGCCATCCGGGACAGGGCCGCCATCGGCTCGCCCTGGGAACCCGTACAGACGAGGACGACCTCGTGGTCCGGCAGGTCGTCGAGCGTCTTGACGTCGACGACCAGGCCCGGCGGAACCTTCAGATAGCCGAGGTCGCGCGCGATGCCCATATTGCGGACCATCGAGCGGCCGACGAAGGCGACCCTGCGGCCGTACTCGTGGGCCGTGTCGAGGATCTGCTGGATGCGGTGCACATGGCTGGCGAAGCTCGCCACGATGATCCGCTTGCTGGCACCGGCGAACACCTGGCGCAGCACGTTCTGGATGTCGCGCTCGGGCGGGACGAATCCCGGGACCTCGGCGTTCGTGGAGTCCGAGAGGAGAAGGTCGATGCCTTCCTCGCTCAGCCGGGCGAACGCGTGCAGGTCGGTGAGGCGGCCGTCCAGCGGGAGCTGGTCCATCTTGAAGTCGCCGGTGTGGACGACCATGCCCGCGGGGGTGCGGATGGCGACCGCGAGGGCGTCCGGGATGGAGTGGTTGACCGCGACGAACTCGCAGTCGAAGGGACCCACGCGCTCACGGTGGCCCTCGGCCACTTCGAGCGTGTAGGGCCGGATGCGGTGCTCCTGGAGCTTGGCCTCGATGAGCGCGAGGGTCAGCTTGGAGCCGATCAGCGGGATGTCCGGCTTCTCGCGCAGGAGGAACGGGACGCCGCCGATGTGGTCCTCGTGGCCGTGCGTGAGCACGATGCCCTCGATGTCGTCGAGGCGGTCTCTGATGGACGTGAAGTCCGGCAGGATCAGGTCGATTCCGGGCTGCTCCTCCTCGGGGAAGAGCACTCCGCAGTCGACGATCAGGAGGCGGCCTCCGTACTCGAAGACCGTCATGTTCCGGCCGATCTCGCCGAGGCCGCCGAGCGGGGTGACCCGCAGGCCGCCCTTCTGGAGGGCCGGCGGTGCGCCGAGTTCAGGATGCGGATGACTCAAAAGACTCTCCTCACCACGCACGCCACGTACCTCGCGAGGCACGTGGCGTGCGTGACGTTCGTGCAGTAGCTGTTGTGTGGGGTGCAGGCCCATGGCCTGCGGATCATGCGTATTCAGTTGTGAAGTCTGTGGTTAGAGCTCTACCCCGCCGGCGCCAAGATCGATCTTGAGCTGGGTGGTCTCCTCGGGCGACAGTTCGACCATCGGGGCGCGGAGCGGACCGGCGGGCAGGCCCTGGAGGGCGAGCGCGGCCTTGGTCGTCATGACGCCCTGGGTGCGGAACATGCCGGTGAAGACGGGAAGCAGCTTCTGGTGGATCTCTGTGGCCTTCTGGACGTCCCCCGAGAGATACGCGTCGAGCATCGCGCGCAGTTCAGGGGTGACGACGTGACCGACCACGGAGACGAAGCCCACCGCGCCGACGGAGAGCAGCGGCAGGTTCAGCATGTCGTCGCCCGAGTACCAGGCGAGGCCGGAGCGGGCGATCGCCCAGCTGGCTCGGCCGAGGTCCCCCTTGGCGTCCTTGTTGGCGACGATACGCGGGTGCTCGGCGAGTCGCACCAGGGTTTCGGTGTTGATCGGTACGCCGCTGCGGCCGGGGATGTCATAGAGCATGACCGGCAGTTCGGTCGCGTCGGCGATGGCCGAGAAGTGGCGGTACAGGCCCTCTTGCGGGGGCTTGTTGTAGTACGGCGTGACGGTGAGCAGGCCGTGCGCGCCGGCGCGCTCGGCGTCGCGGGCGAGCTCGATGCTGTGGCGGGTGTCGTTCGTGCCGACGCCGGCGACGATGTGGGCGCGGTCGCCCACCGCCTCCAGCACGGCCCGCACGAGCTCCGATTTCTCCGCGTTGCTGGTGGTCGGGGACTCACCGGTGGTGCCGTTGATGATCAGGCCGTCGTTGCCTGCGTCCACCAGGTGGGTCGCGAGCCGCTGAGCGCCGTCGAGGTCGAGTCCGCCGTCCGCCGTGAAGGGCGTGACCATGGCGGTGAGGACCCGCCCGAAGGGGGTCTGCGGAGTGGAGGTCGGAGCCATGGGTAATACGCTACTCGCTGCTCACCGCGTGGTCTGCCGTCGGGGGGCACGACAAAGCATGACAAAGGTGGAACCCGGCACTGCCTGCTCGGGGGTTCAAGCAGTGCCGGGTCCGTTTGATCAGGCTAGATGAACTTCTCGAAATGCCGCAATACGGACACTTCGCTCGGCTGATCCGTACATCTGTGCCGGACCGGTGCGCGGTGGCGTGTTACGGCGCCACGCGCCCGTTGGCGTTGTAGGCCGCGTGCGTGAGAGGCATGAGCCGGGCCCACTCGGCCTCCATCTTCTCGGCGACCATCTCGATCTCCCGCTGCGGGAACGACGGCACCTTGGCGAGCTCGTGCTGGGTGCGCAGCCCGAGGAAGTGCATCAGGGAACGCGCGTTGCAGGTGGCGTACATCGAGGAGAAGAGACCGACCGGCAGGGTGGCCCGGGCGACCTCACGGGCGACGCCGGCGGCCAGCATCTCCTGGTAGGCGGCGTAGGACTGCCGGTAGGACTCCTCCATGGCCGCGGTGACGGTCCGGTGCTGCTCCGCGGTGCCCTGGACGAACTCGTACTTGCCGGGACGCCCCTGCTGGACCAGCTTGCGGTCCTCGCCAGGAACGTAGAAGACCGGCTCCAGCTCCCTGTAGCGGCCCGACTCCTCGTTGTACGACCAGCCCACGCGGTGCCGCATGAACTCGCGGAACACGAAGATCGGGGCACTGACGAAGAAGGTCATCGAGTTGTGCTCGAAGGGGCTGCCGTGGCGGTCCCGCATCAGGTAGTTGATCAGACCCTTGGAGCGCTCCGGGTCCTTCTGAAGCTCCTCCAGCGACTGCTCGCCTGCGGTGGAGACACGGGCGGCGAACAGCACGTCGGCGTCGGAGGCCGTGTGCTTGATCAGCTCGACGGTGACATCGCTGCGGAAGAAGAGCTTGAAGTCGTCGGCCGGGTTGTCGGTCACGGTGCGGAGGGTCCTTCCCATCACTGGCTCGGGCGGCGACCACTCTACGGCTCGGCATCCGCCCCGCCGGACCCAACCGGGCGTTCCGTGCGGGCCGCGACATTCATCGGCGAACTTCGGCGAATTCGGTGATTCCGGGCACCTCTTGTAACGTTCGCCCGTCTGTATGAGTGAGAGCGATGCGTTCGAGCGGTTCGCGTCGCTTGTCATCGGATCACCCCCGGTCGCCCGGATCACCCCGGACGTCCGGTTCACCGGGCCACCGCGTCCGGCAAGCCCCCAGAGGAGAAGCACCGCCCATGTCCCTCCCCCAGCCACCGCCGGGAGGTGCCCCCAGCGCGCCCGTCCCGTTCGCCTTCACCGCCGAAGCCGACCAGTTCCTCAGCAATGTCGCTCCCCCGCCCCGCGAGCGGTCCTCCGCCGGGCAGATAGCCGGCCGGCTGCTCTTCGGTCTCACCCTGATGGCCGGGCTCGCCGGAGCCCTGGTCCTCGGAATGCCCGCCCTGTCACAGGATGGGTCACCTGCTCAGACGCAGCATTCCGTGGCGTCGGACGGCCGCTGACCCTTCCGGCCCCCCAAGGGTGGTGAGCACGCAACCGGCTCGATAACCTCACCGGGCACAGCCCATGCGTGGATCGAGTGAGGATCAGTCGTGCCCCTGCCCTTTTTGACGGCGGACCGCGCCTTTGACGAGACGGCGGAGGATGTCGCGCTGCCCTTCGACGACCGCGACCGCTGGCGGCGCCCCTACCGCCCCGGCCCGTGGCGGGTGGGCGCGGCCGCGCTGGTCCTGCTGCTCGCCTCGTACGTGCTCGTCGCGGCCGTGATCATCGCCGTCGCCGGGACGCTGTCCGGCGCCGCCGCCTGCATGGCCGCCGCGACGGCCGTCATCCTGTGCGCGCTGCGTCTGCTGCGCATGGGGGTGTGGGTCAGCGCCCGTGGAGTGCGCCAGGTGGGCTTCTTCGTCACCCGGACGACGCCGTGGAAGCGGGTCGTGGCGGTGCGCACGGCCCAGCAGCCGGTGCGCTGGCTGGGGCTGCCGCGCACGGTGCAGGGCCAGGCCCTGACCCTGGTGACCGCGGACCGCTCCCCCGGGGACGTACCGCCGCTGATGACCACGCACAACGCCGACTTCCTGGCGCGTGCCGAGGCCTTCGACCGGGCGGCGGACGTCGTCGAGGTGTGGGCCGACGAGTACCGCCGGGCCTGAGGCCGGGACATCACGAAAGGGGCCGGTCCGCGCGTGTGCGCGGACCGGCCCCTTCGTCATGCGTGCTGATCAGGCCTCCAGGGTCCTGCCCTCGTGGAGGGCGATGGCCCGTTGCATGGCCTTGCGGGCGCGCGGGGTGTCCCGGGCGTCGTGGTAGGCGACGGCGAGCCGGAACCAGTTGCGCCAGTCGTCCGGGGCGTCCTCGGTCTCGGCCTTGCGGCGGGCGAAGACCTCGTCGGCCGAGTCGCGGTCGATACGGCCGCCCTCGGTGCGCCGCAGCTCGTCCACGGGCAGTCCGCCCTCGGAGTCGAGCACGGCGGCGAGCCTGTTGGCCTTCCGGACGAACTGCGTGTTCTGCCAGAGGAACCAGACGCCGATGACCGGCAGGATGAGCACCGCGACACCGAAGGTGACGGTGATCAGGGTGCCGTTCTGGATGAGCAGCACCCCCCGGCTGCCGACCAGGACGAAATAGACGACCAGGACGGCGGCCGTGATGGCATAGGTGATCTTCGCGCGCATGTCTGCCGGCTAACTGTCGTACGGACCCGGCTCAGCCGAGGTCGAGGAAGTGTTCCAGGCCGAAGGTGAGGCCCGGGGTGGTCACCACGCGGCGGGCGCCGAGCAGGATGCCCGGCATGAAGCTGCTGTGGTGGAGGGAGTCGTGGCGGATGGTCAGGGTCTCGCCCTCGCCGCCGAGCAGGACCTCCTGGTGGGCCAGGAGGCCGCGCAGCCGGACCGCGTGCACGGGGACGCCGTCGACGTCGGCGCCGCGGGCGCCGTCCAGGGCGGTCACCGTGGCGTCGGGCTGCGGGGCGCGGCCCGCGCGCTCGCGGGCCGCGGCGATGAGCTGAGCGGTGCGCGTGGCGGTGCCGCTGGGTGCGTCCACCTTGTTCGGGTGGTGCAGCTCGACGACCTCGACGGACTCGAAGTACGGGGCGGCGACCTCGGCGAACTTCATCGTCAGGACGGCTCCGATGGAGAAGTTGGGCGCGATGAGCACGCCCGTCTCCGGGGAGGCGGCGAGCGAGGTGCCGAGCTGCGCGAGCCGCTCCTCGGTCCAGCCGGTGGTGCCGACCACGGCGTGGATGCCGTGCCGGACGCAGAAGTCGAGGTTGCCCATCACCGAGGCCGGGGTGGTCAGCTCGACCACGACCTGGGTGCCGGCCTCGACCAGCGTCTCCAGCTTGTCACCGCGGCCCAGCGCGGCCACCAGCTCCATGTCCTCGGCGGCCTCGACGGCTCGTACCGCCTCGGCTCCGATCCGGCCCTTGGCACCGAGGACCGCCACGCGCAGCTTGCTCATTGCTTCGTTCCTTACCGAGACGGGATTTACGCGACCGCGTCGTGCAGCCGGGACGCCTGCTTGTCCTTGACCGGGCCGATGACCGCCAGCGAGGGCCGCTGTCCGAGGACGTCCCGGGCGACGGAGCGGACCTCGTCCGGGGTGACCGACGCTATCCGGGCGAGCATGTCGTCGACCGACATCTGCTCGCCCCAGCACAGCTCACTCTTGCCGATGCGGTTCATCAACGCGCCGGTGTCCTCCAGGCCGAGGACCGTGGAGCCCTGGAGCTGGCCGATGGCACGGCCGATCTCGTCGTCCGAGAGACCGTGCTCGGCGACCTGGTCGAGCTCGTCGCGGCACAGCTTGAGGACGTCGGGGACCTGGCTCGGGCGGCAGCCCGCGTACACGCCGAAGAGGCCGCAGTCGGCGAAGCCCGAGGTGTACGAGTACACGCTGTAGGCCAGGCCGCGCTTCTCGCGGACCTCCTGGAACAGGCGCGAGGACATGCCGCCGCCGAGGGCGGTGTTCAGGACGCCGAGGGCCCAGCGGCGCTCGTCGGTGCGGGCCAGGCCCGGCATGCCGAGGACGACGTGGGCCTGTTCGGTCTTGCGGCCGAGGAGCTCGACGCGGCCCGCGGTGCGGATCGTGCGCAGGCCGTCGCGCGGGGCGATGGGGGCCGCCGCCGCGTTCTTGAAGGCGCCGGCCTTCTCGAAGGCGGCACGGACCTGGCGTACGACCTTGTTGTGGTCGACGTTGCCCGCGCAGGCGACGACGAGGTGCGTCGGGTCGTAGTGCTTCTTGTAGAAGCGGCGGATGCGGTCCGCGGTGAGGGCGTTGACGGTGTCGACGGTGCCGAGGACCGGACGGCCGAGAGGGGTGTCGCCGAGCATGGTGTGCGCGAACAGGTCGTGCACGCAGTCGCCCGGGTCGTCCTCGGTCATCGCGATCTCTTCGAGGATGGCGCCGCGTTCGACGTTGACGTCGTCCTCGAGGATGAGCGAGCCGGTGAGCATGTCGCAGACGACGTCGATGGCCAGCGGCAGGTCGGTGTCGAGCACGCGTGCGTAGTAGCACGTGTACTCCTTGGCCGTGAACGCGTTCATCTCGCCGCCGACCGCGTCGATCGCCGAGGAAATGTCCAGCGCGGACCTGCGGCTCGTGCCCTTGAAGAGCAGGTGCTCCAGGTAGTGCGTGGCGCCGTTCAGGGACGGCGTCTCGTCGCGGGAGCCCACGTGCGCCCAGATGCCGAACGTGGCGGAGCGCACGGAGGGGAGCGTCTCGGTGACGACGCGCAGCCCGCCGGGCAGGGTGGTCTTGCGGACCGTCCCGATACCGTTCGTGCCCTTGATGAGGGTTTGGGTACGGGCGACGGCCCGCGCCTCCGAGGAGGTGCGGGCCGTCGTCGTGGAGCTACTCGACGTCACTGGTCGGTGTCGTCCTTCTTGTCGTCGTCGCCTTCGCCCTCGATCACGGGGATCAGGGAGAGCTTGCCGCGGGAGTCGATCTCGGCGATCTCGACCTGGACCTTGGAGCCCACACCGAGGACGTCCTCGACGTTCTCCACGCGCTTGCCGCCGGCGAGCTTGCGGATCTGCGAGATGTGCAGCAGACCGTCCTTGCCCGGGAGCAGCGACACGAACGCGCCGAAGGTCGTCGTCTTCACGACGGTGCCCAGGTAGCGCTCGCCGACCTCCGGCATGGTCGGGTTGGCGATCGAGTTGATCGTGGCGCGCGCGGCCTCGGCCTGCGAACCCTGGGCGGCACCGATGTAGATGGTGCCGTCGTCCTCGATCGTGATGTCGGCGCCGGTGTCCTCCTGGATCTGGTTGATCATCTTGCCCTTGGGGCCGATGACCTCACCGATCTTGTCCACGGGGATCTTGACGGTGATGATCCGCGGGGCGTTCGGGGACATCTCGTCCGGCGTGTCGATCGCTTCCATCATCACGTCGAGGATGTGGAGGCGGGCGTCGCGGGCCTGCTTGAGGGCCGCGGCCAGGACGGAGGCGGGGATGCCGTCCAGCTTGGTGTCGAGCTGGAGGGCGGTCACGAACTCCTTGGTGCCGGCGACCTTGAAGTCCATGTCACCGAAGGCGTCCTCCGCACCGAGGATGTCGGTGAGGGCGACGTAGTGCGTCTGGCCGTCGATCTCCTGGGAGATGAGACCCATGGCGATGCCCGCGACGGCGGCCTTCAGCGGCACACCGGCGTTGAGCAGCGACATCGTCGAGGCGCAGACCGAGCCCATGGACGTCGAGCCGTTGGAGCCGAGGGCCTCGGACACCTGACGGATCGCGTAGGGGAACTCCTCGCGGGTCGGCAGGACCGGCACGATCGCGCGCTCGGCGAGCGCGCCGTGGCCGATCTCGCGGCGCTTCGGGGAGCCGACGCGGCCCGTCTCACCGACGGAGTACGGCGGGAAGTTGTAGTTGTGCATGTAGCGCTTGCGGGTCACCGGGGAGAGGGTGTCCAGCTGCTGCTCCATGCGGAGCATGTTGAGGGTGGTGACGCCCAGGATCTGGGTCTCGCCACGCTCGAACAGCGCCGAGCCGTGCACGCGCGGGATGGCCTCGACCTCGGCGGCCAGCGTACGGATGTCCGTGACGCCACGGCCGTCGATGCGGACCTTGTCCTTGATGACGCGCTCGCGGACCAGCTTCTTGGTCAGCGCGCGGTACGCGGCGGAGATCTCCTTCTCGCGACCCTCGAACTGCGGGAGCAGCTTCTCGGCGGCGATCTCCTTGACGCGGTCCAGCTCGGCCTCGCGGTCCTGCTTGCCGGCGATGGTGAGCGCCTGGGCGAGCTCGCTCTTGACCGCGGCGGTCAGGGCCTCGAAGACGTCGTCCTGGTAGTCCAGGAAGATCGGGAACTCGCCGGTCGGCTTGGCGGCCTTCGCGGCGAGGTCCGACTGCGCCTTGCACAGGACCTTGATGAAGGGCTTCGCGGCGTCGAGACCGGCGGCCACGACCTCCTCGGTCGGCGCCTCGGCGCCACCCTGGACGAGCGTGATGGTCTTCTCGGTGGCCTCGGCCTCGACCATCATGATCGCGACGTCGCCGTCCTCCAGGACGCGACCGGCGACGACCATGTCGAAGACGGCGTCCTCGAGCTCGGTGTGCGTCGGGAACGCGACCCACTGGCCGTTGATCAGCGCGACGCGGACGCCGCCGACCGGGCCGGAGAAGGGAAGACCGGCGAGCTGCGTGGACGCGGAGGCGGCGTTGATCGCCACGACGTCGTACAGGTGGTCGGGGTTGAGCGCCATGATCGTGGCGACGACCTGGATCTCGTTGCGAAGGCCCTTCTTGAAGGACGGACGCAGCGGGCGGTCGATCAGACGGCAGGTGAGGATCGCGTCCTCGGAGGGACGGCCCTCACGGCGGAAGAAGCTGCCGGGGATCTTGCCCGCGGCGTACATCCGCTCCTCGACGTCCACCGTCAGGGGGAAGAAGTCGAGCTGGTCCTTGGGCTTCTTGGAAGCGGTGGTGGCCGACAGCACCATGGTGTCGTCGTCCAGGTACGCGACGGCGGAGCCGGCGGCCTGCTTGGCCAGGCGGCCCGTCTCGAAGCGGATGGTGCGGGTGCCGAAGGAACCGTTGTCGATAACGGCCTCGGCGTAGTGGGTCTCGTTCTCCACTAGCGTTTTCTCCTCGTCTTCGTCCCGGTCCTGCCCGTGTGGCAGGGGGACGGTGGCGGAGAGGCGCTCCTTCTCGTGCGGGCCGGTCTTCGATCGAAGCACCCGGGGCTCTGACGCCCGGGGGCCACTACCGAGGACCGGCGGCGATGAGGCGCGCTTCTCCTCGTTCGTTGTCGTGGGACGCCCTACCCGGCGGGTGGGTCGTCGTCACGCTGTGTTCGTCCGTGCTGTTTCCTGCGTATTGCGTTGTGCTACCACACTACAAAGCGTCGGTGACACTCCGCACGTAGAGAGCGCCCTCGGCAGCACATACAGCAAAAGGAGCGGTCCCCAGGATGTGGGAACCGCTCCCTTCACGGCGTCTTACTTGGCGCCGCCGGCCGCACCGCGGCGGATGCCCAGGCGGTCGACCAGCGCACGGAAGCGCTGGATGTCCTTCTTGGCCAGGTACTGGAGAAGGCGGCGACGCTGACCGACCAGGATCAGCAGACCACGGCGGGAGTGGTGGTCGTGCTTGTGCGTCTTGAGGTGCTCGGTCAGGTCCGAGATGCGGCGCGAGAGCATGGCGACCTGGACCTCGGGGGAGCCGGTGTCGCCCTCCTTCTGACCGAACTCGCTGATGATCTGCTTCTTCGTAGCGGCGTCGAGCGACACGCGTACTCCTCGTAGTCTCATGTCTGCCACCGAGTGCCCCTGGTCCACTTCTCAGGGGAGCTTCCGTAACTCGGGAGGCGGGGATCCGCTGGGCGCGGCCTCCAGAGCAGCGCTCCGGGGGTGCGTACACAAACGGCCGTTTCACAGGGTACCAGCCTGGCCGGATACGTCCGCCCGGGTCGCCGAACCTTCCCGGACGGCACGGGCCCGGCCACTAGGGTGACGGAACAGCTCATCCGTACGTGGGGAAGGGGCCGGCGGAACATGGCCGAGGAAGCGGACAACGACGTCAAGGCGCGCAAGGAGCGGGAGAAGGACGAGCTCTACGCCCTCGACATCTCGGGCGCCGAATGGCAGAGCGCGCCGGGCACCGAGCAGCACGAGGAGCGGGTCGAGATCGCGCACCTGCCCGGGGGCGCGGTGGCCATGCGGTCGTCGCTCGACCCGGGGACGGTCCTGCGGTACACGGAGGCGGAGTGGGAGGCCTTCGTGCTCGGCGCCCGGGACGGCGAGTTCGATCTGGAGCCCGCGCCGCACGCGGGTGGCCCGGCGGAGTAGCGCGCCACCGGGAACTCGGGGGCCGGTACGGAGACCTTTCCGTGGCGGCCCTTTTGTCTGCCCGCGTCCGCCCGCCTCGGCGTCCGTCCCGGGGCCCACCGTGCCGTCGGGCACGGCCGTACGACAACTGGCCGCCCGATGGCTTTGTTTGTCCGCTTTCGGGGTCAATAGTGAGCGTGCGGGCGCCACTTCTGGGCAGGGTGTGCCGTAACGGGTCTCCGCGGCGGGGTGGACGGGTCTGCCCCGCGAACAGTCATGGTGATTAGGCTGGGACAGGGCGCGACGCCTGAACCCGTGCACGGGTGGCGCGCGTTATCCGGGGAGCCGGTCAATTCGGGCGGCCTCGTACGGACTTCGGGCGGCCTCGGTCGTCCGTGAACGTCAGCGGACGACAAGCAGACGGTCGAACCGGCACGGCTTGAGGGTGCTCGACCACACCAGGAGGAATTGTGAACAGCGATCGGGACGGGATCCGCGGGGGCTGGGCCACGCCCGGCGATGACCAGTCCGACGCCGAGTCCGCCGTCGAGACGACGGGCGAGTTCACCATCGACTACGCGCCGCCCGCCTGGTACACGCAGAACGCCTCGGGCGGCTCCGGCGATTCGGGGGGCACGGGCGACTCGCGGGCACCGGGCGATGCGGGGGACTCGGAGGCTCCGAAGGAACCGGAGGACCAGGCGCCCTCGGCAGTGGCCGACGGCCCGAACGGTTCCGAGGACGTCCCCGGCGCCGATCCCGGTGCGCGGGACTCCGGGTACGGAGATCTCGAGAGCGGCGCGACGATGCGGTTCTCCGCTGTCGCCCTGAAGCGTGAGATCGCGGAGCGGGCGGTCTCCGAGGACGCCGGGACCGAGGAACCGGACATCACGGACACGCCCTTGGCCGGCTCCGGCGACGATGACACGGAGGCCGAGGAAGCGGTCGGCGCCGTAGACGGTGACGGTGACGACCAGGGTGACGGGGGCGGGGTACCGAGCGAGGCCGAGGCGCCGAGCGAACCCGTGGCCGTGGCGGAGGCACCGAGCGAACCCGTAGCCGTGGCGGAGGTGCCGGGTGCGCCCGTGGCCCCTGTCCAGTCCGAGCACGAGGGTCCGTCGGGGCAGTCGACGGACGCCGAGCCCGGCACCGGTCCCGCTGCCGCTCCCGTCGTCGATCCCGTACTCGCCTACCAGTCGCTGGAGGCGGCCTCCCAGTCCCAGCGCGCCGGCGTGGCCGACGTACAGGTGGACCGGGGCGCCCCGGCCGGTGCCGTCGTCGCTTCCCCGGGAGCCGGGGCAGGTGCGGACGCGGGCGCCGACCCGGCCGAGCGTGACGGTGAGGCCCAGGGCCCGGCCACCGGTCCGGTGGAACCGCGCCCGGCCGACGACGAGGCCGCCGTGCTCGCCGACGACTTCCGGATCCAGAACGCCTCCCCTCGGGACGCCGCTCCCCAGGACCCTTCACCTCGCGACCCGGAACCCCGGGACGCCGAGCACCAGAACCCCATGGCGGTGGACGGCGAGCCCCGGGACGCGGTGCCCGCCGCCGGTCCCGAGCAGCGTGTGGACGTGCAGGACGCGCCCCCCGCCTGGGCTCCGCCGCCGCTGCCTCAGGGTGGCCTGCCTCCGCTGCCGCCCGCCTACCAGCCCGCGGCCCCCGCGTCGGCTCCGCAGTGGCCCGCCAGTACGGAGCCCGCTCCCGACGCGCGGACCAGGGTGCCGGACCAGGTGCCGATGCCTCAGCAGCCGCCCGCGGCACCGGCACCGGGGGCGCCGTTCCAGCCCCCGGCAGCGCAGGCCCCCGCGCCCGGCCAGCCCTTCCGGCCGGCCGCGCCGGTGCCCGCGCCCGGGCAGCCGTTCCAGCCGCCGGCGCCACAGCCCGCGCCGCCGGCGTGGTCCTCCCCCGGTGTTCCCGGTCCCGCGGGCGGGCCTCACGGGCCCGCGCCCGCGCAGCCGACCGGATTCGAGCACGCCGTACCGGCTCCGCAGCAGGCCCAGCCCCCGGTACCGCAGGCCCCCTCCCCCGAGGCACCTGCCCCGGCCGCGCCGCAGCAGGGGACCTACGGCTTCCCCCAGCCCGATGCTTCGGACCAGGCACCCGCCCCGCAGGGAACCTACGGCTTCCCCCAGCCCGGCACCCCGGACCAGGCACCCGCCCCGCAGAGCGGCTACGGCTTCCCCCAGGGCAGTTACGGCTTCCCGCAGCCCGGCGCGCCCTCCCCGGCCCAGGTACCCGCTCCGGCACCGGCGCCGGCACCCGCACAAGCGGCCCCGCACACCCAGGCTCCCGGCTACGGCTTCCCGCAGAACGCCCCGGCCCCCGTCCAGGACCAGCAGGCCGCCGTTCAGCCCGCCCCCGCCCCGGGGTACGGGTTCCCGCAGCCCGGCACCTCGCCCCAGGACCAGCAGGCGGCCGAGCCGGCTCCCGGTTACGGGTTCCCGCAGCCGCATCAGCAGGTCCCGGCACCGGCCGCCCCGCCTCACCCGGCATCGGCCCAGCCGCAGAGCCCGCAGCCGCAGCCCCCGCACCAGCCGGGCCCCCCGCCCGCGCAGCAGCAGCCCGCCGCGCCGGCCGCCCCCGTCGACCCGCGGACCGGTACGGCCTGGCCCCAGCCCGTACGGCACGACCAGCGGCAGCCGGTCAATCCCGGCGCGGCCCCGCTGGGATACACCGCGGCGGTCGAGCTGTCGTCCGACCGGCTGCTCAACAACAAGCGGCAGAAGGTCAAGAGCGGTCGCCCGGCCGCCGCGTCCTCGCGCTTCAAGCTGGGCGGGAAGAAGGAGGAGGCGGAGCGGCAGCGCAAGCTGGAGCTGATCCGGACCCCGGTGCTCTCCTGCTACCGGATCGCCGTCATCAGCCTGAAGGGCGGTGTCGGCAAGACGACCACGACCACCGCGCTCGGCTCCACGCTCGCCACCGAGCGCCAGGACAAGATCCTCGCCATCGACGCCAACCCGGACGCCGGCACGCTCGGCCGCCGGGTGCGGCGCGAGACCGGTGCCACCATCCGCGACCTCGTCCAGGCGATCCCGTTCATCAACTCGTACATGGACATCCGGCGGTTCACCTCCCAGGCGCCCTCCGGTCTGGAGATCATCGCCAACGACGTCGACCCGGCCGTGTCGACGGCCTTCAACGACGAGGACTACCGGCGCGCGATCGACGTCCTGGGCAAGCAGTACCCGATCATCCTCACCGACTCCGGCACGGGTCTGCTGTACAGCGCCATGCGCGGGGTGCTCGACCTCGCCGACCAGCTCATCATCATCTCGACGCCGTCGGTGGACGGGGCGAGCAGCGCCAGTACAACGCTGGACTGGCTGTCGGCGCACGGGTACGCGGATCTCGTCGCGCGGTCGATCACCGTGATCTCCGGAGTCCGCGAGACCGGCAAGATGATCAAGGTGGACGACATCGTCAGCCATTTCGAGACGCGCTGCCGCGGTGTCGTGACCGTGCCGTTCGACGAGCACCTGGCCGCGGGTGCCGAGGTGGACCTCGACATGATGCGGCCCAAGGTGCGCGAGGCGTACTTCAACCTGTCCGCGCTGGTCGCCGAGGACTTCGCGCGGCACCAGCAGTCGCACGGGCTGTGGACCAACGACGGCAACCCGCCGCCGGTGGCCGCGCCGCCGATGCCGGGCCAGTACGTTCCCGGACAGCAGATCCCCGGACAGCAGGTGCCCGGACAGTACGCCCCCGGGCAGCAGGTTCCGGGACAGTACGCCCCTGGGCAGCCCGCGCCCGGGCAGGTCCCCCAGCCGTCGCAACCTCAGCCGCAGCCTCAGGCCGAGCAGTCGTACGGACAGCCCGGACAGCCCTACCCGCAACAGCCGGGCCGGCCCTACCAGCAGGCGCCGGCGCCGGGACAGGGATACCCCCAACTGCCGCAGCCGGAGCAGCAGTTCCAGCCCGGTCAGCCCGGTCAGCCCTATCCGCCGCACCCGGGGCAGACCCCGCCGCCTCCGGCGCCCCCGCAGCAGTAGCACGGGCGGGCTCCGTCGAGGGGCCGGCCAACGCGAAGACCCGCACCGTCCACGGACGGTGCGGGTCTTCGCGTAGAGAGGAGAGGTGCCGAAGAGGCGGCAGGGAGGGCTATGCGGCGTCGTACGACTCGATCAGTTCCCGGGAGCGCTTCACGTCGTCCCCGATCGCCACCAGCAGGGCCTCGATCGAGTCGAACCTGGCCTGGCCGCGGACGAACGCCAGGAAGTCGACGGCGACGTGCAGACCGTAGAGGTCGAGGCCGACACGGTCGATGGCGTACGCCTCCACCGTGCGCTCGGTGCCGTCGAACTGCGGGTTGGTGCCCACGGAGATGGCGGCGGGCATGACCTCGCCCTGGGCGTGCAGCCAGCCGGCGTACACGCCGTCGGCGGGGATGGCGGTGTGCGGGAGCGTCTCGACGTTCGCCGTGGGGAAGCCGAGCTCGCGGCCGCGCTGGGCGCCGCGCACGACGACGCCCTCGACGCGGTGCGGCCGGCCGAGGATCTCGCGTGCTCCCTCGACATCGCCCTCGGCGACGAGGCGCCGCGTGAGGGTCGAGGAGAACGGCTCGCCGCCGCCGGCCTCTCCGGACACGAACAGGTCGACGACCTCGACCTCGAAGTCGTAGGTCTCCCCCTGCTCGCGCAGGAAGCCGACGTTGCCCGCGGCCTTGTGGCCGAAGCGGAAGTTGGGGCCCTCGACGACCGCCTTGGCGTGCAGCTTGTCGACCAGCACCTTGACGACGAAGTCGGCGGGCGACAGCTTCGAGAACTCGGTGGTGAACGGCAGGATCAGCAGGGCGTCGACGCCGAGTTCGGCCATCAGCTCGGCACGGCGGTGATGCGGGGCGAGCAGCGGCGGGTGGCTGCCGGGGCGGACCACCTCGCTCGGGTGCGGGTCGAAGGTGACCACGACGGAGGGGACGCCCAGTTCACGGGCGCGGTCCACGGCATGCCGGATGATCAGCTGGTGTCCGCGGTGCACCCCGTCGTAGGAACCGATGGTGACGACGCTGCGCCCCCAGTCCTCGGGGATGTCCTCCAAGCCACGCCAGCGCTGCACTGTGACCGCTCCTTGTCGAACCCGTGTCCGTGATTGCCTTATTCGCAGCTCTAAGGGTGCCATGCCGTGCGCTCTCGGCTTGCATCGGCATCGGGCTGTGACCGATCACTCAGCGCCACGGAGCGCGGGCGCGGTTCAGACGGGAGCCCTCGCCCCGGCCAGGCTCTCGATCAGGTGACGGGTGCCGGGGCCGACGAGGCCGGACCAGGTCCCGGGCGCGCCGGTGACCCAGCGGGCCACCAGGCCGGCGAAGCCGGGGACGTACCGCGCCAGGTCGGACAGGCCGCGGTCGAAGGCGGTGGCCCCGGCCGGTGTGCGGACGAGCAGGAGTCCGACGCGGTGCACGAGTTCGCGGGTGGGCGCCTCTCCCCTGCGGTCGAGGCCGTCGGCGGCGGCCCTCAGCACCGTGTCGAGAACGGCCGGATCCCGCTCGTGCGCCAGCAGCAGATCGAGCAGTTCGCGCCGCAGCGGAGCCGACGCGGGTTCCCCCGGTGCCGCCAGGACCTGGGCGAGCGCGCCGCGCACCGACCTGCCGCAGGTCTCAAGGAGACCGCTGACCAGAGGGAACAGCACCTCTGGGGAGGCGTTCCCGTGGTCGATGCGCCGGTCCACGTCCGCGGCCGTGAAGGCGGCGGCCGCGGGGCACAGCTCCACCGTGTCCCGCACCAGGGCCGCGACAGGGCGGGCCAGTGCGGGGGTGGTGACGTCGGCGAGAGCGCGCAGCAGTTCGGCGGTGTCGGGGCCGAGCCGCAGCAGCCGGTCGCGGAACGCGGCGAGCACGGGCTCCGGGTCGGTGGCGAGCGCGGCGGCCGGCGCGCTCGGCGGCAGCCGGGGATCGCCGGCCGCGAAGCGCTCCAGTGCCTGCGGCAGGCAGCGGGCACGCGTGAGCGGATCCCGTACGAGGATCCCGAGCGCTCCGCCGTGCAGGGCGCGGTCGGCCGGGCGGGCGAGCAGGGCGAGAGCGGCCCCACGCAGCAGTTCCCGGTCGGCCGGGGTGGGCGCGAACGGCGCCGCCCGGAGTCCGTGGGCGACCGCCGCCGCGCGCCGCGCCGGCCGTTCGTCCCGGGCCCACCGGTCGACGGCCCGGCACACGGCCGAGGGCTCCTCCTCGGCGAGGACGGCCAGCAGTTCGTCGCCCCGCGGATGCGCGCCGGTCATCAGGGCCTCGGTCAGATCGTCCGGGGCGCGCCGCCGGTGCGCGTACAGCAGGGCCTGCGCGGCCGTCGCCACGGTCGCGTTCGGCGTCGCGGGCAGGGGCCGCTCGTCGTCGAACCAGCGGGTGAGGTGCCGGTGTACGGCGATGGGGTCGGCGGCGAGGAGTCGGGAGACGGTGTCGAGGTGGCGCGGGGCGGCGGGGGCCCCGCCCGGGTGCGCGGGCTCGGTGGCCGGGGCCCGGCGGGGGTCGGCCACCACCAGGCGCCTGAGCAGATCGAAGCGTTCCGTGTCCGGGACGGGCAGCGCGACCCAGAACGCGGGGCCGAGCTCCTCCGGGACGGCCCTGCCCTGCTGCCTCCACGCCACGATCCGCTCGGTGAGCAGCCGCAGCGCGCCGGTGTGCGGGGTGGCGTCGGGCACGCGGAGCAGGACGGTGGTCAGCAGACGGGTGGCCCACCAGAGGGAGTCGCCCTGCGGGGCGGGCGGCCGGCTGCCGAGGGCGGCGGTGTGCGGGGAGTCGGGCCCGTCCGGAGCCTCGGGGAGCAGTTCGTCGATCGCGTGGACGAGGTCCGCGAGGCGGAGGGTCAGTTCGGCGGTGTCCTGGTGACGGGCCGACAGGAGCAGGGTCTCGACGACGGGACCGATCCTGTGACGCGGCACGGGGGCGGGGTCCGTGCCGGGACCGCCGGCCCCCGCACCGGGCGGGCCGGACCGGTCACGCCCGGCATGCCGACGGCCGGGCCCGGCGTCCGGTCCGCCGGGGGCGAGGGCGCCGGATTCACCGGCTCCCGCGCCGGGCACGCCGGACCGGTCACGCCGGGCGTGCCGACGACCGGGCGCCGAGGTCTCCGTACGCCCGGAACCGGACCCGAGGCCGGCACCCGTGCCAGAGCTTGAACGGGAGCCGGAGCCGGTGCCTGAACCGGAGCCGGTGTCGGAGCCCGTGCCGGTGTCGGAGCCAGTGACGGTGTCGGAGCCAGTGCCGGAACCCGGTGTGGCGCGGTCGCGGTGGACCAGGGCGGCCAGTGCGGCGTCCAGGTCGAGGTGGGAGCCCTGGATCCAGTCGGCGAGCTCCTCGTGGGCGAAGCGGTAGCCGTCGCCCGCGGGGACGAGGAGTCCTTCGGTGAGGACGGCGGAGGCCCAGCCGGTGATGCCCGCGAGGCGCCCCCGGGCGGGTCCCCAGGGGAAGACGCTCTCGAAGGAAGCCCGGTCCAGGCGGCCCTGTCCGGGGCCGAGACAGCGCCGCGCGGCTTCGTGGACCTGCCCGGAGACCCGGGCGGCGAGCCGGCGCACCGCGGTGCCGCGCAGTCCGTTCGCGTCGGCGAGCCGCACCGCGACGCGCAGGCACATCAGGTCGAGATGGGCGGCGAACACGTCGTCGCGGCCGAGGTGGGGGGCGCCCTGTGCCGTGGCGGGCGGTGGCGGCGGGTCCACCGGAGCGGCCAGCACCTCGGAGAGCAGGCGCAGCACCAGCGGATGGCGTGCGTCGCCCGGGGCGAGGACGCCTTCCGGAATCCCGGCAAGGGACCGGGCCCGCCGCCCCTCGTCCTCGCTCAGGTCGCCGAGCGGCACACAGGACGGCAGGGCCGGGGCCGGCCGCCCGTCCGGGTCCGGGGTCCACGGGCCGCCCGGACACGGCTCGGGACGGTGCAGCAGGTCCGCGGGGAATTCCGCGCCCGCCCCTTCCCAGTACTCCGCGCGGCAGGCGACCACCAGGCGGGTGCCGGTCTCCGTCAGCCACGCGGCCGTCGCCTCGGTCCAGGCGGGGAGGCGGTGCGCCAGTTCGGGGGGCATCTCCTCGGGGCTGTCGAGAAGCAGCAGGAGGGGACGGCCGGCGGCGCGGGCGGGCTCGGCCAGGCGGTCCGGGGCGATGTCGCCGAGTTCGCCGCCGTATCCCTCGGGGGGCAGGACGCTCGTCGCGGCAGGGGACCGCCGCGCGGCCACCGCCCCGGTCTCTCCGGGACCGCGCCGGGACGCGGCCACGATCCGTCCGGCGCGCTCCAGGGCACGCGACGCCGCGTCCGCGACCGAGGTGTCGTCGGCGCGCAGGTCGGCTCCGCGCAGCCACAGCGTGGGAGCCGGCGCGCGTCCCCAGAGGCGGCGGGAGGCGAGGGCGGCGAGTTCCGTCGTACGGCCGCTGCCGGGCGGCCCGACGAGCCCGAGGACGACGGCCGGACCGCTCTCGAACGCGGTGAACTCCCTTACCGGGGCGTCCCGTTCGACGATTCCGGCGTACGGTCCGGCTGCCCCGGACGCGACGGGTGGGCGGGGTCCGTCCGAGCCCACCGAGGTCGCCGTGAGTTCCAGGGCGGCGGCGAGGTTCAGATCGGCGCCGTACGCGGGCACGGTGGCAGCGTTGCGGGCCAGCACTTCGGCGAGCGGCTCCGCGGCGCCCCGCACGGGGATGGCGAGACCGGGCGCGCGACGGCCTTCCGGGGTCTCCCCGGACGGGGTGCGGGCGAGCAGGGTGGTGCCGACGACCGCCACGACCGCGCCGGTGCGGGCGTCCAGGACCGGTCCGCCGGATGCTCCGCCGCCCGGCCTGAGCGCGTCCGCGCCCGCCGTGCCGATCGCCAACTCCAGTGCGCCGCGCAGGAGATGGCTGCGTCCGCCGGTCTCGTACGTCACGCTGGAGGAGTCCAGGACACGAGCCTCGCGCCAGCCGCCCGCGGCGAGTCTGACGTACGTGCCGGTCGCGACGCGGTCCCGCACGGTGACGGGGAGCGGGACCAGGCCGAGACCGTCGGTGTGCACGAGGGCGAGACCGAGGGCGGGCAGGGGTGTGACGGCGTCGGCGCCGAGCACACGGGAACGGCCGCCGGGGGCGTGCAGGACGAGCCGGGCCAGGCCGTCGACTGCCTCGTGGCTGGTGATCACGGTGCCGTGGTCGTCGGCGGCGAAACCCGTGCCGCGTGGGCGGCCGGCCAGGTCGCTGATGCGTACGAGGGCGTCGTCGCCCGAAGGTCCGGCGCCGTCCGCCGCCTCCCCGTACCCGGTCCGACCGGCGCCGTCCGCCGTCTCGTCGTACCCGGTCCGCGGGCCTCGCCCCGCCATACCCGAACCTCCCCGCCGCGCTCCTGATCCGACGGTAGGGGCGAGTTGATCAGCGGGAAAGATCGTGCGGGAAACGCGCCCCCGTCTACTCCCCCGGTTCACTCCGAGCGCCCGCCCGATGGGGTGAATACGGCGGTTCGGATGGATACACCCTTGGGTGGGGGAACCGAGGGGGGACCGTCGAGCGGCGGGCACGAGACCCCGTGACCGCCGCTCCACGGGCGCAGTCCGTCCGGCCGCGCGCCCGACGGGGCGCGCGATGCTCAGGCGAAGACGGCCAGGCTCTTGGCCTTGCCCTTCTGCTCCTCGACCAGCGCGAGGAACTGCCCCTCGGGGTCGAAGACCGCGACGGTGCCCTTGCCCGCGTACTCGTCGGGCATGTCGAGCCGGACGCCGTTGAGCAGCAGCCGGGCCCGCTTGGAGTCCACGTCCCAGCGCGGGAACGCGGCCGCGGCCGCCTCCGCGATCGGCATGACCGTCAGCTCCTCCTGGAGCTGGTCCAGGGTACGAGCGGAGTCCAGCTTGTACGGGCCGACGCGGGTGCGGCGCAGGGCGGTGAGGTGACCGCCGACGCCCAGGTCCGCGCCGAGGTCGCGGGCGATGGCCCGGATGTACGTGCCCGACGAGCAGACGACGGAGACGACCAGGTCGAGCACCGGGGTGCCGTCCTCGGCGACCGCGTCACGGATGTCGTACACCGCGAACGAGGAGATGGTCACCGGGCGGGCCGGGATCTCGAACTCCTCGCCCTCGCGCGCCCGCTTGTACGAGCGCACGCCGTCGATCTTGATGGCGCTGACCTTGGACGGCACCTGCATGATGGCGCCGGTCAGCCTGGCCACCCCGGCGTCGATCGCGTCGCGCTTCACGGCGGAGGCGTCCGTGGAGGAGGTGATCTCGCCCTCGGCGTCGTCGGTCAGCGTGTTCTGGCCGAGCCGGATCGTGCCGAGGTACTCCTTCTCGGTGAGCGCGAGGTGTCCGAGGAGCTTGGTGGCCTTCTCGACGCCGAGGACGAGCACGCCCGTCGCCATGGGGTCGAGGGTGCCCGCGTGGCCGACCCTGCGGGTCCTGGCGATCCCGCGCATCTTGGCGACCACGTCGTGCGAAGTGAAGCCCGACGGCTTGTCCACGATGACAAGCCCGTCGGGCGTTTTGGTCTTCTCCGTCATCGAGCCGAGTCGTCCTCGTCGTCCTCGCCCGGCTTCTTGTACGGGTCCGCGTCACCCGCGAAGGCCGCGCCGGCCGAGACCTCGCGCACCTTCGCGTCCGAGGCCCGTGCCTTGTCGAGCAGGTCCTCGATGGTCTTGGCGGTGTCCGGCAGGGCGTCCGCGACGAACGTCAGCGTCGGCGTGAACTTCACGCCCGCCGCCGCGCCGACGGCCGAGCGGAGCACGCCCTTGGCGCTCTCCAGGCCCGCGGCCGCCTCGGCACGCTGCTCGTCGTCCCCGTACACCGTGTAGAAGACGGTGGCCTCCCGGAGGTCCCCGGTGACCCGGGTGTCCGTGATGGTGACGTGAGTGCCGAGCCGCGGGTCCTTGATCCCGCGTTGCAGCTTCTGGGCCACCACCTCTCGGATGAGGTCCGCCAGCCTCTTCGCCCGCGCGTTGTCGGCCACTGGTCCGTCTCCTTCTTCGCCTTGCGTATTGCGTCGGTCTTCGTCAGTCTTCGTCGCTGTGGAGCCTGCGTCGTACCGACAGCAGTTCCACCTCCGGTCGGCCCGCGACCAGCCGTTCGCACCGGTCCAGTACGTCGGCCAGGTGCTGGGTGTCCCCGGAGACCACCGCCAGGCCGATCTCGGCCCTGCGGTGAAGGTCCTGGTTGCCCGTCTCGGCGGCACTCACCGCGTACTTCCGCTGGAGTTCGGCGACGATCGGCCGGACGAGAGAGCGTTTCTCCTTGAGCGAGTGAACATCGCCGAGGAGCAGATCGAAGGACAGCGTCCCCACATACATGTGTAACCGGATGTCCCGCCGGTACGGGGTAGACGGCCTGCCAAGGCGCTTGGCAGGGACATCAGAACCGTACAACGAACGGCCGGGATGCTCGCGGGGGTTTTCCGTCCCGCGGCCCTGTGGGGGCGTCTCGCGCGGTTCCCCGCGCCCTTCGAGGGGCGCGGGGAACCGTGCGATCGGGTAAACGGCAAGCTGGCCGACGGTGACTTCTCACCGCCGGCCAGCTCACACAACCGCTTTACGAGCGCGGCTTCTCGCGCATCTCGTACGTCGCGATGACGTCGTCGACCTTGATGTCGTTGAAGTTGCCGAGGTTGATACCGCCCTCGAACCCTTCGCGGATCTCGGTGACGTCGTCCTTGAAGCGACGCAGCCCGGAGATGTTGAGGCTCTCCGCGATGACCTTGCCGTCGCGGATGAGGCGCGCCTTGGTGTTGCGCTTGACCTCGCCCGAGCGGACCAGGACACCGGCGATGTTGCCCAGCTTGGACGACTTGAAGACCTCGCGGATCTCCGCCGTGCCGAGCTCGACCTCCTCGTACTCCGGCTTCAGCATGCCCTTCAGGGCCGCCTCGATCTCCTCGATGGCCTGGTAGATCACCGAGTAGTACCGGACGTCGACGCCCTCGCGCTCCGCCATCTGCGCCGCGCGGCCCGCAGCGCGGACGTTGAAGCCGATGACGATGGCGTCGGAGCCGGTCGCCAGGTTGATGTCGGACTCGGTGACCGCACCCACACCGCGGTGCAGGACACGGATGTCGACCTCGTCGCCGACGTCGAGCTGGAGCAGCGAGGACTCGAGAGCCTCCACCGAACCGGACGCGTCGCCCTTGATGATGAGGTTGAGTTCCTGCACCAGACCGGCCTTGAGGGCCTCGTCCAGGTTCTCCAGGGAGAACCGGACACCCCGGCGGGCGAAGTTGGCGTTGCGCTCGCGCGCCGCCCGCTTCTCGGCGATCTGACGCGCCGTGCGGTCCTCGTCGACGACCAGGAAGTTGTCGCCGGCGCCGGGGACGTTGGTGAGACCCAGGACCAGGACGGGGGTCGACGGACCCGCTTCCTCGACGTTGTTGCCGTTGTCGTCGAGCATCGCCCGGACACGGCCGTACGCGTCGCCGACCACCATCGTGTCGCCGATGCGCAGCGTGCCGCGCTGGACCAGGACCGTCGAGACGGCACCGCGACCGCGGTCGAGGTGGGACTCGATCGCGATACCCTGCGCGTCCTGCTCCGGGTTGGCCCGCAGGTCGAGCGAGGCGTCCGCGGTGAGGACCACGGCCTCCAGCAGGCTCTCGATGTTGAGGCCCTGCTTGGCGGAGATGTCGACGAACATCGTGTCGCCGCCGTACTCCTCGGCCACCAGACCGAACTCGGTGAGCTGACCGCGCACCTTGGTCGGGTCGGCACCCTCGACGTCGATCTTGTTGACCGCGACCACGATCGGCACGTCGGCCGCCTTGGCGTGGTTCAGCGCCTCGATCGTCTGGGGCATCACGCCGTCGTTGGCCGCCACCACGAGGATCGCGATGTCGGTCGACTTGGCACCACGGGCACGCATGGCGGTGAACGCCTCGTGACCGGGGGTGTCGATGAAGGTGATCTTGCGCTCTTCACCGTTGACCTCGGTCGCGACCTGGTACGCACCGATGTGCTGCGTGATACCGCCGGCCTCGCCCGCGACGACGTTCGTCTTGCGGATGGTGTCGAGAAGGCGGGTCTTACCGTGGTCGACGTGACCCATGACGGTCACGACCGGCGGACGGACCACGAGGTCGTCCTCGTCGCCCTCGTCCTCGCCGAACTCGATGTCGAAGGACTCGAGAAGCTCGCGGTCCTCCTCCTCCGGGCTGACGATCTCGATGACGTAGTTCATCTCGCCGGCGAGCAGCTGGAGGGTCTCGTCGGAGACGGACTGCGTGGCAGTGACCATCTCGCCGAGGTTCATCATCACGGCGACGAGCGACGCCGGGTTGGCGTTGATCTTCTCCGCGAAGTCGGTGAGCGAGGCACCGCGCGACAGGCGGACGGACTGTCCGTTGCCGCGAGGCAGCATCACGCCGCCGACCGACGGGGCCTGCATGGCCTCGTACTCCTGGCGCCTCTGCCGCTTCGACTTGCGACCGCGACGCGCCGGACCGCCGGGACGGCCGAACGCACCCTGTGTGCCACCACGGCCACCGGGACCACCCGGACGACCGCCGAAGCCGGGACGACCGCCGCCGCCACCGCCGGGACCACCCGGACGGCCGGCGAAACCGCCGCCACCGCCACCGGGACCACCGGGACGACCGGCGAAGCCGCCGCCGCCACCGCCGGGACCGGCCGGACGACCGGCGAAGCCGCCGCCCGGACGACCGCCGCCGGGACCACCGGGACGACCGCCGCCTGCACCGGGACCACGGCCACCGGGGCCGCCGCCGGGACGCGGGCTGCCCGCGGCCGGACGCTGGGGCATCATGCCGGGGTTCGGACGGTTACCGCCCGGACCGCCGCCGGGACGCGGAGCGCCACCCTGCGGACGGGGCATGCCGCCCGGAGTCGGACGGGCACCGCCCGGACCGCCCTGCGGACGCGGAGCGCCGCCGGGACCGCCCTGGGGACGGGGAGCACGGTCCTGGCCGCCGGCACCCTGCGGGCGCGGGCCGCCGGGGGCGCCGGCGCCACCGGGACGCGGGGCACCGCCGGGACGGGGCGCCTGCGGGCGCGCCATGCCGGTGGAGCCACCAGAGGTGAACGGGTTGTTGCCCGGACGGGGACCCGCGGGACGGGCACCACCCGGACGCGGGGCCTGGCCGCCGGGACGCGGGGCGCCCTGACGGTCGCCGCGCTCGGGACGGTCTCCACGGCCCTGACCGCCCTGACCGGGACCACCGGCCGGACGGGTACCGGGACGCGGGGCCTGACCGGCGGGACGCGGGGCGCCCGGACGGGGACCCGCGGCCGGAGCCGAGGGGGCCTGCTGCGGCGCGGCCGGCGCCGACGGGGGCGCGGTGAACTCGGCCGCTACCGGAGCCGGAGCCGCCGGAGCGGGCTTCGGGGCCGGCTTGGGACCCGGAGTCGGGCGCGGACCCGCAGCCGCCGGGGTCACCGGAGCGGCCGCGGGCTTCTCGGCCGCGGCCGGCTTCGGGGCCGGCGGGCGCGGGGCGGCCGGACGGGCGGCCTGCGCCGGGGAGGGGGCGCCCGGCTTCACCGGGGCAGCCTTGCGCGGGGCGGGCTTGCCGCCACCGTTGCCCTGCTGGAGGGCATCTGTCAGTTTGCGTACGACGGGGGCCTCGATCGTCGAGGACGCCGAACGGACGAATTCACCGAGTTCTTGGAGCTTGGCCATGACGACCTTGCTCTCTACGCCGAACTCCTTGGCGAGTTCGTATACCCGGACCTTAGCCACTTCGCTCCTTTTAGGTCCGGGTCTGCGTCCGGACCGTCGCTACTTCATGGGCGTACTCATCGCGTGCTCATCGAGTGCTCATCGCAATCTCGACCTACTTCCAACTCGCGGAATACCAGGGCCGCACGGGGGTTCCGTACGACGCTTCTTACGGTGCTGCCTGCTCGACGTAGAGGCGCAACGCCGCTGTGTCGAGCGGTCCCGGAGCGCGCAGCGCCCGTGGGATCGCCCGGCGGCGGACCGCCAGATCGAGACAGACCGGAACGGGATGCACGTACGCACCCCGACCAGGCAGCGTACCGCGATGATCGGGGACACCTTCACCCTCGATCGCCACGATGCGCAGCAAGTCTCTCTTGGCCGCTCGCTCCCGGCACCCCACACAGGTGCGTTCAGGGCATGCGCGGGCCCGCGTCCGGCCAGACACTCTTGAGTCTACCTCCCCGTACCGACCTCACCCCTTTGGGGCAAGAATCGAACGGTTGTTGTCGTGATGTAAGCGATGCGCGGGCCGGATCTATTCCCGGTCTATTCCCCGCGCTGCTCGGCTGGCTGCTCCGTGTCCGGACGGATGTCGATCCGCCAGCCGGTGAGACGCGCGGCGAGGCGGGCGTTCTGGCCCTCCTTGCCGATCGCCAGCGACAGCTGGTAGTCGGGGACCGTCACCCGCGCGGAGCGGGCCGCGAGGTCGACGACCTCGACCTTGGAGACACGGGCCGGCGAGAGCGCGTTGGCCACCATGTCGGCCGGGTCGTCCGACCAGTCCACGATGTCGATCTTCTCGCCGTTCAGCTCGGCCATCACGTTGCGCACCCGGCCGCCCATCGGGCCGATGCAGGCGCCCTTGGCGTTCAGGCCGCTGCGGTTGGACCGGACGGCGATCTTCGTGCGGTGGCCCGCCTCGCGGGCGATGGCGGCGATCTCGACGGAACCGTCGGCGATCTCCGGCACCTCCAGCGCGAAGAGCTTCTTCACGAGGTTGGGGTGCGTACGGGACAGGGTCACGGACGGACCGCGGACACCCTTGGCCACCCGTACGACGTACGAGCGCAGGCGCAGGCCGTGCTCGTAGGTCTCGCCGGGGACCTGCTCCTGCACGGGCAGGATGGCCTCCAGCTTGCCGATGTCGACCAGCACGTTCTTCGGGTCGCGGCCCTGCTGGACCACACCGGTGACGATGTCGCCCTCGCGGCCCGCGTACTCGCCGAGGGTCGCGTCGTCCTCGGCGTCACGCAGACGCTGGAGGATGACCTGCTTGGCGGTGGTCGCGGCGATCCGGCCGAACCCCGAGGGGGTGTCGTCGAACTCGCGCGCCTCCTCGCCCTCCTCCAGGTCCTCGGGGTCCTCCTTCGCCCACACGGTCACGTGACCGGTCGCCCGGTCGAGTTCCACGCGCGCGCGCCGGCGGCTTCCCTCGGTGCGGTGGTAGGCGATGAGGAGGGCCGACTCGATCGCCTCGACCAGCAGGTCGAAGGAGATCTCCTTCTCCCGCACCAGACCCCGCAGGGCACTCATGTCGATGTCCACGGCTACGCCTCCTCTTCCTTCTTGTCCTTGCGGTTGAACTCGACCTGGACGCGGGCCTTGACGATGTCCCCGAAGGCGAGACGCCTGGCGGTGGGCTTGCGCCCCTTCACGCCGGGCACCTCGACATCGAGACCGTCGTCCTCGACCCGCAGGATCCTGGCGAGCAGTTCGCCGTCCTCCGCCAGCTGGAACTTCACCAGGCGGTCGGTGGCGCGTACGTAGTGACGGTGCTCCTTGAGCTCGCGCTCGGCACCGGGGGTTCCGACCTCGAGGGTGTATTCACCCGAACCCATCGCGTCGGTCTCGTCGAGCTTCGCCGAGAGCGCGCGGCTCACATCGGCGATCGCGTCCAGGTCGGCGCCCTCGTCCGAGTCGACGACGACGCGCAGCACTCGCTTGCGGCCCACGGACTCCACTTCGATCTCCTCGAGATCGAGGCCCTGGGAGGTCACGAGCGGATCCAGGAGTTCTCGAAGCCTCTCGCTCTGGGTCGTGCTCATCCGGGTGACTCCTCGGCCGCGTGTGCTGTTGTGGGTTGGTCGCGTGTCAGCTCAAAGGGTATCCGGTCGCAGGGGGTGTTGCCGTCCACCGGGCGGGTGGGCCCGCGTCGGCCGACCCCGGCGGGACTGCGGCGAACGGGGCCGGAGACAGTTGGAGGAGAGCCGCTGGGCCGTGATCGGCCCCCGCGCGGGTACCGTGATCACGGGCAGTTCGCCCATACATTCGTACGAGCCCTCCGAGGACGTCTGCCGTGTCGTTCCCCCTGCCGTCGCGCACCCCGTCGGGTCCGCGCCGAAGGACCCTGCTCGCGGCCGCCGCGGGTGCCTTCGCGCTCGCGGGCTGTTCCGCTCCCGAGCCGTCCGGCGACACGACGGGCGGCAGCCCCTCGGCCGCGGACCGGGCCCGAGCGCGGGCGGCCAGCGACAGCCTGAGCCTCTCCGACCGCTACACCGCGGTGATCGCCGCGCATCCGCAGCTGGCGGAGCGGCTCGGCCCGCTGCGCGCGGAGGTCGTCCGGCACGCGACGGCGTTCGGGGGCGGAAGCGCGGGGGCGACGGCTTCCTCGTCGGGGTCCGCCTCGGCCCCGGAATCGGCTTCGCCGTCGGCACCGGAGTCGGCTTCGGCGTCCGCCTCCTCGACCGGATCCCCGTCCGCGTCGGCCACGGGTTCGGCTTCCGCCACGGTCTCTCCCTCCGAGCCGGCGTCCGCGTCGGGTTCGGCCCCGGCCGGCGCCTCCCCCGGTGTGGCGGCCCGTCCCAAGGACGCGCTCGCCGAGCTGGCCTCCGCCGAACTGGCGCTCGCGGACGAGAGGACTCAGGCCCTGGTGACCGTCCCCGGTGAACTCGCCCGGCTGCTCGCCTCGGTGGCGGCGGCCGGCGCGGCCCACGCGTTCCTGCTGACGAAGGCGGCGAAGTGACCAAGCGGAACAGGACCGAGGAAGCGGAGCTGAAGGCCCTTCAGGCCGCGCTGGGCGCCGAGCACGCGGCCGTCTACGGCTACGGCGTCGTGGGCGCCCGGATCGGCACGGCCCGGCAGCCCGACGCCCGCTCTGCGTACGACGCCCACCGGGCACGCCGGGACGAACTCACGCGCGCGGTCAAGGACATGGGCGCCGCGCCCGAGGCCGCGTCGGCCGCGTACATGCTGCCGTTCCCGGTGACGGACACCGCCGCGGCCATACGGTTCGCGGCCGAGCTGGAGGAGCGGGTGGCCGACGTGTACTCCGACCTCGTGCGGGCCGCCACGGGAGACCGGCGGCGCATGGCGGCCGGGGCGCTGCGCGAGGCCGCGGTCCGCGCGGTGCGCTGGAGCGGCGAGAGCGTAGCCTTCCCTGGGCTCGCCGAGCGGGCGGGCACCCCGTCCCCCACGGCGTCCTCGCCGACGTAACGCGACCTGGAAGGAAACATCTCGCGCATGGACTCGCGCATGGCCTTCGAACCGCCGAGCCGCCTCCTCCGGGCGCTCGGCGAGTCCCGCCGGAGCGGGCCGGAGGGCGCCGACGAGGCCGACGAGTGGCTGGAGAGCCTGCCCGGGCTGGTCCGGGAGGCCGTCGCCGCACGCGAGTTGACCGTGGAGCGGGTGCAGGCGCCGGGCGGGCGCAGCAGTCTGGTCGTCCTGGTGCGCCGGGCCGACGGGACGCCCGCCGTGCTCAAACTGGCGCCCGGGCGGGCGCGTCCGGAGAGCGAGCGGGCCGCGCTCGCCCACTGGGACGGCCGCGGCGCGGTCCGGCTGCTCGGCCCCGGTGACCCGGAGGGCGCTCCCGGCACCGATGGCGTGCTGCTCCTGGAGCGGCTGCACCCGGATGTCTCCGTGCGGTCGCTGCCCGAGGCGAAGGCCCTGCTGGAGGCGGCGGGGACGCTGCGGCGGCTGTGGGTCGAGCCGCCCGCGGACGTCGTCCTCGAGACGGTGGCGGAGCGGACCGGGCGGCAGGCCGAGGCGATGCGGGCCACGGCGGCGGGCGAGGCCGGAGCCGGGGTCCGGGATCTGGTCGGCGCGGCCCTCGCGGCCCGCGACGAACTGCTGGCCGAGCCGCCCGAGACACGGCTGCTGCACGGCACGTTCCGGCAGAGCAAGGTGCTCGCCGCCGAGCGGCTGCCGTGGCTGGCCGTGGGGCCCGACCCGGTGGTCGGCGAGTGCGCGTTCGACCTGGCCCGGCTGGTCCGCGACCGGGTGGAGGACCTGATCGCGTCGCCCTCGGGAGCCTCGATCACCCGCCGGCGGATCAAGCGGCTCGCCGAGTCCCTGGACGTGGACCAGGCACGGCTGCGCGGCTGGACCCTGTTCCGCGCCGTCGAGTCGGGCGTCCGGGCGGGCCGCGTGGGCCGCGCCCAGGACGCCGAACTGCTCCTGGAGTTCGCCGGCTGGCTCTGAGGGCCGGGCGTCCGGCGCCGTGCGCGTGACACCGCCCGGCGGAATCCGGGCCGTCCGTCGACCGAAGCGGAATCCCACCCCTCCGGCACCGGCCGCCCGACACCCCGCAAACGGCCGAACGGCAGCCGGCGCCCCCGGAAACGGCAGACCGACACGGCGCCCCGGAAACTGCCAAGCGGCTCCCCACTCCTCAGAGACGGCCGACTGGCAACCCGCTCCCCCGGAGATGGCCGACCGACACCCCGCTCCCCCGGAAACGGCCGAACGGCAGCCGGTACCCCCGGAAACGGCAGACCGACACGGCGCCCCGGAAACTGCCGAACGGCTCCCCACTCCTCAGAGACGGCCGACTGGCAACCCGCTCCCCCGGAGATGGCCGACCGATACCCCGCTCCCCCGGAAACGGCTCAGCGGCACCCGCCGCCCCCGGAAACGGCTGAGCGGCGCCCCGCCCTCGGAGAGGGGGCGGGGCGCCGCTCTGGTTGTCGGCTACGCCGTCAGGCGGGCGATCGCCTCTTCGACGGTCAGTTCCTCGCGCTCGCCGGTGCGGCGGTCCTTCAGCTCCAGGACGCCCTCGGCCGAACGGCGGCCCGCGACCAGGATCTTCGGGACACCGATGAGCTCCGCGTCGGTGAACTTCACGCCCGGGGAGACACCCGCACGGTCGTCGACCAGGACGCGGACGCCCGCGGCACCGAGCTTCTCGGACACGTCGAGCGCCAGCTCGGTCTGGAGGGCCTTGCCCGCGGCGACCACGTGCACATCGGCGGGAGCGATCTCCTTGGGCCAGCACAGGCCGTGCTCGTCGGCCGACTGCTCCGCCAGCGCGGCGACGGCGCGGGAGACGCCGATGCCGTACGAGCCCATGGTCACGCGGACCGGCTTGCCCTGCTGTCCGAGCACGTCGAGGCCGAAGGTGTCGGCGTACTTGCGGCCGAGCTGGAAGATGTGGCCGATCTCGATGGCGCGGTCCAGCTTGAGTCCTGCGCCGCACTTCGGGCAGGGGTCGCCCTCTTCGACCACGACGACGTCGAGGTAGTCGTCGACCTCGAAGTCACGGCCGGCCACGACGTTCTTCGCGTGCGTGTTGATCTTGTTGGCGCCGGTGATCCAGGCGGTGCCGGGCGCGACGCGCGGGTCGGCGATGTAGCGGACCTTCTCCAGACCCTGCGGGCCCACGTAACCGCGTACGAGATCACCGCGGCCCTCGAAGTCCTCGGCCGTGACGAGTTCGACGACGGCGGGGGCGAGGTGCTCGCCCAGCTTGCCGAGGTCGACCTCGCGGTCGCCGGGCACGCCCACGGCCACGATCTCGCCGTCCACCTTGACCAGCAGGTTCTTCAGGGTCGCGGAGGCGGGCACACCGAGGTGCTCGGCGAGCGTCTCGATGGTCGGGGTGTCGGGGGTGTCCAGCTCCTCGACCGCGCCGTGCTCCTCGGAGACGGGCGCGAGCTTGAAGGTGACGGCCTCCGTGTTGGCGGCGTAGTCGCAGGCCGGGCAGTCCACGAAGGTGTCCTCACCGGCGGGGGCGGGCGCGAGGAACTCCTCGGAGGCCGAGCCGCCCATGGCGCCGGAGACGGCGGAGACGATGCGGTAGTCGAGACCGAGACGCGCGAAGATCTTCTGGTAGGCCTCGCGGTGCAGACGGTAGGACTCGGCGAGACCCTCGTCGGTGATGTCGAAGGAGTACGAGTCCTTCATCTGGAACTCGCGGCCGCGCAGCACACCGGCGCGCGGACGGGCCTCGTCGCGGTACTTCGTCTGGATCTGGTAGAGCATGACCGGCAGGTCCTTGTACGAGGCCACCTGGTCCTTCACGATCAGCGTGAAGATCTCCTCGTGCGTGGGACCGAGCAGGTACTCGGCGCCCTTGCGGTCCTTGAGGCGGAACAGCAGGTCGCCGTACTCCTCCCAGCGGGCCGAGGCCTCGTAGGGCTCCTTGGGCAGCAGGGCCGGGAGGAGGACCTCCTGGGCGCCGATCGCGTCCATCTCCTCGCGGACCACGCGGGAGATGTTGTCCAGGACCTTCTTGCCGAGCGGCAGCCAGGTCCAGATGCCCGCGGCGTTGCGTCGCACGTAACCGGCGCGCATGAGCAGCTTGTGATTGAGCGTCTCGGCGTCCGCCGGGTCGTCACGCAATGTCTTGACCATCAAACGGGACATGCGCTGGACCTGGGCCATGGTTCTCGACTCCTGCTGCGTAAGGGTGATGCCTGGAGGTTAGCCGGGCAGCGGCCGTCCCCGGAAATCCATTAGCGGTGTCGCAGGGGGAGAGGGGCGCCCATCACGGCGTACGGCTTGGGGGCGCTGGGGAACAGGACCCGGCGGGCGAGGTCCTCGTAGCCCAGCGAGCGGTACAGGCCGCGGGCCGGGCTGTCGATGTCGATCGCGGAGAGGATCGAGCGGGGTTCGGTCGCCGTGTCCGTGATGGCGGTGATCAGGGTGCGGCCCACGCCCCGGTTCTGGAAGCGGGGGTGGACGTGCAGTTCGGTGATCACGAAGGAGTCGTCGAGCCAGCCGTCGTGGCCCTGGGCGCGCAGATACGGTTCGACGACGGTGGACCACCAGTGCGCGCGGTCGTTGGGCATGCCGTAGACGAATCCCACGAGCCGTCCGTCGACGGTGGTCGCGCCGAGCGCCCGTGCTCCCGGATGGGTCAGGTGGCGCAGCACGATCTGGCGTCGTACGGCGATCTCGTCGGCGCCGAGCCCGAAGGCGAGCGCCTGCACGGCGAGTGCCTCGTCGACGCGCGCGGCGAGGTCCAGCGGGCCGATGACCACGTCGTCGGACTGGCGGTGGCCGTGACCGGGGAAGCGCAGCATGCCGGGAGACTACCTGGCGGACCGTGTGACGCGTGAGGTGCCGACGGGCCCGCGGCGGACGTCAGAACAGGACACTCATGAACGCCCCGGCCTCCTGGAACCCGACGCGGCGGTACGTCGCCCGCGCCGCGGTGTTGAAGTCGTTGACGTACAGGCTGACGACCGGGGCGACATCGGCGAGGGCGTAGCGCAGGACGGCCGCCATGCCGGGGGCGGCGAGTCCACGGCCACGGTACTCGGGAGCCACCCACACCCCCTGGATCTGGCAGGCCTCGGCGGTCGCGGCGCCGATCTCCGCCTTGAAGACGACGTTGCCGTCCCGGTCGAGCCGGGCGAAGGAGCGGCCGGAGCCGACGAGCTCGGCAACCCTGGCCTGGTAGAGCAGTCCGCCGTCGCCGGCCATCGGGGAGACGCCGACCTCCTCGGTGAACATGGCGACGCAGGCCGGCATGATCGTCTCCATCTCGTCCTTGCGGATGCGGCGGACGTAAGGATCCGGGGTGATGCCGGCGGGCAGCCGGTCGGTCACCATCAGCGGCTGGTGGGCGCGGATCTCGCGGGCGGGGCCCCAGCTCGGTTCGAGCAGCCGCCACAGCTGGGCGGTGGACTCGGCGGGCCCGACGATCGAGGAGCAGCGGCGGCCGCTTCTGCGGGCCCGGTCGGCGAAGCCGCGCACGGCGCGCGGGGTGGCGCAGATCGGAACGAGGTTGGCGCCCGCGTAGCACAGGGACTGGAGCATGCCGTCCTCGTACCAGCCCCACATCTCCCCGCCGAGCCGCCACGGGTCGAGCCCGGCGACCTGTACTCGGGAGGTGACGAAGGCGTTCGCCACCGGCTCGCGGCCGAGGACGGCGAGCGCGGCGTCCAGGTCACTCGGTTCGAGGACCCTGGTGGTGGTCTGGGTCAACACGTACGGGGGCCTCACCCTGGGATCTGCTGATCTCCGCACTGTACCTGGCGAGGTTGTGCCACGCCGCCCCTCGTACCGGCGGAACGGTCGGCCGGCCCGCGCGGTCAGGGGGCCACGAGCTGCTGGCCGCCGTCCACGTCGAAGGTCGCCCCGGTGAGTGCTTCGTTGACCATGATGTGGACGGCGAGCGCCGCCACGTCCTCGGGGCCCACGACGCGGCGGATCGGCAGCGTGCGGCGCAGCTCCTCCCGGCGTTCTTCGAGCCGGTCGCCGAGAAGCGAGGCGGACAGGGGGGTGTCGACGAATCCGGGGGCGATGAGGTTCGCCCGGATCGGCGCCAGTTCGAGGGCCAGGTTGGCGGTGAGGGCGGGCAGGGCCGCGGTCATCGCGCCGACGATCGACATGCCGGGGCCGGGGCGGCGGCCGCCCGTGCCGCCGATGAAGATCAGGGTGCCGCCCGCCCGCACCTTGTCGCGGCTGCCGAGGGCGACGCCGAGCGTCATGGACAGGCGCTGGGCGAACGCGCGGCCCGCGTTGTCCACCTCCATGTCGTCCAGGGGCATGTACGCGGGGCTGCCCGCGGTGAGCAGGATGTGGTCGACCGGTCCTGGCAGGTCCTCGAAGAACTCCGCGAGGCGGACGGTGTCGCTCGCGTCGAACGCCGCCGTGCCGACCGGCCGGAGTTCCCGCGCGGCCTCCTCCAGTCGTTCCGGGTTCCGGCCGACGAGGACCAGGCGTCCGCCGCCGGCGCGGACCTGGCGGGCCGTCTCGCGTCCGATGCCCGCGCTCGCCCCGATCACCACGACCGTCTGGTCGGCGATGCCCGTCGGGCGGGGAGTTCCCGGTACTTCTCGGTCAGCGCTCATGGTGTGCCTCCTGGACCGGGTGCACCGGCCGTGCGGTCGCGCGGGCGGGCGGGGCCGTGCGGTCACCCGGTCGGAGACCGTGCGGTCCCGCCCCTTCGTCCGTGCCTGCGGAAAGCCGCGCCGGGACGGTGCCGTCCAGGCGCTCCGCCCCATCGTCGCGCCCGGCCCCGGGGAGCGCCTGTCGGAGGGACCGCAGCATGGCGCGGGGGCGCCGGGACACCAGGAGGCGGGGCGGAGGCCGGGACGTGGGGACCGCCTGGGCGCGGCCAACACCGGAGCCCGGAGCCTGGCGCACGCCGGGACGCCGGCACGCCGGGGCGCCGGGGCGCCGGGACGCCGGGACGCCGGGACGCCGGGGCGCCGGGACGCCGGGGCGCCGGGGAACGGACAACGCCGGACCGCGAGGGACGCGGAGGACGCCGGGACGCGGAGCACGTGGAGCACGCGGGAACGCGGAGCACGCGAGGACACGGAGGACAGTGAGCACGCGAGGACACGGGGACGCGGGGACGCGGGGACGCGGAGGACGCGGGGACGCGGAGGACGCGGGGACGCGGAGGACGCGGAGGACGCGGGGACGCGGAGGACGCGGAGGACGCGGAGGACGCGGGCGGAAGGGAATGCCGGAGCGCAGCAAACGCCGGAGCGCGGCGCACGCCGGAGCGCAGCAAGCGCCAGCGCCCGGCGCACGCCGGAGTGCAGCGAACGCCAAGGCGCGGGGCGCCCGAGGGGGCGCCGGAGTGGCAGAAGCCCCCGGGACCCGCGCCTTCCCGGGAGTCCCACCCGTCCGGTGTCGGATCGGGGGGCCGGGGAGGCGCGGGGCCCGGGGGCCTCGCGCGGGGATGCTTGGGGGCGTCAGCCCGCCACGGACACCGACGGCTCGCCGGAGGCGACTCCGTCGGCCTCCATCTGCTCGGCGAGCTTCATCGCCTCTTCGATCAGGGTCTCGACGATCTTCGACTCGGGGACGGTCTTGATGACCTCGCCCTTGACGAAGATCTGGCCCTTGCCGTTGCCGGAGGCGACACCGAGGTCGGCCTCGCGGGCCTCGCCGGGACCGTTGACGACACAGCCCATGACGGCGACGCGGAGCGGGACCTCCATGCCGGTGAGGCCGGCGGTGACTTCCTCGGCCAGCTTGTAGACGTCGACCTGGGCGCGGCCGCAGGACGGGCAGGAGACGATCTCCAGGCCGCGCTGGCGCAGGTTCAGCGACTGGAGGATCTGGAGGCCGACCTTGACCTCCTCGACCGGCGGGGCGGACAGGGAGACGCGGATGGTGTCGCCGATGCCCTCGGAGAGCAGGGCGCCGAAGGCCACGGCCGACTTGATGGTGCCCTGGAAGGCGGGGCCCGCCTCGGTGACGCCGAGGTGCAGCGGGTAGTCGCAGGCGGCGGCGAGCTGGCGGTAGGCGTTGACCATGACGACGGGGTCGTTGTGCTTGACCGAGATCTTGATGTCCCGGAAGTCGTGCTCCTCGAAGAGGGAGGCCTCCCACAGCGCGGACTCGACCAGCGCCTCGGGCGTGGCCTTGCCGTACTTCTGGAGCAGGCGCTTGTCGAGCGAGCCCGCGTTGACGCCGATGCGGATCGGGGTGCCGGTGTCCTTGGCGGCCCGCGCGATCTCCTTGACCTGGTCGTCGAACTGCTTGATGTTGCCGGGGTTGACGCGGACGGCGGCGCAGCCGGCGTCGATCGCGGCGAACACGTACTTCGGCTGGAAGTGGATGTCCGCGATGACGGGGATCTGCGACTTCTTGGCGATGGTGGCGAGCGCGTCCGCGTCGTCCTGGGTGGGACAGGCCACCCGCACGATCTGGCAGCCGGACGCGGTCAGCTCGGCGATCTGCTGAAGCGTGGCGCCGATGTCCGACGTACGCGTGGTCGTCATCGACTGCACCGAGACGGGAGCGTCTCCGCCCACGGCGACGGTCCCGACCTGGATCTGCCGGGTCTTGCGGCGCTCGGCCAGCTTGGTCGGAACGGACGGCATGCCGAGAGAAATCGCAGTCATCTGCTGTGCAACCCCAAGTTGTGGATCAAGGTCCCGGAAATCGTGGGCTCCGGGCTTCGAGATTACGGTACGGGCGCACCACCGGGCACATCACGCCCCCACGTTCAAACCCCCTCAACGAACGACGGCCGGACACCCGAGGTGTCCGGCCGCCATCCATGCGGTACGACTACGAGATCTTCACCGGATTGACCACGTCCGCGATCAGGACGAGGACCGTGAAGCAGACGAAGATCCCGGCCACCACGTAGGCCACCGGCATCAGCTTCGCCACGTCGAACGGGCCCGGGTCCGGGCGGCGCATCACCCGGGCGACGTTCCGCCGCAGGGACTCCCACAGGGCGCCCGCGATGTGCCCGCCGTCGAGCGGGAGCAGCGGGAGCATGTTGAACAGGAACAGGGAGAGGTTGAACCCGGCGACGAGCAGCAGCATCATCGCGACCTGCTGCGACGCGGGGATGTCCAGGGTGAAGACGTCGCCGCCGATGCGGGCCGCGCCGACCACGCCCATCGGGGAGTCGGCCTTGCGCGGGGCGTCGTCGAAGGCCGCGTTCCACAGGTCGGGGACCTTGCCGGGCAGCGACACCAGGGACTCGATGCCGTTCTGCATCATGTCGCCCATGCGGGTCACGGACTGGCCGAAGGACTGCTGGAGGATGCCGGAGGCGGGCGTGAAGCCGAGGAAGCCGGCGTACACGTACTTGCCCTCGACGTAGCCGCCGTTGCCGTCGGTCTTGCTCACCTGGTTCTTGATGAGGTGGGCCTTCAGGGCGACCTGCTGCCCCTTGCGCTCGACGGTGATCGTGACGTCCTTGCCGGGGTTGGCCCGGATGTCGGACTGGAGGGCCGACCAGTCGGCGACGGGCCTGCCGTCGAACGCGACGATCTTGTCGCCGCCCCTGAGGCCGGCGGCCTTGGCGGGTGCCGCCTGGTCGTCCTTGGCGCACTTGGTGCGGTTCTCGCTCTGCTGGATGACGCAGTCGGAGACCTTGCCGACCGTGGTGGTCTGGGTCTGGACGCCGAACGTCATCATCACGCCGAGGAAGATCGCGACGGCGAGCACGAGGTTCATGAAGGGGCCGGCGAACATCACGATCACGCGCTTCCACGGCTTGCGCGTGTAGAAGAGGCGGGTCTCGTCACCGGGCTGGAGTTCCTCGAAGGCGGCCGACCGGGCGTCCTCGATCATGCCCCGGAACGGGGAGGTCGAGCGGGCCTCGATCCGGCCGTCGGGGCCGGGCGGGAACATGCCGATCATGCGGATGTAGCCGCCGAGCGGAACGGCCTTGATGCCGTACTCGGTGTCGCCCTTCTTGCGCGACCAGATGGTCGGCCCGAAGCCCACCATGTACTGCGGCACCCGGATGCCGAAGAGTTTGGCCGTCGACAGATGTCCCAGCTCGTGCCACGCGATCGAGATCAGCAGCCCGAGCACGAAGACGACTATGCCGAGAATCATCATCAGGGTCGTCATGCACGAGCCTCCGCGGTTGTCGTCTGTGCCGTCAGTTCCCGGGCCCGGGCGCGCGCCCAGGTCTCCGCTTCGAGGACGTCCGCGACGGTCAGGGAAGTTCCCGTACGCGGTGTGCCGTGTTCCTCGACGACCCGGGTGACGGTCTCCATGATCCCGTTGAACGGCAGTGTGCCGTTCAGGAACGCGTCCACGCACTCCTCGTTGGCGGCATTGAACACCGCCGGAGCCGTGCCCGCGAGCTGCCCCACGTGCCGGGCGAGTCCCACGGAGGGGAAGGCGTCGTTGTCGAGCGGGAAGAACTCCCAGCTCGACGCCTTCGTCCAGTCGAAGGCGGGCGCCGCGTCCGGGACGCGCTCGGGCCAGCCGATGCCGATGGCGATGGGCCCCCGCATGTCGGGGGGTGTCGCCTGGGCGATCGTCGAGCCGTCCGTGAATTCCACCATCGAGTGGACATACGACTGCGGGTGCACGACCACCTCAATGCGGTCGAAGGGAATGTCGTAGAGGAGGTGCGCCTCGATGACTTCCAGTCCCTTGTTGACCAGGGTCGCGGAGTTGACGGTGATCACCGGGCCCATGGCCCAGGTGGGGTGGGCGAGGGCGTCGGCGGGTTTCACGTCCGCCAGCTCCGCCTTCGTACGGCCGCGGAAGGGGCCGCCGGACGCGGTCACGACCAGCTTGCGCACCTCCGCGCGGGTGCCGGAGGCCAGCGACTGGAAGAGGGCCGCGTGCTCGGAGTCGACCGGGATGATCTGGCCGGGCTTGGCCAGCGCCTTGACCAGCGGCCCGCCGACGATGAGCGACTCCTTGTTGGCGAGCGCCAGCGTGCGGCCCGCCTCCAGCGCGGCGAGGGTGGGCGCGAGGCCGATGGAACCGGTGATGCCGTTGAGGACGGTGTGGCAGTCGGAGGCGGCGACCTGGGTGGCCGCGTCGGGTCCGGCGAGCACGTCGGGAAGCGTCTCACCGGGCGCGTACCGGGCCGCGAGGGCCTCCCTGAGCGCGGGGACGGCGTCCTCGCGCGCCACGGCGACGGTCCGTACCCGCAGCTGGTGGGCCTGCTCGGCGAGCAGGTCGACCCTGCCGCCTGCGGCGGACAGCGCGGTGACCCGGAACCGGTCGGGGTTGCGCAGCACGAGGTCGATGGCCTGGGTGCCGATCGAGCCGGTGGATCCGAGGATCACGACATCCCGGACTCCGTGCACGGGGTCGAAGACGAGATGCGGATCAGCGAGGGGGGCTGGACTGTCGCTCATCCCCCCATTGTCGCCGCATCGCGCGGGCCGAAGGACAGGGCGTCCCTCATTCCCGCCGTCCCTCCCGGTGACCGCCGGTGCCCGGCCGTGCCGAGGGGCCCCGGCGGGGAGCGGTCGTGCGGTACGGGCCGGGGCGGGGCGGTGTCCGTCCGCGGGGCCGTCGTACGGGCCGTCGCCCTACTGATCCGCAGGTCAGCGCTTGCGGCGGCGCCGGGGCGCGGGCTTCGACGGCCCGCGGCGGCCGCGTTCGGACCGTCCGCCGGGCGGTGCGGGAGGGGCGGTCGCGGGCGCGGGCCCCGGGGCGGGGGCGAACGCGCCTTCGACCACGCCCTCGGCCGTGTCGAGGGTCGGTGCGGTGAACAGGAGGCCGTCGGCGCGGTCGCGCCGCTCCAGGGTTCCGGGGGCGGGGGGCTCCGGGCCGAGGTTGAAGACGTAGCCGACGGACTCCTCCTTGATGGCGTCGGTCATGGCTCCGTACAGGTCGTAGCCCTCGCGCTCGTACTCGATGATCGGCTCGCGGCCGAGCGTCCAGCGCAGCCCGATGCCCTCGCGCAGGTAGTCCATCTCGTAGAGGTGCTCGCGCCACTTGCGGTCGAGGACGGACAGGACGACCAGACGCTCCAGGTCGCGCAGGGGCCCGGAGCCGAGCGCGGACTCGCGTTCGGCGTAGCGGGCGCGGATGTCCTCGGTGACGGTCTCGACGATCCGCTCGGTGGTCAGGTCGTCACGGCTCCCGTGGCGGTCCTCCAGTTCCCCGACCGTGATCCCCACGGGGTAGAGCTGCCGGAGCGCGGCCCACAGCCGTTCCAGGTCCCACTCCTCGCCGAAACCCTCGCCGGTCTCGCGCTCGATGTAGGCCCGGACCGTGTCCTCCATGAAGTGGCGGATCTGTTCGCTCAGGTCCTCGCCCGCCAGGACGCGGCGGCGCTGGGCGTAGATGAGCGTGCGCTGCCGGTTGAGGACCTCGTCGAACTTCAGGACGTCCTTGCGCGACTCGAAGTGCTGCTGTTCGAGCTGTGCCTGGGCGGAGGCGATGGCGCGGGTGACCATCTTGTTCTCGATCGGTACGTCGTCGGGGACGTGGGCCATGGACATCACGCGGTCGACGACGTTGGCCCGGAACAGCCGCATGAGGTCGTCCTCGAGGGAGAGGTAGAAGCACGAGGCCCCGGGGTCGCCCTGGCGGCCGGAGCGGCCCCGCAGCTGGTTGTCGATGCGCCGCGACTCGTGACGCTCGGTGCCCAGCACGTACAGGCCGCCGAGCGCCGTGACCTCGTCGTGCTCGGCCGTGGCCGCGGCGGTGATCCGGTCGAGCACCCTGCGCCGCTCCCCCGGGTCCGCGTCCTCGCCCGTCTCGGCGAGCGCCATCGCCTCCGGATTGCCGCCGAGCATGATGTCGGTGCCGCGGCCGGCCATGTTGGTGGCGACGGTGACCGCGCCCCGGCGTCCGGCCTGGGCGACGATCCCGGCCTCGCGCCGGTGGTTCTTGGCGTTGAGCACCTCGTGCCGGATGCCGTGGCGGCGCAGCAGCGCGGAGAGGACCTCGGACTTCCCGACGGAGGTGGTGCCGACGAGCACCGGCCGGCCCACCTCGTGCTGCCGGGCTATGTCGGCGAGGATCGCGGCGTACTTCGCCTCCTCGGTGCGGTAGATCTGGTCGGGGTCGTCCCGCCGGACCATGGGCCGGTTGGTGGGGATCGGGACGACGTGCAGGTGGTAGATCTGGTGGAACTCGGCCGCCTCGGTCATGGCGGTCCCGGTCATGCCGGCCAGCTTGCCGTAGAGGCGGAAGAAGTTCTGGAGGGTGATCGTGGCGAGCGTCTGGTTCTCGGCCTTGATCGCTACGCCTTCCTTGGCCTCGATGGCCTGGTGCAGTCCCTCGTTGTAGCGCCGGCCGGCGAGGATGCGGCCGGTGTGTTCGTCGACGATCAGCACCTCGCCGTCGACGACGACGTAGTCCTTGTCCCGCTTGAAGTGTTCCTTGGCCTTGAGGGCGTTGTTCAGGTGTCCGATGAGGGGGGTGTGGTCGGATTCGTAGAGGCTGTCGATGCCGAGCTGGTCCTGGAGGTAGTCGACGCCGGGGTCCAGGATCGACACGGTGCGTTTCTTCGGGTCGTACTCGTAGTCGTACCTGGCCCGCAGTCCCGCGAGGCGTTCCTTGTCGGCCGGGCCGGTGAACCGCTCCTCCTGCACCCGTACGCCGTCCATGTGCCCGGCGAAGGCGGCGAAGGCCTCGTACCAGTGCGTGGGCTGGTCGGCCGGGCCGGAGATGATCAGCGGGGTGCGGGCCTCGTCGATGAGGATCGAGTCGGCCTCGTCGACGATCGCGAAGTGGTGCCCGCGCTGGACGAGTTCGTCGTCGGACCAGGCCATGTTGTCGCGCAGGTAGTCGAAGCCGAACTCGGTGTTGGTGCCGTAGGTGACGTCGCGGGCGTACTGGGCGCGGCGCTCGGCGGGGGTCGACTCCGCCTCCAGGACGCCGACGCTCAGGCCGAGGAAGCGGTAGGCGCGCCCCATCCACTCGGCGTCCCGGCGGGCGAGGTAGTCGTTGACGGTGACGAGGTGGACTCCGTCGCCGGTCAGGGCGTTGAGATAGACGGGCAGGGTGGCGACGAGCGTCTTGCCCTCCCCCGTCTGCATCTCGGCGATGTGGCCGAGATGCAGCGCCGCTCCGCCCATGACCTGGACGTCGAAGTGGCGCATGCCGAGGACACGGCGGGACGCCTCGCGCATCGCGGCGAAGGCCTCGGGCAGCAGGTCGTCCAGGCTCTCACCGGCGGCGAGGCGTTGCTTGAACTCCGGTGTGAGGGAATGGAGTTCCCCGTCGCTCAGGGTACTGAAGCCCTCTTCGAGGGAGCCGACCTGCGCGGCGAGGTGTTCGAGGCGGTGCAGCATCCGGCCCTCGCCCGCCCGCATGATCCTTCCGGTGATGGCATCGAGCCCTTTTGCTGGCATGGGAATCCCTCGCAGTCCGGCACGGCCGGTGCCGGGGAACCGCCAGGGCGTCTCGGTGGAGTTCCCCGTTCGCCGTCGCGTTCATTGTCGGCGCCCTGCTTCGGCGCGGCAAGCAGCGCGGCGGCGGACGGGGGGTGACCTCGCTCCACCGGGGAATCGGTCAGCGGATGGGCCGGTGCACGTTCTCCCTGGTGCTGGCGCCGGGCGTGGCGTCGGCGATCCAGGGGCCGTCGCCGGACGGGTCGAGGACGCCTTCCTCCAGCCAGGTGTAGGTGCCGGACAGGACTCCCTTGACGACCTTGCGGTCGATGTCGTCGGTGTTGCTCCACAGACGTCCGAAGAGTTCCTCGACCCGGATGCGGGACTGACGGCAGAAGGCGTCGGCGAGCTGGTAGGCCTCGCGCCCGTGCTCTCCCTGGGTGCGCAGGAGTTCGGCCCGTACGCAGGCCGCGCTCATCGCGAACAGCTCGGCGCCGATGTCGACGATCCGGCCCAGGAAGCCCTGCTTGGTCTCCATCCGGCCCTGCCAGCGCGACATCGCGTAGAAGGTGGACCGGGCGAGCTTGCGGGAGCTGCGCTCGACGTAGCGCAGATGGGTGGAGAGGTCCACGTCGTGCCGGAACTCGCCGTACGAACGCGGGATCCTGCCGGGGCCCGCCACCAGCTTCGGGAGCCACTTGGCGTAGAAGACGCCGGCGTTCGCGCCCGCCTTCGCCTTCTCCGAGAGGGACTTGTCGGGGTCGATGAGGTCGCCGGCCACCGAGAGGTGGGCGTCGACGGCCTCCCGGGCGATCAGCAGGTGCATGATCTCGGTGGAGCCCTCGAAGATGCGGTTGATGCGCAGGTCGCGCAGGACCTGTTCCGCGGGGACGGCGCGTTCGCCGCGGGCCGCCAGCGACGCGGCCGTCTCGAAGCCGCGGCCGCCGCGGATCTGGACCAGTTCGTCGGCCATCAGACAGGCCATCTCGGAGCCGTACAGCTTGGCGAGGGCGGCCTCGATACGGATGTCGTTGCGGTTCTCGTCGGCCATCTGCGAGGAGAGGTCAAGGACCGCTTCGAGCGCGAAGGTGGTCGCCGCGATGAAGGAGATCTTGGCGCCGACGGCCTCGTGGAAGGCGACCGGCTTGCCCCACTGCTCACGCACCGACGTCCACTCGCGGGCGATCTTCAGACACCACTTGCCCGCGCCCGCGCACATGGCGGGAAGCGAGAGGCGGCCGGTGTTGAGGGTGGTGAGGGCGATCTTCAGGCCCGCGCCCTCGGGTCCGATGCGGTTGGCGGCCGGCACCCGCACCCGGTGGAAGCGGGTGACGCCGTTCTCCAGGCCGCGCAGGCCCATGAACGCGTTGCGGTTCTCGACGGTGACGCCCTCCGAGGACGCCTCCACCACGAAGGCCGTGATGCCGCCCTTGCCGGCCTCGGACTTCGGTACGCGGGCCATGACGACGAGGAGGTCGGCGACGACACCGTTGGTCGTCCAGAGTTTCACCCCGTCGAGGATGTAGTCGTCGCCTTCCCGGACGGCGGTCGTGGCCAGCCGTGCCGGGTCGGAGCCGACGTCCGGCTCGGTGAGCAGGAAGGCGGAGATGTCGGTGCGGGCGCAGCGGGGCAGGAAGGTGTCCCGCTGTTCCTGGGTGCCGAAGAGTTTCAGGGGCTGCGGAACGCCGATCGACTGATGGGCGGAGAGCAGCGCGCCGAGGGCCGGGTTCACGGAGCCGACCAGGGCGAGGGCCTTGTTGTAGTACACCTGGGTGAGGCCGAGGCCGCCGTACTTGGTGTCGATCTTCATGCCGAGGGCGCCGAGCTCCTTGAGCCCGGTGATGGTCTCGTCCGGGATGCGGGCCTCGCGCTCGATCCGGGCGGAGTCGATCTTCGTCTCGCAGAAGTCCCGCAGTTTGGCCAGGAACTCCTCGCCGCGCAGGGTGTCCTCGTCGGCGGGGAGCGGGTGCGGGTGGATGAGGTCGAGCCGGAAGCGGCCGAGGAAGAGTTCCTTGGCGAAGCTGGGCTTCTGCCAGCCCTGTTCGCGTGCGGCCTCGGCGACTTGTCGGGCCTCACGTTCGGTGACTGTGGGCTGGTGGGGTGTTGCGGACATGAGGCTCACCTCGCCGCGAATAGGGATCTTGGGGCAGTCCGTTACCGACCGGTTCTACTCGATCGTATTTACCGGATTCCGGACGACCCCACCAGTCCTCGCGCAGCGAACGGCCCATTGGGCCGTCCGTGAACCGGTCTCCTTCGCCGCCCCGGGGGCAGGTGGGGCCCGGGGCGGCGACCGCGGGAATACGGCTGTCGAAGCGCTTCGACAGCTATGGACACGATTCCTTCACGCGGCTAGGGTCGAACCACCCGCATGCGCCCCTATCGGGATGGCGCGCCCCGTCGAAGCGCTTCACAGATCTGGGAGAGCCGGATGGTCACCCTCGCCGAGGTCGCCCAGCACGCCGGAGTCTCGGCGAGCACGGTGAGCTACGTCCTCAGCGGCAAGCGGTCCATCTCCGCGAGCACCCGCCTGCGGGTCGAACAGAGCATCCGGGAACTCGGCTACCACCCGAACGCGGGCGCCCGTGCACTGGCGAGCAGCCGGTCCAACATCATCGCGCTGATGGTTCCGCTGCGCACCGACATGTACGTACCCGTGATGATGGAGATCGCCATCGCGGTGGCCACCAACGCCCGCAACCACGGCTACGACGTCCTGCTGCTCACCGGCGAGGAGGGGCCCGACGCGGTGCGCCGGGTCACCGGCAGCGGGCTCGCCGACGCGATGATCCTGATGGACGTCGAGCTCGACGACGAGCGTCTGCCGCTGCTGCGCGAGACGGACCGGCCGTCCGTGCTCATCGGCCTCCCCGCCGACACCACCGGCCTGACCTGCGTCGACCTCGACTTCGGGGCGACGGGCGCGCTGTGCGCCGAGCATCTGGCACTGCTCGGCCACCGTGACATCGCTGTCATCGGCGAGGCCCCCGCCGTCTACGAGCGGCACACCGGCTTCGCCGAGCGCACGCTCGACGGGCTGCGCGCCCGCGCGCGGGAGCTGGGGCTGCGTGTGCTGCACCGGCCCTGCGAGGGCGGCTACGACGCGATGGCCCTCACCCTCGCCCGCATCCTCGACGAGCGTCCGGGCACCACGGGCTTCGTCGTGCAGAACGAGTCGGCGGTCGAACCCCTGCTCGCGCTGCTGCGCCAACAGGGCCGTGCCGTGCCCGAGGACGTCTCGGTGGTCGCCGTCTGCCCGGACCAGGTCGCCACCCAGGCCTCGGTGCGGCTGACGTCGGTCGCGATCCCCGCGCAGGACATGGGCCGCCATGCCGTCGAGCGCCTGATCGCCAAGCTCGAAGGCCGCGGCAAGGACGAAGTCGTCCTGATCGCACCCGAGCTGACCGTACGGGCGAGCACGGGGCCGGCCCCGGCCGCTTCCTGAACCGGTCGCCCGTCAGGGCACTCCTTCATGTCTGCACTCCGTCAGGAGCCATCCACGTGAACCAGTCCGCCGCCATCCGGCCCCAGGCGGGTCTCGCGCAGTCCTCCCCGACCGTCGGCACGTTCCGTGAACGCGGCGGAGCGCTGGAGTGGAGCGGCCGCACCGAGACCGTCCGGATCGAGCCGTGGGGCCCCGACGCGGTCCGGGTGCGCGCCCGGCTCGGCGGCCCCCTGCTCGAAGGGCTGCCCGGCGCCCTGCTCGACGAGCCGGAGGACACCGCGAGCACGCTGGAACTCCGTGACGGCGAGGCCCTGTTGACGGTGGGGGCGCTGAGGGTCGGGATGAGCGCCGAGGGACTGATCCGTTTCACCCGCACCGCCGACGGCGCCGAACTCCTCGCCGAGGAACGCGCCCACTTCTGGTGGCCGGGGTCGCGGCTGTACACCCCCACGGGCAACGGCCACCACCGGCTGGAGCAGCGCTTCGCCGCGTACGAGGGCGAGCGGCTGTACGGCCTCGGGCAGCACCAGCACGGGCTGTTCGACCAGAAGGGCGCGGTCCTGGACCTGGTCCAGCGCAACGCCGAGGTCACCGTGCCGGTGCTCACCTCCAGCCGCGGCTACACCCTCCTGTGGAACAACCCGGCGATCGGCCGGGTGGAGCTCGCGGGCAACGGCACCCGCTGGGTCGCCGACTCGGCCCGGCAGATCGACTACTGGATCACCGCGGGCACCCCGGCCGACGCCCAGCGCCGCTACAGCGCGGCGACCGGCAGGACGCCGATGCTGCCCGAGTGGGCGGCCGGTTTCTGGCAGTGCAAGCTGCGCTACCGCACCCAGGACGAACTCCTCGGCGTGGCACGGGAGTACAAGCGCCGGGGGCTGCCGCTGTCGGTCATCGTCTGCGACTTCTTCCACTGGACCCACCTCGGCGACTGGAAGTTCGACCCGGCCGAGTGGCCCGACCCGGCGGCCATGCAGGCCGAACTCGCCGGTCTCGGCGTCAAACTGGTCGTGTCCGTCTGGCCGTCGGTCTCGCCCCTGTCCGAGAACCACGGGCTCATGGAGCAGCGGGGCCATCTCATCGGGACCGAGTACGGGCCGATGGCGCACGCCGACTGGCCGGACAAGCAGGTCGCCTCCACGGTCCAGGTGGCCTTCTACGACGCCACGAACCCCGAGGCGCGGGAGTTCGTCTGGTCGCGGGTGAAGGACAACTACTTCGATCCGTACGGCATCTCGGCCTTCTGGCTGGACGCCTGCGAGCCGGAGCTGAAGCCGGGCTTCTCCGAGAACCTCCGCTATCACGCGGGCCCAGGACTCGAAGTCGGCAACCTCTACCCCCGCGAGAACGCCCGCACCTTCTACGAGGGGCTGCGCGCCGCCGGGGAGACGGAGATCATCTCCCTCAACCGCTCGGCCTGGGCGGGCAGTCAGCGCTACGGGGCGGCCCTGTGGTCGGGCGACATCGGCACCGACTTCGCGACCCTGCGCCGTCAGATCGCCGCAGGTCTCAACACCGCGCTGTCCGGCATCCCCTGGTGGAACACCGACATCGGGGGCTTCCACGGCGGCGACCCGGACGACCCGGCGTACCGCGAGGTCATGGTCCGCTGGTTCCAGTTCGGCGCGCTGTCGCCGCTCATGCGGCTGCACGGCTTCCGCGACCCGGGGCTTCCGCTCGGCCCGGCCATGACCGGCGGTCCGAACGAGGTCTGGTCGTACGGCGAGGAGGCCGGTGCCGTCATGGAGCGGTACCTGCGGCTGCGGGAACGCCTGAAGCCGTATCTGCTGGAGGTCATGCGGGAGGCGCACGAGGAGGGGCTGCCGGTGATGCGCCCGCTGCTCCTGGAGTTCCCCGGCGACAAGGCGGCCTGGTCGGTGGACGACGCCTACCTCCTCGGCCCTGACCTGCTGGTCGCGCCGGTCCTCACCGCGGGCGCCACGGCCCGTACGGCCTACCTCCCGGCGGGCGCCCGCTGGACGGACGCGTGGACCGGGGTGACGTACGAGGGAGGCGCGGCGGTGACGGTGGACGCGCCGCTGGACCGCATCCCGCTGTTCCTGCGCGACGGGGCACGCCTGCCCGTCGCCGAGCCGGACACGCCCTAGGGCGGCGGCCCCAGGGTGAGGACGCGGTCCTCTCCGGCGTCCAGGGACAGGGGTGCCGTGCCGGAGGGCGTCACGAGCTCGACGTGGCAGGAGCGGTCCGGCCGCAGGACGGCGGAAGCGCCCTCGGGGGTCCAGACCAGGTCGGCCGTGGCGCCGAACCGGGTGCGGACGCCCCGGAGTACGCCGCAGGGCAGACCGGCCGGACGCGCGGGGAAGAGCACCAGTCGCCGCGGTGTGGACTGGATCAGCGCCTCGATGAGGACGGCGGGCAGCGTGTGGGCGGCGTCGGCGTTGTAGACGCGCCGGCCGGGGTAGTGGCCGCTCATCAGGGAGGCGTGGAAGAAGTCCCCGGCCAGGACCTTGCCCAGGGAGTCGGTCACGCGTCCGGCGTCCCGCAGGCGGGCGGCGATCAGGGCGTGATGGAGATGGCCGTGCGCCGAGTCGTTCTCGGCGCCGCGCAGTTCGAGGGCGCGACGGGCCGCCTCGGCCAGCCGGGGGGTGTCGTAGGGGTTGATCTCGTCGAGCGGCCAGACACCGTACAGGTGGCTGAGATGGCGGTGGTCGTAGGTGTCGAGGAGTCCGGGACGGGCCCATTCGGCCAGCGCCCCCTCGGCGTTGACCCGGTGCGGCGGCAGCCGGTCGGCGAGCGCCCGCCATCGCCCGCCGTCCGGGCCCGGACAGCGGGCGGCGGCCGTGCGCAGGGCGTGCCGGGCCGCCGAGAGGTCCATGGCGGCGTTGACGGTGACCCAACTCGCGTTCGCGGGACGGTTCTCCGGCGAGTAGGACGGCACGATCACCAGGTGTCCTTCCTCGTCGGTCCGGGTGAGGAAGTCCTCGTAGAACAACGCGGTCTCGGCGAGCGCGGCGGCCAGCCGAGGATCGCGCACGCCATAGGTCTCGTCGTGGTCCACGAGCGGCTTGAGCAGCCAGTCGGCACCCGCGCTCCACACATGCAGCGGGTAGGCGCGGCTGAAGTGGTACAGGTGTCCCGACTCGCCGTCGGTGTGGGCGGGGGCGAGCACCCCGCGCGTGCCGAAGACCGCTCTCGCGTTGTCCCGCCAGTGCGGCAACTGGGCGTGGACCAGGGCCGCGTGGGCCTCGGTGACCTCGGGGAGGACGGCCGCGGCGGCCGACGCCGTCTGGAGATTGAGGTTGGCGTCCGTGGTGAACGCCCCGGACCACGCGGTGTCCCAGTCGCCGGTCCACAGGCCGGTCAGCCGCGGCGGCAGCGTCCCGGAGGCCGACAGCAGGTGGTGGCGGCCGGCCGCGAAGAGCCGTTCCAGCAGGGCCGGGCTCCTCGGCCGCCCGACCAGCTCCGATCCGGGCAGGGCGCGCTCGGCGGGATCGGCGCCGAGGTCGAGGGTGACCCGCAGATAGGCGGCGCGGTGCAGGGCGGTGTGGCGGGCGAGCAGACGGGCGTGGGCGTGCCCCGCGCTCTTGGCCGTACGGCCGGCGCGGGGCAGCAGGCCGCGCAGAGAGCGGAGCTCCGCGAGGGCGTCCAGGTCGCCCGGGTGGCGGCGCACCCGGGTGAGCAGCAGCATCGAGCGGGCGCCCTCGACCCGTACGCCGGAAGGGCCCGGACGGACGGCGCCGTCCGTGAGGAGAAGCGTGATCCCGGTGTACGAGAGGTCGCTGCCCGGATAGCGGGCGCACAGGGTGAGCAGGGCGCCCTCGGGGGTGGGGACGGCTCCGTGCTCCACCGCCAGGTCCGCGGGCGCCCCCGGCAGCCGGTGGTCGAGCGTCACCTCGGCTGTGGGGCCGGGAGCGGTGACGTACTGCGTGATCACGTCGTCGGCGCGCGAGACGAAGACCTCGCTGCGCCTCTCACCGCACACGGAACGGACCACCCCCGTGGTGAAGTCGGCCTCGCGCCGGTACTCCCCCGGTTCCCGGGCCGGGCGGCGCAGCCGCACCTGGAACGCCGGGTGGAAGGGCTGGACCCACAGCAGCGGCCGGCCGTCGGTGAAGTCCTCCCCGGCCGTCACGTCCCCGGCCAGCAGCCGGTCCTGTACGTCGGCGAGGCGGTCGGCGAGTTCGGGCGGGCGCGCCCCTGCGCTGCCGTTCGGGCGGACCAGCCGGTGATGGTTGACGATGACCCGGTCGTCGTCCGGATCACCGGACACCATGGCGCCGTGGGTGCCGTTCCCGCTCAGGAAGGCGTCCTCCCAGCGGGCGGCGGGCCGGGGTTCCCAGGTGCCGTGGACGGGGCCGGAGTACCGCCCGCCGCCCCTGCCGGAGCGGTCCGCGCGGGTGCGGGGGCGGTCCTCGTCGGTCATGGGGCGAGCACCGCCGCTCCGAGACGCTCCAGGCGTACGGAGTCCCGCACGAGCGCGCCGCCGAGCAGGTCACGATGGCTGCCGGGCACCTCGACGGTCACCGGGTCGCGCCCGTGGTTGAGCAGGAAGAGCAGTTCGCCGCGCCGGACGGCCTCGACGCCGTCGGGCAGCCCGTCGAGCACAGGCCGGACGCCCGCGCCGTCGGCCGCCTCGGCCAGCAGTGCGCGCAGGGCCGCCGGTTCGGGGAGGGTGGAGAGGTAGCGGACGGTGCCGCGGCGGAGCACGGCGGGCATCCCGTCCAGCTCTCCGCCGCGGTACCGCGCCTCGACGGCCGCGGCGGGGTCGGGATCGATCTCCTCGGACCAGAGCGTGCCCGTGAACCCGTCGCACGCCACCTGCTCGCCCGCCTCCAGCGGCCACCATTCGTGCAGCGTGCGGATGCCGAACAGTTCACGCAGCCGCTCGTCCATGCCTCCCGGGCGCACCCGGTCGTCCTCGTCGGCGACGCCGGTGAGGAAGCCGCAGACGAGGGTGCCGCCGGCGCGCGCGTGGGCGAGCAGGTTCTCGATCGCGGTGTCCGTGAGCAGGTACAGCTGAGGCACGACGACCATGCGGTACGCGGACAGGTCGTGCTCGGGATGGGCGAACGCGGTGGTGAGGTGGGCCTCCCACAGGGCGCGGTGCCAGGCCCGTACGAGCCCGGCGCAGTCGATCTCGGCGGAGAGGCGGCCGTCCTGCTCCGCGGCCCACCAGGAGTTCCAGTCGTGCAGGACCGCGATGTCCGCGGCGACCCGGGTGCCGGCCACCCGCGGTGCGAGGAGGGCGAGTTCGGAGCCGATCCGCTTGATCTCCCGGAAGCCGCGGCCCTGTTCACCGGCGTGGCCGATCATCCCGGAGTGGAACTTCTCCGCGCCCTGCCGGGACTGCCGCCACTGGAAGTAGCAGACGGCGTCGGCGCCGCGCGCGACGGCCTGGAGCGACCACAGCCGGTTCAGCCCGCGCGGCTTGGGGTGGTTCACCCCGCGCCAGTTGACCGCTCCGGCCGCCTGCTCCATGAGCATCCAGGGGCCGCCCGCCGCCTGCGAGCGGGTCATGTCCTGGACGAGCGCCCCGTGCTGTGCGCCGAGGGGGTCGCGCGGGTCGGGGTAGAGGTCGACCGAGACGACGTCCTCCTCCCCGGCCCAGCGCCAGGCGTCCTGGCCGACCCACATCGGCATGAAGTTGCTGGTCACCGGGATGCCGGGGCTGTGACGGCGCACGATGTCCCGCTCGGCGACGTAACACTCCAGAAGCATGTCGGAGGTGAAGCGTCTGAAGTCGAGGACCTGCGCCGGGTTCTTCAGGTAGTGCGCGTGACGCGGCGGCAGGATCTCGTGCCAGCCGTCGTAGCCCTGGCCCCAGAAGGCCGTTCCCCAGGCCGTGTTGAGCGCTTCGAGGGTGCCGTACCGGTTCCGGAGCCAGTGCCGGAAGGCGGCGGCCGCCTCGTCGCCGTAGTCGAAGGTGCAGTACTCGTTGTTGATGTGCCACAGCGTGAGGGCGGGGTGGCTCGCGTAGCGGGCGGCCAGGTCCTCGGTGATGGCGGCGGCGCAGCGGCGGTAGACGGCGCTGGAGTGCGAGAAGTGCTGCCGGGAGCCCCACCATTCGGTGCGGCCCTCCTCGTCCCTCGGCAGGGTCTCGGGGTGCAGCCGGCCCATCCAGGGCGGCGGCGAGGAGGTGGGGGTGGCGAGGACGACGCCGACGCCGTGCTCGTGCATCAGGTCCATCAGCCGGTCCAGCCAGCCGAACTCCCGCGCCCCCGGCCGGGGTTCGATCCTGGCCCAGGAGAAGACACCGAGCGTGACGGAGTTGACGCGGGCCTCCTTCATCAGCCGGACGTCCTCGTGCCAGGTCTCCTCGGGCCACTGCTCGGGGTTGTAGTCGCCGCCGAACAGGATGCGGCCCCGGGTGGCGTCGCCCGGACCCGGCCTGCCGGGCTCCGGAGCGGTTCCGCCGCGCGTGCGCATGAGCCACCTCGATGAAGAAGGGGAGGGAAGGAGCTGTTCAGCCCTTCACGGCGCCGGTGAGCATGCCCTTCTTGAAGTGCCGCTGGACGAAGGGCGAGAGGACCGCGACGGGCAGCAACGCCATCACCATGACGGCCATCTGGACGGCGAGCGGCGACAGTTGGCCGGTGTTGATCTGGGTGGCGAGTCCGACCGGGCGCTCCTGCTTCTGGACCAGCTGGATCATGACGTTCTGGAGCGGCATCATGTCCTGGTCGGTCAGGTAGATGGAGGCGTTGAACCAGGCGCTCCAGTAACCGACCGCGTAGAACAGCGAGATGACCGCGAGGACGGGCCGGGAGAGCGGCATCACGATCTGCCACAGGATGCGCCAGTCGCCCGCGCCGTCGATCCGGGCACTGTCGACGAGTTCGGGTGAGATGCCCATGAAGAACGCCCGCAGCACCAGGATGTTGAAGACGCTCACCGCGCTGGGCAGGATCAGCGCGAGATAGGTGTCGGTGAGGCCGAGCGCCTGCACCAGCAGATAGGTGGGGATGAGCCCGGCGCCGAAGAACATGGTGGCGAGCAGCAGCATCAGGAGCCCGCGGTGGCCCAGCGATCCGGCGCGCGAGAGACCGTAGGCGCACAGGACGGAGACCGCCATGCTGAACAGGGTGCCGGTCAGGGTCACGCCGAGGCTGACGAGCGCGGCGCGCTGCACCTGGCCGCCGGTGAGCAGTTCCCTGTAGGCGACGAGGCTGACGCCCCGGGGGACGACGACCAGGCCGCCCGCCGCGTCGATGGTCCGCTTCGACTGGAGGCTGGTGACGACGACGATCCAGAGCGGGAAGAGGATCGCGCAGGCCGCCAGGACCAGGACGAGTCCCTTGCCCGCGAGGCCGGCCTTCGACGGTTCCTCCTCCCAGGCCGGCCGGGGCGGCGCGGCCCAGCGGCCGGCCCTGTCCCACGGGTCCCTGGTCGCAGCGGTCATTTCTCGTACACCCCCTGCTCGCCCATGAGGTGGGCGACCTTGTTGGCGGTCAGGACGAGCCCCAGGCCGATCACGCCCTTGATCAGTCCGGCCGCGGCCGCGTAGCCGAAGTCCTGGTTGCGGATGCCGTTCCACCACACGTAGGTGTCCAGGACCTCGGAGGCTCCGGGGCCCACGGCGTCGCGCTGGAGCAGGAGCTGCTCGAAGCCGACGGTGAGCGCGTCGCCCACGCGCAGCACCAGGAGCAGGGCGATCACCGGGCGCAGCGCGGGCAGGGTGATGTGCCACATCCGCCGCCGGCGCCCGGCTCCGTCCATGGCTGCGGCCTCGTACAGGTCGGGCGGTACGGACGACAGGGCGGCGAGGAAGACGATGATGCCCCAGCCCGCGTCCTTCCAGACGCCCTCGGCGGTCACCAGGAACTTGAAGATCCCGGGGTCGGTCATCAGGTCGATGCCCTGGTGGCCGTGCCGGCGCAGGGTCTGGGCGATGATGCCCGCCCCGCCGAGGATCTGCTGGAAGACGGTGACGACGAGGACCCAGGAGAAGAAGTGCGGGAGGTACATGACCGCCTGGGCGACGGCCCGGACCCGGGGCCTGACCACGCTGTTGATGAGCAGCGCGAGGGCGACCGGGATCGGGAAGTACAGCACGAGCTGGAGGAGGAACAGGACGAAGGTGTTCTGCACCGCGTGCCAGAACCCCGGGTCAGCGAAGATCCGCCGGAAGTTCTCCAGACCGGTCCAGGGGCTCAGGAACATCGCGGAGAAGCCGTTGTCGCCGAGGTAGGGGTCGTAGTCCTGGAAGGCGACGACGTTGCCCAGCACGGGGAGGTAGGTGAAGACGAGCAGCAGCGCGATCGCGGGCAGGGTCATCAGGATCAGGGTGCGGTCGCGTCGCAGCCGCAGCCGGAAGGCCGGTTTCCCCTCGCGCTGTCCGGCGCTCTCCTCGGTCACTTGGCCGCGGAGCCGTTGTCGTCGAGCAGCTTCCCGTACCAGGCGCGCAGGTCGTCGCCGCCCTTGCGCTTCCAGTCCGCGACGGCCTGCTGCATGTCGCCGGTCTTCTTGCGGCCGCGGACGATGTCGTCCTCCAGCTGTTCGAAGTCGTTGGCGAGGTTGGTCCACCGGTTGGGTTCGGTGATGGTCAGGCCGTAGAAGGAGGACTTCCTGGTGAAGGCGCCCATGCGCTGCTGCCATTCGACCTGGAGCCTGGCGATCTCCGGCAGATCGGGGTGGGCGAGGTAGGCGGCCGGGTCGCCGGTGTAGTCGTAGGCGCCGTTGACCTCGTTGGTGCCCTTGGCGGTCTTGGTGGGCAGGCCGTTCTTGACGGTGTAGTCGGTGCCCTCGACTCCGTACACCGTGAGCATGTACTCCTTGGTGCCGTACGGGGCCGCGCAGAAGTCGGCGAGCGCGAGGAAGTCCTTGATCTGCCGCTCGGACGCCTTCCGGCTGACGAAGGTGAAGATGCCGGCGGGCTGGGTGGCCCAGAGCGTGGGGTCGCCGCCGTCGGGGCCGAAGATGTCGAAGGCCCCCATCTCGAAGTCGGTCTTCTGGGTGCGCTGTTCGGCCGTCGAGCCGTACCAGTAGGACAGGTCGCCGTTGAACACGAGGGACTGGCCCGCGGTGAAGCGGTTGGACGCGTCGCCCTTGACGGCCCTGGCGTCGGGGTGGACCACGCCCGCCGCGTACAGCTTGCGCGTCCATTCCAGGGCTTCGAGGTATTCGTCGGTCTCGATCCGGTTGACGAGTTTGCCGTCCCTCAGGTCCCACCACAGGGCCTTGTCGCTGCCGTTGAGGACGCCGTAGATGTTGAAGGCCGTCCACTTGAGGTCGTCGCAGGCCCAGACCTTCGCCCGGGCGTCGGTGGCCTCCTTCGCCCAGGCCAGGAACTCGTCGGGCGACTTGGGGAGGGTGTAGCCCTTCTTGGCGAAGACGTCCTTGCGGTAGAAGGGCGCGATGTTGGTGACGTACGAGGCGGGCATCGGGATCGCGCGCAGCCGGCCGCCGAAGATGGAACGCTGCCAGGCGTCGGTGGGGACGGCCGCGAGGTTCGGGTAGTCCTTGACCTTGTCGCCCGACAGATACGGGCCGAGGTCGGCGAACTTGGCGTCGATCGCGCTCGGGATCCTGCCGTTCAGGTTCCAGCCGGGGACGACCACCACGTCCGGGATGTCGCTGGAGGCCAGGATCGCGCCCAGCTTCTCGTCGTAGGTGTTGCCGTCCTGGTTCTGCCAGGACGCGCTGATGCCGATGGCCTCGTTCATGGCCGTGTAGTAGGCGTTGTCGCCCCTCGGCGGGGTGCCCCAGAACGGCGACATGATCTTCAGGTCGCCGCCGCTGCCCAGTTTCTTCGGGACGGACGTCTTCAGCGCGCCCAGGTCGATGGCGCGGGTGAACCCCGCCGCCGATCCGTTCTTCGACGGTAGGTCGGGCGTGACGACGCTCGACGCCACGAACGCCGGAAGGATCTTCCTGGCGTCCTTCCCCGAGGTGGTGCCGTCCTTGCCACCGTCGTTGCCGCCGCCGCAGGCGGCGAGCAGAGGCGTTCCGCCGGCCACGGCGGCCGCTGCGACGGCCGTGGAGGCGAGGAATCTTCTCCGGCTGGGGGCGGATGTGACGGAGTTCGGCGTCATTGCGTCAACCCTTCGTGGCGCACAGCAGGACACCGGCGGGCGGGGCCGTCGGCTGCGGTGTCTCGAATGGAGCTGCCCGAGCGGAAGCGGACCTCGGAGGACTGTGCCCTGGGGAGAGGGCAGCCCGACAGTCGAAGCGCTTCGATGTTGCTGCGAGGTTAAGTGAACGCCTGGGGGCGCACAAGGGCCGCTTCCAAGATTCCTCGGGGACGGAGAACAACAGGGCGCATCTGTGCGGCACTTGGCGTGTTGGCGGGAAACAGAGGTGCCGGATGCTCGTCTCTTGACACCCACCCCTCGACCGATCGAGCATCGAAGCGCTTCGAAAGACCTTCGAGGCCCATCGCGGAGGGAACACCAGGTGACCGCCGAGACGCCGCCCGTACCGCCCTTCCGTGACGCGAGCCTGCCGTTCGCGAAGCGCGTCGACGACCTGCTGACGCGGCTCACCCTGGACGAACGGATCGCGTTCCTGCACCAGTTCGCGCCCGCCGTCGAGCGGCTCGGAATCTCCGCGTTCCGCACCGGCCAGGAGGCACTGCACGGGGTCGCCTGGATGGGTCCCGCGACGGTGTTCCCGCAGGCCGTCGGGCTCGGCGCGACCTGGAACGAGGAGCTCGTACGCCGGATCGGCCGGGCCGTGTCCTCCGAGGCCCGCGCGATGCGCGCCCGCGACGACCGTGTGGGCCTCAACCTCTGGTCCCCCACGGTCAATCTGCTGCGCCACCCGCTCTGGGGGCGCAACGAGGAGGGCTACTCGGAGGACCCGGCGCTCACCTCCGCCCTCGCGACCGCGTACACCCGCGGGCTGCGCGGCGACCACCCGGTCCACTGGCGCACGGCGCCGGTCCTCAAGCACTGGCTCGCGCACAACAACGAGACCGCGAGGGACACCTCGTCCTCCTCCGTGCGGCCACGCGTGCTGCACGAGTACGATCTGCGCGCCTTCCGCGACACCGTGCGGGCCGGTGCCGTGGCCGGCGTGATGCCCGCGTACAACCTGGTCAACGGCCGCCCCAACCACGTCTCGCCGTACCTGCGCGAGCAGCTGCGGGCCTGGACCGACCAGGAGCTGCTGGTCTGCTCGGACGCGGGCGCGCCCTCCAACCTGGTCGATTCCGAGCACTACTTCGACACCCACGAGGAGGCGACGGCGGCCGCGCTCCTCGCCGGCGTCGACAGTTTCACCGACCACGGCACGGACGGCTCCCTGATCACCGCGCGCGTCCGGGGCGCCCTGGAGCGGGGCCTGCTGACCGAGGCGGACATCGACACCGCGGTGCGCCGGCAGCTCGCGGTGCGCTTCCGGCTGGGCGAGTTCGACCCGGACCTCGGCCCGTACGCCGCGACCGGGGAGTTCGACACGCCCGCCCACCGCGCGCTCGCCCGGGAGGCCGCGGAAGCGGCGATCGTCCTGCTCAAGAACGACGGCCTGCTGCCGCTGCGCCCCGGCGCCAGGGTGGCCGTCGTCGGCCTGCTCGCCGACGAGTGCATGCTCGACTGGTACAGCGGCACGCTCATCCACCGGTCGACCCCGCTGGAGGGGCTGTACGAGCGCTTCGGCGCCGACCGGGTGGAGTTCGCCGAGGGCGTGGACCGCGTACGCCTGCGGACCTCGTCCGGCCGGTATCTCGCGGTGCCCGCCGCGGACGACGTGCCGGAGGCGGCGCGGGACGCCGAGGGCGCCCTCGACCCCGCGCTGATCACGGGCCGCACCGATCTGCCCCCGCTGACCGCCGACGCCGTGGGCACCGAACTGGCCCTGACCGACTGGGGCGAGGGCGTCCTCACCCTGCGCTCTCCGGACGGCCGCTTCCTGTCCGTCGCCGAGGACGGGTTCCTGCGCGCGTCCGCGGACCGGCCCGGCGGCTGGGTCGTCCAGGAGACCTTCCGGCTGGAGCCCGCCGCGTCCCGGGGCGGCGGACACCTCCTGAAGCACCTCGGGACGGGCGGATACGTCCACGTCGCCGCCGACGGAGTGAAGGTCGCCGGGCCGGACATCCAAAAGGCCGAGGTCTTCGAGCTGGAGTTCACGCGGCGGGGCGAGGACGCGGTGGCGCGCGCCGCCGCCTCGGCCGACGTGGTGCTGGTCGTCGCGGGCAACGACCCGCACATCAACGGCCGCGAGACCGAGGACCGTACGACGCTGCGGCTGCCCCCGCATCAGGAGCGGCTGCTGGCGGCCGCCCGCTCGGCGAACCCGGCCACCGTGCTGGCGCTGGTCTCCGCCTACCCGTACGCGGTCGACCCCACCGGGCTGCCCGCCCTGCTGTGGACCGCGCACGGCGGCCAGGCTGCGGGCACCGCGCTGGCCCGCGTCCTCGCCGGGGACGTCTCCCCCGCCGGCCGCCTCCCGCAGACCTGGTACGCCGGGGACGACGACCTGCCGGACCTGCTCGACTACGACGTGATCGGCGGGCGGCAGACCTATCTCTACTTCGAGGGGACCCCGCTGTTCCCCTTCGGACACGGCCTGAGCTACGCCTCGTTCGCCTACACGGATCTTCAAGTCGGCCGGGCGGTGGACGCGTTGACCGTGACGTGCACGGTGACGAACACCTCGGCCGTGACCGCCGAGGAGGTCGTCCAGCTCTACACCCGGGCGGTGGCCCCGTCCGTGCCCCGCCCGCGCCGCGAACTGGCGGCCCACCGCCGGATCCTGCTCGCCCCGGGCACACCGACGGCCGTCACGTTCGAACTCCCGCTCACGGTGCTGGAGTTCTGGGACGTGAGCCAGGGAAGGCGACGGCTCGAACCCGGTGCGTACGAACTGCTGGTGGGCGCGTCGAGCGAGGACATCCGGCTCGGCGCGACCGTCGAACTCGACGGCGAGCCGGGTACGTACCGTCCGGTCCGCGAACGCGGCCTGGACGCCGCCGACTTCGACGAACAGCGTGACACCGCGATCGTCGACCGGACGAGGAGCTCGGGCGACGCGGTGACACCGGTCGGCGGCGGCACGGGCGAACTCCTGTACCGGGGATGCGACTTCGGTCCCGGAGTCACCGAAGTCGTCGTCGAGGTGGCGGGTGAGGGCGTGGTCGAGATCTCGCTGGACGGCTCACCGCCGGGCGGCGGGCCGGCCGCCGCGGAGGTTCCGGTGGGCCGGACGGGCGGGCCCTACGCCTACCGCACGCTCACCGCCGCGTTCACCGCCGCCGGTGTGCACGACGTCCGCCTCGGACTGCGCGGGCCGGTCCGGCTCGCGCACGTCGGCTTCTCCGGTTGAGGGTCCGGAGAGGCCGGCACGGGGTCCGGCACCGGAAGGCATCGGTGCCGGACCCCTTCACGGCGACGTGAGCTGAAAACGATTGTCACTAGACACGTCGTTTTCGGTCGGGCCCTGCCGTACACATGAGCGATAATCACCCCGTTCTACGCAGTGGGCGAGAGCCATGTGTGACGGGGGACCAGAGTGACCAGAAGTCAGGGGGGCGGCGGTGGGCAGCCATCGGGCAGAGAGACGCTCGCGGCGGAGCTGCGGCGGCTGAAGGAGAGGTCCGGACTGAGTTTCGGGCGCCTCGCCGGCAAGACGCACTACAGCCGCTCGTCGTGGGAACGCTTCCTCAACGGCAAGCAACTGCCCACCGCGGTGGCCCTGGAGGAGTTCGCCGCCGTCATGGACGCGGACGCGGACTTCCTGCTCGGGCTGCTGGCGGGGGCGGTGGAGCCGCCGGGGGCCGGGAGCGTGACCGACTCCGGGGCCGGGTCGTCTGCGGCCGTGGGCGGGGACGGGGCGGGGACCGGGGGCGGTGTCGCCCAGGGGGGCTCGTCGGCGACTGCGCCTGTGGCGGCGACGGCTGCGACCGCGGAACCGGGCTCGGTGCGGGCTGCGGCCGTGCAACCGGTGACGCCGGAGAGCGTCTCCGTGCAGGGCGGGTTCGTGCAAGGCGGGCCCGCGCAAGGCGTGTTCACGGAGGGCGAGTCCGCGCAAGGCGGGTTCGTGCAGGGCGGGTTCGCGGAGGGCGGGTTCGCGGAGGGTGTCTTGGCTCGCCCCGCCTCCGCGCAGGCCGTGGGGGCACAGTCCGCGCCGGAGCGGTCGGTGGCGGAAGGGCCGGTGTTGGTGCCGGTGCCGGTGCCGTCTGTGCCGGTACCGGCCGTGCAGGTGCCGTCCGCCGTGCAGGCCGTGCAGGTGCCGTCTGTGGCGGTGCAGGCCGGGGCGGTTTCGTCGGCCGAGGGACCGCCGGCCGAGGTGGCGTCCGCCGGGGTGGCGTCGGGCGATGTGCCGGCGGGTGCCCGGCGGCAGCTCGCCCTGCGGGACTGGAAGCCCGGGATACGTGTGGCCGGGCTGGTCGCCGCCGGTGCTCTGGTGGGCAGTCTCGCCACCGCGTTCACGCTCGGCGCCGCCCCGTTCGGCGGCGGCTCGTCCCCCGGGGCGACGGACCCTTCGCCGCAGACCCCGCGGCCGAGCTGCTCCAAGGACAGCTGCCAGCGACGCGATCCCCAGGCCATGGACTGCCAGTGGGACGCCACGACCGCCCGCGAGACCTGGCTGCGCGGCATGCACATCGAACTCCGCTACAGCGCTGCCTGCGGGGCGGTCTGGGGCCGCATCGAGAGCGGCGCGGTGGGCGACTCCGTGACCATCAGGGACAAGTACGACCTCGAACTGACGGCCACGGTGCGCGTGGACCGCGACACCTACACCGGCATGCTGCCCGTCGACTCCGACGCACCGCCCCGCACGGTGACGATCTGCGGGCGGATCCCGAAGTTCCACGCGATGGAGTGCTCCCCCGAGGGCTCCGTCGAGCCCTGAACTCCCTTGCCCCCGCTCCGGACACACCGACGGCCCGAGCCCCCGCACAGTGGGCTCGGGCCGTACGGCTCGGTCAGGTCCCGGTCAGAGGGCGAGACCCGTCAGGACGAGCACGCGCTCGTAGGTGTAGTCGTCCATCGCGAACTTGACGCCCTCGCGGCCGACACCGGACTGCTTCGCGCCGCCGTACGGCATCTGGTCGGCGCGGTAGGACGGGACGTCACCGATCACGACGCCGCCCACCTCCAGGGCGCGGTGCGCGCGGAACGCGGTCTGGAGGTCGTGCGTGAACACGCCCGTCTGGAGGCCGTACTTGGAGTTGTTCGCGGCCTCGAAGGCGGCCGCCTCGCCGTCGACCTTCTGCACGGTCAGGACCGGTCCGAAGACCTCCTCGCAGGAGATCGTGACATCGGCCGGAACGTCGGCGAGAACGGTCGGGGCGTAGGAGGCGCCCTCGCGCTTGCCGCCGGTGAGCAGCGTGGCGCCGGCCGCGACGGCCTCGTCCACCCAGGTCTCGACGCGCTCGGCGGCGGCCTGGCTGACCAGCGGGCCGACGTCGGTCCTGTCGTCGGACGGGTCACCGGTGACCTGGGCCTCGACGGCGGCGACGACGCGGGGCAGCAGCCGGTCGTACACCGCGGCGTCCGCGATCACGCGCTGCACCGAGATGCAGGACTGGCCGCCCTGGTAGTTGGAGAAGGTCGCGATCCGGGTCGCGGCCCAGTCGAGGTCCGCGTCGCTCGCGAAGTCGGCGAGGACGACGGCCGCGCCGTTGCCGCCGAGCTCCAGGGTGCAGTGCTTGCGCGGCACCGAGTCCATGATCGCGTAGCCGACCGTCTCGGAGCCGGTGAAGGAGATGACCGGGAGGCGCTCGTCCTGGACCAGGGCGGGCATCTTGTCGTTGGCGACCGGCAGGATGCTCCAGGAGCCGACGGGGAGGTCGGTCTCGGCCAGCAGGTCACCGAGGATCAGACCGGACAGCGGGGTCGCGGGCGCCGGCTTCAGGATGATCGGGGCGCCGGCCGCGATGGCCGGGGCGACCTTGTGGGCGCACAGGTTCAGCGGGAAGTTGAAGGGCGCGATACCGAGGACGACACCCTTGGGGAAGCGGCGCGTGAGAGCCAGCCGGCCCTGGCCGCCCGCGTCGGTGTCGAGGCGCTGCGCCTCGCCGCCGTTGAAGCGGCGGGCCTCCTCGGCGGCGAACCGGAACACGGACACCGCGCGGCCGACCTCGCCGCGGGCCCACTTGATCGGCTTGCCGTTCTCGGCGGAGATGAGCTGCGCGATCTCCTCGGTGCGCTCGGCCAGCCGGCGCGAGACGTGGTCGAGGGCGGCGGCGCGTACGTGGGCCGGGGTGGCGGCGAACTCGTCGCGCACGGCGTAGGCGGCGGCCACGGCCTCCTCGACCTGGGCGTCGGTGGGCACGCTGACCTGACCGACGATCCGGCCGTCCCACGGCGAGGTGACGTCGAACGTGGTCTCGCCGGTGGCCTGGCGGCCGGCGAGCCAGAAGGCGTGGGGAGAAGTCATGTGCGAGTCCCGGCCCTTCCATAGGAGTGCTGACGGGGGGGTTCCTGCTGGTGCTGCGCTTTCCCGTCCACGGTAGGGCCGTGACCACCGGGAGGTGTTTGTCCGACGCGTAACAGTCGGGGTGCCTGACGCTCCGGTTTGGCCTGGTTTCCGGGGCTGCCCGAGCACGGGCCCGCACGGAGCGAGGTACGGGCTTGGCCGCCGTCGTTGCGTCGGCTTGCGCTGGGCGCGGGTCCCGTGGCAGGCCGCCGTCGGAGCACCGGCCCGACCTGCCCACGGGCTCCCCTGCCGGACTGCCACCAGCGGGCCGAGGATCACCGGGTCCCGGCCCGGCCGCCCTCGGAGCACCGGCCCGACCTGCCCACGGGCTCCCCTGCCGGACTGCCACCAGCGGGCCGGGGATCACCGGGTCCCTGCCCGGCCGCCGCCGGAGCAGCGGCTGGACCGGCCGCCGTGCCCCGGGACGGCCGTCGGCTCGCGCCGGGCACCGCGTGTCGCGCGGGCGTCCGTCCGAGCACGCGCTCCACTCGTCGCCGGAAGGTCCCGGCCGCCCCCTCAGCCCTCGGCCCCCGTCACTCCCCCGTCGCCGACGTCGCCTTCAGGGCGAGCCAGAGTTCCATCCGGACGTCGGGGTCGTCGAGTGAGCGGCCGAGGATCTCCTCGACCCTGCGCATGCGGTAGCGCAGGGTGTGCCGGTGGACTCCCAGGTCGGCCGCCGCCGCGTCCCACTGCCCGTGCCGGGACAGCCACGCCCGCAGCGAGGCGACCAGGTCGCCGCGGCCGGTGGCGTCGTGCTCGTGGAGCGCGCGCAGGAGCCCGTCGGCGAACGCCCGTACGGCGTCGTCCGCGAGCAGCGGCAGGACGGACCCGGCCGCCAGTTCCTCGTGCTCGACGAGGAACCGGCCGCGCCGCCGGGCGACGGACAGGGCCTGTTCGGCCTGCTTGTAGGCGGCGCGGGCGGCGATCGGACCGGCCGGGGCGGAGAGCCCGACGACGAGTTCGTCCTCGTCCCCGGCGCCGGCGCCCTGCTCGCGCGGAACGGCCCGCGCGGATTCCAGCACCGCGGCGTAGTCCCCGCAGGCGGCGACCGCGGCGCCGCCGTCCACGGCGAGGACGACCAGCCGCTCCCCGTCGGGGACGACGAGCACCGACTCCCCCGAGCGCACGGCGGCGGACTCGACGACCTCCGCGAGGCCGCCCATTGGATCACCCTTCACGCCGGGCACGGCGACGGCGGTCTTCGCGGGTGCCGAGGCGCCCACCCGGGCGTGGCCGTCGGCGTGCGCCCGCCCGGCCGACGCGGACACCGACTCGGCGATGATCAGCCGGAAGGGCGCGTCGAGCAGTTCGCCGTACAGGTCTCCGGCGACGGCCCGCGCGTGGTCGGGTTCCCCGGCGAGCAGCATCCCGAGGACGGCCGCGCCGATCCGCTGTTCGGCGGCGTGCAGGGACCGGGAGCGTTCGGTGGTCAGGGTCAGCAGGGCGATCGCCGAGTGCACGGCGTAGCGCTCCGCGGTGCCGAGGGCGCCGGCGGTTCCGACGGCGAGGGCGGCGCGCGGTCTGCGTCCCGTCCCCAGGGAGTGCAGTTCGACGCGGTCCTCGCCGCCGACGACCGAGCTCGCGGGCGCGGGCCGCTCGCGCAGCCGCTCCACGTCCGGGGTGAGCCGGGCGGCCCGGCGGCCCGCCCAGTCGGGGGCGGCCGCGACGACCGCCCCGGAGGCGTCGTAGAGCGCCGCCCAGCCGTCGACCTGTCCGGCGAGCGCGGCGAGCAGTCCCTCAGGCCCCTCGTTCAGCGCCTGCTTGGTGAGTTCGCGCTGGGCGGCGAACCCCGCGGTGACGGCGCGGTACTGGTCCGCGGCGATGGCGGCGGACACGGCCTTGCTGATGGCGAGGAAGGGGGTGCGCCGGGGCACTTCGAGGAGGGGCAGGCCCTCCTCCTCGGCCGCGTCGACGAGCGCCTTGGGGATCTCGTCGTAGTTGACCCCGACGGCGAAGCCGATCCCGACGACTCCGGCGCCGGCCAGCCGCTTCACGTACCGCCGCATGACCTCGGGATCGTCCGCGTCCAGCTTGAGCGCGGTGATCAGCAGCAGTTCCCCGCCCTCCATGTACGGCACGGGGTCGGCCAGCTCGCTGACATGGGCCCAGCGGACGGGCACGTCCAGGCGGTCCTCGCCCGCACGCACCGTGAGCTTGAGCGCGGAGTGGTGGACGAGCGAGGCGAGCGTGGGGGGCATGAGGCCTTCAGGTCGGTGTGAGCTCGGTGATCTCTGTGATCTTTTGGCCGCGGCGTATGAACGGCCTGTGTCGATTCTGCCTCACCGTACGGTCGCCGTGTGCGCTCACGCTCATACCGCCTGGTCACCAGGTCCGTATATTCATACGTTCCACCCCATATGCCCTCGCGTCAGCTCCGCAGGTCCACCAGCAGCGGCGGAGCGTGCTCCCCCTTCACGCTGGTCAGCGACAGCACGGCGTGTCCGGGCGGGACCGCGTGGGCGAGTTCGGACGCGGACCAGCGCTCCCGCTCGACCTGACGCACGGTCACGGCGTCCGTGGTCACCGCCTTGCCGGTCACCAGCTTGCGCAGGGCGTGGATGGCCCGGGTCATGGGCTGGTCGGCGAAGACGGTGTGCTTGGCCACGTCGCGGGCCTCGACCCACTCGGTGCCCCAGGACTCGGCGAAACGGGCGCCGTCCCAGGTCGTGACGCCGGAGAAGGCCATACGGCAGCCGACCGCGCCGTACAGCGGTCCGTGCAGGGCCTCGGGGATGTCGCCGATGCTCCGGAGTGCGAGCACCACCCCGGCGTTGTGCGCCCGCAGGCCCTGGACACGGCGTACGGTCTCGGCGGTCAGCGCGCCGGTCGCGTCGTCGAGGACCAGGCAGGCGAAGTGCCCGCGCCGGTCGCCGCCGCGCACGACGGCCGCGAACTGGGCGAGCAGGAGCCGGGTGATCAGCTGGGAGGCCTCCTCGTATCCGCGTTCCGGCAGGTCGACGCGGACCCGCAGCGGATGGTGGGCCACCGCACGGAGCGAGAACGGCCGGGCGCCGGTGCCCGAACCGAAGAAGTCCGCGAAGACGGGCCGGTCCAGCAGCGCCAGACGGTCGGCGAGGACCGGGCCCGGGTCGTTCGGGCCGCCGCTCTGCCGCAGCCGCGCCTCCAGTTCGCGGAGCATCGCGGGGTGGCCCCCGGCCGAAAGTTCCTGCCGCAGCGGCTCCAGCAGCGCGGGCACCCCGTCGAGCAGTTCGCGCAGCACGGGGATCGTCGGGAACGTGCCGTGCACGGTCCGGTAGGGACCGAGGAGCTGGGCCAGGGCTGTCGCGGCACGCCGGACGTCGACGCCGTCGACGCTCCCGACCAGGCCTTCCGCGAGGAAGGCGGCGGCTTCGTCGGGGTCGTCGCTGTCGGCGTACAGGTCCAGGTCGTGGACGGAGCCGGGATCGCCGAGCCTGACGACGACGTCGTACGACGCGTCGGGGCCCAGCGGGGTCCCCGCGGCGGCCACGACGACGACGGCGCAGCGCGCGGTGAGGGCCTGGAGCCCGAGGGATTCGGCGACGGGCCGCACGAGGTGGCGTGTCTTGCCGGAGCCCGCCGGTCCGACGGCGAGGAGCGAGGTGGCGAGGGCCGCCGGGCCGAGGGCGGCACCCGCGCCGGAGTAGGCGAGCGGGGTGCGTTCCCCGGCGACCCAGCGGCCGAGCCGCACCTGGGCGGCGAGCAGGTCGTGCGCGGCGGCGCGGACGGGCAGGTCGCGGTCCCCGGACGGATGGGTCCAGGCAGCGGCGCCCCGCCTGAGCACGGTGTCGCCGAAGCCGGCGAGCCGTCCGTCACGTCCGGCCGCGTCCCAGGCGCGCAGGATCCGCGCGCAGTCGACGTCGTTCATGCGCCCGGTCAGCACCTCGGAGGACAGGAGTTCCGCCGCCTCGTGCTGGCCGGCGGCCCTCAGTTCTGGCCATTCGGCCGGAGGCCCCGAGGGCTCGGGCGACGCGGACGGTGCAGCGGCCGCGGTGCCCGCCGCGGCCGGACGGGATCCGAACCGCCGCACGGCCAGCGGCCACCATCCGCCCAGCTTCGCGAAGGGCAGCAGGACCGCCGCGGTGATCAGCGCGTAGACGCCGTAGCTGATCGTCAGCGACTGGAACACGTCGTCCCCGCCGGCGATCAGCGCCACCAGGGACAGGACCGGATTGACGATCGGCAGGGGATCCCACCCGACGCCCGGGAAGGCGTCCGGCCAGACGAAGGTCAGGGTCACCAGGGCCGCGAGGGCCGCGACGAGGGCCCGGCCGGGCTGCGCGCGGCTGACGACGAAGTGATGGGCGATCTCGCGCCAGCTCCCGAGCCGTCCCATGGTGTAGACGAGCGCGGCGAAGAAGAGGCCGTCGTAGACGACGATCGCGTCCCGGCCCTGCCAGGCCTTCGGGGCGGTCGTCCCGCCCCACCACCAGTCGTCCGGCGTGAACAGTTTCAGCACGACCAGCTGGTAGGGAACGTTCCCGCGGCGCCACAGGGACCAGACGATCAGCCCGATGACCAGGGGGATCAGCAGACCGACGATCGTCACGGAGGACAGCCGCCCGCGCTCCTTGGACGCCTTGGGCGCGACGTAGCCGTACCGCCAGATCCCCAGTGCGGCGTCGGGGCGGGGCGCGTTGAGCCAGTCACGCACGGACGGCCGCGAGGCCGGCGGGACGCCGGGGATGGGCGGCGGGCCCGGGGGCTTGGGCGGGGCGGCGCCGGGACCGGTGACCTGCCCCGGGGGTGCGGCCGGACGAGGCACGGGATCGGCATGCGTGCCTCGTGCGTCGCGCGTACCGTCGAAGTCCATCGTGTGCGCCCCCTGACCAGCCCGTCCGCCTGTCGCTCTCAGGTCAATCTAGTGGTCCCGCGGGGCGAGTTCACCGTTTACAGGGCCGCGCACGCGCCGGGAGGGACCGCGGTGCGCCCGCTCTCCCGGGCCACACCCTGTCCGCTCCCGGGCCGCCACCCCGTCAGCCGTTCCGTTCACCGATCCGTTCACCGTTCTGTCCGTCGCTATGTCCATCGCGGACAACGCATTCCTCCGACAACGCCCACATGGCGCATGCCGAGCACCCCTCCTCGGCTCTAGCCTGCGAAGAAAGCAGGCAAGCGTCCGAAAACCCCCCGCCCGGACCACCCCGCGTTCGCCGGGGACCCGTCCGGTTCGCCTCATCATCAGGGAGCCCCTCATGACCGCCCTTCCGCAGGAGCGCCGCGTCGTCACCGCCATTCCCGGCCCGAAGTCGCAGGAGTTGCAGGCCCGACGCGCCGCCGTGGTCGCGGCCGGTGTGGGCTCCGTGCTCCCCGTCTTCACCACGCGCGCCGGCGGCGGGATCATCGAGGACGTCGACGGCAACCGCCTCATCGACTTCGGCTCCGGCATCGCCGTGACGTCGGTCGGCGCGAGCGCCGAGGCCGTCGTGCGCCGGGCCTCCGCCCAGCTCCAGGACTTCACGCACACCTGCTTCATGGTCACGCCGTACGAGGGTTACGTCGCCGTCGCCGAGGCGCTCGCCGAGCTGACCCCGGGCGACCACGCCAAGAAGTCCGCCCTGTTCAACTCGGGTGCCGAGGCCGTCGAGAACGCCGTCAAGATCGCCCGCGCGTACACCAAGCGCCAGGCCGTCGTCGTCTTCGACCACGGCTACCACGGCCGTACGAACCTCACGATGGCGCTGACCGCCAAGAACATGCCGTACAAGAACGGCTTCGGTCCGTTCGCTCCCGAGGTCTACCGCGTGCCGGTCGCCTACGGCTACCGCTGGCTGACCGGCCCGGAGAACGCCGGCGCCGAGGCGTCCGCCCAGGCCATCGACATGATCAACAAGCAGATCGGCGCCGACAACGTCGCCGCGATCATCATCGAGCCGGTGCTCGGCGAGGGCGGCTTCATCGAGCCCGCGAAGGGCTTCCTGCCGGCCATCAGCCAGTTCGCCAAGGACAACGGCATCGTCTTCGTCGCGGACGAGATCCAGTCCGGCTTCTGCCGCACCGGCCAGTGGTTCGCCTGCGAGGACGAGGGCATCGTCCCGGACCTGATCACGACCGCCAAGGGCATCGCGGGCGGTCTGCCGCTGGCCGCCGTGACGGGCCGCGCCGAGATCATGGACGCGGCGCACTCGGGTGGCCTGGGCGGCACCTACGGCGGCAACCCGGTGGCCTGCGCCGGCGCGCTCGGCGCGATCGAGACCATGAAGGAGCTCGACCTCAACGCCAAGGCGAAGCACATCGAGTCGGTCATGAAGACCCGCCTCGGCGCCATGGCCGAGAAGTTCGAGATCATCGGCGAGGTCCGCGGCCGCGGCGCCATGATCGCGATCGAGCTCGTCAAGGACCCGGCCACCAAGGAGCCGAACCCGGAGGCGGCCGGCGCGCTCGCCAAGGCCTGCCACCAGGAGGGCCTGCTGGTCCTGACCTGTGGCACCTACGGCAACGTCCTTCGCTTCCTGCCCCCGCTGGTCATCGGCGAGGACCTCCTCAACGAGGGTCTCGACATCATCGAGCAGGCATTCTCCCGCATCTGACGGACGCCTCGCCGCAGCACCGGAACCCCTGAACCGCCCACGGGCGCGCTTCTCGGACGGTTCCGGTGCTGCGGCGTTCCCGTGGGGGCGTGTGAAGAAGGTGTGCGAGGTGGATGGCGGGACGCGAATCCGTCTGTCGGAGCCGCAGCCCCTGCCGTAGGTTCTACCCAGATCAGGGACAGACCCGCCCGCAGGGGACTGTGGGCTGGACCGGGCCGAGGCTTTCCCGGCTTCGCCCTGGTCGTGCCCTCGCGCACACACCCGGAGCTTGCGGCTCCGGTTCTCCTCACCGATCGGACGGCCGCCCGCCCCAAACCCCCCGGGGCGCGCGGTGTTCCGGTCCTGGCGGCCGCCTCGGAACCACCCCCCCTGTTCCGAGGCGGCCGACTCCCTGTCCCGGGACGGGCACCTTGTCCGCGAGGACTCCGGGCAATGGCAGGCTGTCCCCCATGCCCCGCCCGCCCCTCCTCCTCGGCCTGCCCGCGCTCTGCTTCGTGCTCATCACCTGGCAGGTCGTGGTGGGCGGCCCACTGGCCCGCCTCGACGAGCGGCTGAGCGGCGCCCTCGTCCACCCGGACCGGTTCTCCGAGCTGCTCGCCGACCTGGGCAGCGTCCAGGTGGCGGTTCCGGTGCTCCTGCTGGCGCTCGTCCATGTCGCGCTGCGCCGTCGCGCCACCGGTCTGGACCGATGGTGGCTGCCGTCGGCCGCCGCCGCGGTCCTCATGGCCCTCGTCCCCGCGGTGGTCGTGCCCCTGAAGGAACTGATCGCCCGGCCGGGCCCCCCGGTCATGGGACCCGGCACCGGCTTCTACCCTTCGGGGCACACGGCCACCGCCGCCGTCGCGTACGGCGCGGCGACCCTGCTCGTCCTCCCGCTGCTCCGCACGGCGGGCTCCCGGGGCGCGCTGCTGTGCGTGTGCGCGGCCCTGAACGCGTGCGTGGCCTTCGGTCTGGTGCGCCGCGGCTACCACTGGCCACTGGACGTGGTGGCCAGTTGGTGCCTCTGCGCGGTGCTGCTGGGCTGCCTGTGGCTGTTCGTCAGCCGAAGTACGAGTCGAAGGTCCGCGCGAACTCCCCTCCTCCGAACCGGTCCCAGTTGATCGACCAGGTCATCAGACCGCGCAGCCCCGGCCAGGTGCCGTGGGTCGTGTACGAGCCGCAGTTGGTCTTCTTCGTGAGGCAGTCGAGCATCTTGGTGACCTCGGCGGGGGCCACATAGCCGTTCCCGGCGTTGGTGGTGGCGGGCATGCCGATGGCTATCTGGTCCGGGCGCAGCGGCGGGAAGACGTTGGCCGCGTCGCCCGCGACCGGGAAGCCGGTCAGGAGCATGTCGGTCATCGCGATGTGGAAGTCGGCGCCACCCATGGAGTGGTACTGGTTGTCGAGGCCCATGATCGAGCCGGAGTTGTAGTCCTGGACGTGCAGGAGGGTCAGGTCGTCGCGCAGGGCGTAGATGACCGGGAGGTACGCTCCGGCGCGCGGGTCCTGGCCGCCCCACTTGCCGGTGCCGTAGTACTGGTACCCGAGCTGGACGAAGAACGTCTCCGGGGCCATGCTCAGGACGAACTTCGAGCCGTACTTGGCCTTCAGGGTCTTCAGCGCCGAGATGAGGTTGACGATCACCGGGGTGGTCGGGCTCTTGAAGTTCGTGTCGCTCGCGTCCAGGGAGAGCGAGTGGCCCTCGAAGTCGATGTCCAGGCCGTCCAGGCCGTAGGTGTCGATGATCTTCGAGACCGAGGAGACGAAGGTGTCGCGGGCCGCGGTGGTGGTGAGCTGGACCTGTCCGTTCTGGCCGCCGATCGAGATCAGCACCTTCTTGCCCGCCGCCTGCTTGGCCTTGATCGCCGCCTTGAAGTCCGCGTCGCTCTCGACCGTGGGGCACTCGGTGGCCGGGCAGCGGTTGAAGCGGATGTCGCCCGAGGTGACCGAGGTCGGTTCACCGAAGGCCAGGTCGATGACGTCCCAGCTGTCGGGCACGTCGGCCATGCGCGTGTAGCCGGCGCCGTTGGCGAAGCTGGCGTGGAGGTAGCCGACGAGGGCGTGCGTGGGCAGGTCGGAGGAGCCTCCGCCGCCGCCCCCGGAGCCCGCCGAGGTGGTCGCGGTGACGGTGGCCGACTTCGCGGACTCACCGGCGTCGTTGGTCGCGGCGACCTGGAAGGAGTACGCGGTGGAGGCCGTCAGCCCGGTCACGGTGGCGGAGGTCCCGGTGGCGCTCTGGACCTTCACCCCGTCGCGGTAGACGTTGTAGCCGGTCGCGCCGGACACCGCCGCCCAGGACAGGCCGACCGAGGAGGACGTGACCGTGCCGGCCGTCAGCCCCGTGGGCGCGGCCGGCGGCTGCCCGGCGGCCACGCCGGGGCCGGTCAGCGACACGTCGTCGGCCCAGTACGAGCCGGTGCCGTACCAGCCGTGCGTGTAGATCGTGACCTGGGTGGTGGACGCGCCGGTGCGGAAGGTGGTGCTCAGCTGCTGCCAGTCGGTGGCGGACGGGGTCCAGGTGTTGACGTCGGTGGTGCCGGTGCCGGTCGCGCCGAGGTAGACGTAGGCGCCACGGACGTAGCCGGAGAGGGTGTACTGCGCGTCGGGCTTCACGGTCACGGTCTGCGAGCACTGGGCGTAGTCGCTGCCGGCCGGGGTCGCCATCATCGCCGAACCACCGCTGTGCACCGGCGAGTTGACGACGGCCGACGCCGTGCAGGTCCAGCCGCTCAGGCCGGACTCGAAGCCGCCGTTCCTGGCGAGGTCGGCGTCGGCCGCGCGGGCGGCCGACGAGAGCGCGACCAGGCCGGGCAGGGCCAGGGCGGTGGCCGTACAGAGGGCGAGCAGCCCGCGGCGGCGGCGTGCGAGGGGTCTGCCGGGTCGGGTGGGGTCCATGACTGCCTCCGGGCATGGGGGAGTTGGAGGAGGGAACGCGCGCCCAACTTGGTCCAGACCAATTCGGTTGTCAAGTCCCCCGACAGGCAACGGAGTTCGGATGTCCGCCGGAAACGGCTCCTCACCGCCGCCGGTCCCTGTTCCGGGCGAGGCCCGCCGCCGCCTCGTGCATGGCCAGTTCGAGCAGGGCCGGGTCCGTGAGCGTGCCCGAGCCGTCCGGCGGGACCAGCCAGCGGACCCCGCCGGTCGCCCGCCCGGGGTAGGGCACCACGATCCAGGTGCCGTGGCCCGCCGTGCGCACCCCCGTGCCCAGCCAGCGGGCCGCGGTGCCCGCGGGGACGAAGAAGCCCATCCGGGCGTCACCGAAGTCGACGAGCACCGGTCCGGGCTGGTCGAGCACCCGGGTCAGGACGTCGAGGGTCGGGTAGCCGAGCTCGCCCGGCAGGATCAGGACGTCCCAGGCCTTCCCCGCGGGCAGCAGCGCGATCCCCCGCGGATTGCGCTCCCACTCCCAGCGGCAGGCCTCGGGGTCCGGAGCCACCGATGAAAGCCACTCGACCGCCGCCTTGGGCCCTGTCATGACGGAACCTCCCTCTCGTGTCGACGCGGGTCGCGTCACAGGGGAGAGGGAGGTCCGGGTCGTGCATTACGCGGGTTCCGGCCACGAGTTGGCGGGGCCGCGCGCGGCCCCGCCGTCCGGGTGCCGTCAGCTGTCGAAGCCGAGGCCCAGTCTGTCCATCGTCCGCAGCCACAGATTGCGCCGGCCGCCGTGCGTGTCCGCCCGCGCCAGCGACCACTTGGTGAGCGCGATGCCGGTCCAGGCGAACGGCTCGGGCGGGAAGGGCAGCGGCTTCTTGCGGACCATCTCCAGCTCGGTGCGTTCGGTGCGCTCCCCCGCCAGCAGGTCGAGCATCACCTCCGCGCCGAACCGGGTGGCGCCCACACCGAGGCCCGTGTAGCCCGCCGCGTAGGCGACCTTGCCCTGGTGGGCGCTGCCGAAGAACGCCGAGAAGCGGGAGCAGGTGTCGATCGCGCCGCCCCAGGCGTGCGAGAAGCGGACGTCCTCCAGCTGCGGGAAGCAGGTGAAGAAGTGTTCGGCCAGCTTGGCGTAGGTCTCCGGGCGGTCGTCGTACTCGGCGCGCACCCGGCCGCCGTACGGGTAGATCGCGTCGTAGCCGCCCCACAGGATCCGGTTGTCGGCCGACAGCCGGAAGTAGTGGAACTGGTTCGCCGAGTCGCCGAGCCCCTGACGGTTCTTCCAGCCGACGGACGCGAGCTGTCCGGCGGTGAGCGGCTCGGTCATCAGCGCGTAGTCGTAGACCGGGACGGTGAACGGGCGCACGCGCTTGACCAGGTTGGGGAAGATGTTGGTGCCGAGGGCCACCCGGCGGGCCCGGACCGAGCCGTACGGGGTGCGGACGGCCATGCCGGCGCCGGCCGGCTTCAGTTCGAGGGCGGGCGTGTGTTCGTAGACCCGCACCCCGAGCTCCCCGCACGCCCGCTTGAGTCCCCAGGCCAGCTTGGCCGGGTGGAGCATGGCGACCCCACGGCGGTCGTGCAGCCCGGCCAGGAAGGTCGGGGAGTCGACCTGTTCCCGTACCGCGTCGGTGTCGAGGAACTCGATGCCCTCGGCGAGGCCCCTGCGCTCCAGCTCCTCGTGCCACTCGCGCAGTTCGGCCGCCTGGTGCGGCTCGGTGGCCACGTCGATCTCACCGCTGCGCTCGAAGTCGCAGTCGAGGGAGTAGCGGGCGACGGCCGCCTCGATCTCGTCGAGGTTGCGGGCGCCCAGCTCCTCCAGCTTCGCGATCTCGTCCGGCCAGCGGGTGAGCCCGTTGGACAGACCGTGGGTGAGGGAGGCGGCACAGAAGCCGCCGTTGCGGCCCGAGGCGGCCCAGCCCACCTCGCGCCCCTCCACCAGGACGACATCCCGCCCGGGGTCGCGCTCCTTGGCGATCAGCGCGGTCCACAGTCCGCTGTAGCCGCCGCCGACGACGAGCAGGTCGCAGGTCTCGGCACCGGTGAGCGCGGGCTCGGGGTGGGGTTTGCCGGGGTCGTCCAGCCAGTACGGGACCGGCTGGACGTCGGAAAGGGATTTCGTCCACTGATTACCACGGGTCATGGCGCTCGGGGCCATGATTTCAACTCCCTACAGAGGTGACAGGCGTTATGCCTTCTGCCTGTTCCGGCGATTTCCGATGATCATTCCGGACAGGACGAACAGTACGGCGACGAGGAACATGGCCGTGCCGATGACATTGATCTGAACGGGTGTTCCGCGCTGTGCCGAACCCCAGACGAACATGGGGAACGTGACGGTCGAGCCCGCGTTGAAATTGGTGATGATGAAATCGTCGAAGGAGAGCGCGAAGGCGAGCAGCGCGCCCGCGGCGATTCCGGGAGCCGCGATGGGCAGGGTGACCCGCAGGAACGTCTGCGCCGGGCCGGCGTAGAGGTCCTGGGCGGCCTGTTCCAGCCTCGGGTCCATCGACATGACACGGGCCTTGACGGCCGTGACGACGAAGCTGAGGCAGAACATGATGTGGGCGATCAGGATCGTCCAGAAGCCCAGCTGGGCGCCCATGTTGAGGAACAGGGTGAGCAGCGAGGCGGCCATGACGACCTCGGGCATCGCCATCGGCAGGAAGATCAGCGAGTTCACGGCGCCGCGTGCGCGGAAGCGGTAGCGGACGAGCGCGAAGGCGATCATCGTGCCGAGGACGGTGGCCCCGATCGTCGCCCAGACGGCGATCTGGAGGCTGAGTCCGAGCGAGCCGCACATGTCGGCGACGCCGCACGGGTCCTTCCACGCGTCGGTGGAGAACTGCTGCCACTCGTAATTGAAGCGCCCCTTCGGCTTGTTGAAGGAGAACACGGTGACGACGACGTTCGGCAGCAGCAGATAGCCGAGGGTCAGCAGTCCCGCGATGACGACGAGATGGCGCTTGAGCCAGGTGACGACGGACATTTAGACCAGATCCTCCGTCCCGGACCGGCGGATGTAGACCGTGACCATGAGCAGGATCGCGGCCATGAGGATGAAGGAGAGGGCGGCGGCCGTCGGATAGTCCAGGATCCTCAGGAACTGGGTCTGGATGACGTTGCCGATCATGCGGGTGTCGGTCGAGCCGAGGAGTTCCGCGTTGACGTAGTCACCGGCCGCCGGGATGAAGGTGAGCAGCGTTCCGGAGACCACGCCCGGCATCGACAGCGGGAAGGTGACCTTGCGGAACGTCGTCCACGGCTTGGCGTACAGGTCGCCCGCGGCCTCGTGCAGCCGGCCGTCGATGCGCTCCAGCGAGGTGTAGAGCGGCAGGATCATGAACGGCAGGAAGTTGTACGTCAGACCGCAGACGACGGCCAGTGGTGTCGCGAGGACGCGGTCGCCCGCCGTCCAGCCGAGCCAGTCCGTGACGTTCAGGACGTGCAGTGTGTTCAGCGTGTGCACGACCGGGCCGTTGTCGGCGAGGATCGTCTTCCAGGCCAGGGTGCGGATCAGGAAGCTGGTGAAGAACGGGGCGATCACCAGAATCATGATCAGGTTGCGCCAGCGGCCCGCCCTGAAGGCGATCAGGTAGGCCAGCGGGTAGCCGAGCAGCAGGCACAGGATCGTGGCGGCGGCCGCGTAGAAGACCGAGCGCAGGAACTGCGGCCAGTACTCGGCGAGCGAGTCCCAGTAGGTCACGAAGTGCCAGGTGACCTTGTAGCCCTCCTCCAGGGAGCCCGTCTGCACGGACGTGGAGGCCTGGTAGATCATCGGCAGCGCGAAGAAGACGACCAGCCAGAGCAGGCCGGGCAGCAGCAGCCAGTACGGGGTCCACCTGCCGCGCTTGCGCGGCGGCTTCTTCTCGGGGATCGGCGTCACGGGTGGCGCCTCGGTGACGACAGCCATCAGGCGGCCTCCTCCTCGGCCGTGTCGACGCCGGCGTCGATGTCCTGGGCGGCGTCGAGCCCGAAGGTGTGCGCCGGGCTCCAGTGCAGGACGACCTCCGCGCCGGGCACCAGCCGGGAGTCCCGTTCGATGTTCTGGGCGTAGACCTCGAACTCGGGGCACACGGCGCTGTCGATGACGTACTGCGTGGAGACCCCGATGAAGCTGGAGTCGGCGATCCTGCCGGTGATCCGGTTGCGGCCGACGGGTATCTCGCCGGCGTCGTCGGCGTGCGTGAGGGAGATCTTCTCCGGGCGGACGCCGACGAGCACCTTGCCGCCGCTGCGCGCCGGGGCGGAACAGCGCGCCTCGGGGAGCACCAGCTTGCCGTCCCCCGCCTTCAGGACGATGTCCGTGCCGCTCCTGGAGTCGACCTCGGCCTCGATGAGGTTGGAGGTGCCGAGGAAGTTGGCGACGAACGTGGTCTTCGGGTTCTCGTAGAGGTCGGCGGGCGCGCCGAGCTGTTCGACACGGCCCGCGTTCATCACGGCGACGGTGTCGGCCATGGTCATGGCCTCCTCCTGGTCGTGCGTGACGTGGACGAAGGTGATGCCGACCTCGGTCTGGATCCGCTTGAGCTCCAGCTGCATCTGGCGGCGCAGCTTGAGGTCGAGGGCGCCCAGCGGCTCGTCGAGGAGCAGCACCTTGGGGTGGTTGATCAGGGCGCGGGCGACCGCGACGCGCTGCTGCTGGCCGCCGGAGAGCTGGTGGGGTTTCTTGCGCGCCTGCTCGCCGAGCTGGACGAGGTCGAGCATGTCGTCGACCTGCTTCTTGACGCTCTTGATCCCGCGCCGGCGCAGGCCGAAGGCGACGTTCTCGAAGATGTCCAGGTGCGGGAAGAGCGCGTACGACTGGAAGACGGTGTTCACCGGCCGCTTGTAGGGCGGCAGGTACGTCACCTCCTGGTCGCCGAGGTGCACGGTGCCGGAGGAAGGTTCCTCCAGACCCGCGATCATGCGCAGGGTGGTGGTCTTGCCGCAGCCCGAGGCACCGAGCAGGGCGAAGAAGGAGCCGTGCGGCACGGTCAGGTCGAGCGGTTGCACGGCGGTGAAGCCGTTGTCGTAGGTCTTGCTGATCCCGGTGAGGCGGACGTCGCCGCTGTTTTCTGTCGTCATGATCGTCACGCCCCTGTGAGCTTCGCGAACTTCTCTTCGTAGGCCGTCTCTTCCTTCTGGCTCAGCGCCCGGAAGGAGTGGGACCTGGCCTGCATGGCCTTGTCGGGGACGATCAGCGGGTTGTTCGCCGCGTCCTGGTCGATCTTGGCAAGGTAGGGCTTCACGCCTTCGACCGGCGTCGCGTAGTTGATGTACGCGGCGAGCTCGGCGGCCTGCTGGGGCTCGTAGTAGAAGTCGATCAGCCGCTCGGCGTTCGTCTTGTGACGCGCCCTGTTGGGAATCAGCAGGTTGTCGGTCGACGTCATGTAGCCGCTGTCGGGGATGACGAAGTCGACGTCCGGGCTGTCGTTCTTGAGCTGGACGATGTCACCGGCCCAGGCCACACAGGCCGCGATGTCGCCCTTGGTCAGGTCGGAGGTGTAGTCGTTGCCGGTGAAGCGGCGGATCTGGCCCTTGTCGACGGCCTTCTGGAGCCGGGCTATCGCCGCGTCGAAGTCGTCGTCGGTGAACTTCGACGGGTCCTTGCCCATGTCGAGCAGGGTCATGCCCATGGTGTCGCGCATCTCGGACAGGAACGAGACCCGGCCCTTGAGCTTCGGGTTGTCGAGGAGGTCGGACACCGACTTCACCTCGATCCCGTCGAGCGCCTTCTTGTTGAAGGCGACGATCGTCGGGATGCCCTGCCACGGGTACGAGTAGGCGCGTCCCGGGTCCCAGTCGGGGTCGCGGAACTGCGGCGACAGGTTGGTGTAGGCGTGCGGCAGGTTGGACGAGTCGAGTTTCTGCACCCAGCCGAGGCGGATCACGCGCGCGGCCAGCCAGTCGGTGAGGACCATCAGGTCGCGGCCGGTGTCCTGGCCCGCGGCGAGCTGCGGCTTGATCTTGGCGAAGAACTCGTTGTTGTCGTTGATGTCCTCGGTGTACTTCACCGAGATGCCCGTCCGCTTGCGGAAGGCGTCCAGCGTCGGGTGGTGCTTGCCGCTGTCGTCGAGGTCGATGTACTCGGTCCAGTTGGAGAAGTTGACGGTCTTCTCCGTGGCCGAGTGGTCCTGGGCGGACGTGCCGCCCTGTGTCCTGCCGGCGGCGGGGATCCCGCAGCCGCTCAGCGCCCCGAGTCCGCCGACGGCCAGCGCGCCGCCCGCGGAGGCGCGCAGCAGTGAACGACGGGTGAGGGCCGCCCTGCCGTTCCGGAAGCTGCGCCGCATGGCGGCCAGTTGTACCGGGGACAGGCGTTCGGGCTCGTACTGCTCCATGCTCTGATGCCCTTTCGGAAGGGTCGCGGCCGTGGTCGCGGCCTGGTCTGCCACAGGGCCGTAGCCGGTGGACGTGCTACGGCCGGTCCCCGAAGACCGTGCGGTGCCAGTCCTTCCTGGCGACCGCGGTGTTGTCGAACATGACGTGCTTGACCTGCGTGTACTCCTCGAAGGAGTAGGCGGACATGTCCTTGCCGAAGCCGGACGCCTTGTATCCGCCGTGCGGCATCTCGCTGATGATCGGGATGTGGTCGTTGACCCACACGCAGCCGGCCTTGATCTCGCGGGTCGCGCGGTTGGCCCGGTAGACGTCACGGCTCCAGGCGGAGGCCGCGAGTCCGTACGGTGTGTCGTTGGCCAGCGCGATGCCCTCGTCGTCGGTGTCGAACGGGAGCACCACGAGGACCGGGCCGAAGATCTCGGCCTGCACGATCTCGCTGTCCTGCCCGGCGTCGGCGACGAGCGTGGGCGCATAGTACGCGCCGCTCTTGAGGTCTCCCTGTGGAGCCTCGCCGCCGGTCACCACGCGCGCGTAGCCGCGGGCCCGGTCGACGAATCCGGCGACGCGGTCGCGCTGGGCGTGCGAGATCAGCGGGCCGAGGTCGGTGCCGGGCGCGAAGGGGTCGCCCACGCGGACGCTCGCCATGAGGGCGGCGGTGCGCTCCACGAACGCCTCGTAGAGCGGCCGCTGCACGTACGCGCGCGTCGCGGCCGTGCAGTCCTGGCCGGTGTTGATGAGCGAACCGGCGACCGCACCCTGCACGGCGGCCTCCAGGTCCGCGTCGTCGAAGACGAGGAAGGGGGCCTTGCCGCCGAGCTCCAGGTGGAGGCGCTTGACGGTCGAGGTGGCGATCTCGGCGACGCGCCTGCCGACGGCGGTCGACCCGGTGAAGGACGTCATGGCCACGTCGGGGTGACCGACGAGGTGTTCGCCCGCCTCCTTGCCCAGACCCGTGACGATGTTGATGACACCGTCCGGGATCCCGGCGTGGGTGGCCGCCTCCGCGAACAGCAGGGAGGTGAGCGGGGTCAGTTCGGCGGGCTTCAGCACGATCGTGTTGCCGGCCGCGACGGCTGGGAGGATCTTCCAGGCGGCCATCTGGAGCGGGTAGTTCCAGGGCGCGATGGAGCCGACGACCCCGATGGGCTCCCGGCGCACGTACGAGGTGTGGTCGCCGGAGTACTCACCGGCCGACTGCCCCTGGAGGTGCCGGGCGGCGCCCGCGAAGAACGCGGTGTTGTCGATGGTTCCCGGGACGTCGAACTCGCGGGTCAGCTTGAGGGGCTTTCCGCACTGGAGCGACTCGGCCTGGGCGAACTCCTCGGCCCGCTCGGCGAGCACGGCGGCGAACCGGTGCAGCGCGTCGGACCGCTCGCCCGGCGTGGTGGCCGCCCAGCCGGGGAACGCCGCGCGGGCGGCGGCGACGGCCGCGTCCACGTCCGCGGTGCTCGCCAGCTCGTAGGTGTACACCTCCTCGCCCGTCGCGGGGTTCACGACCGCGTGGGTACGACCGGAGGCGCCCTTCGTCAGACGGCCTCCGATGTACTGCGCGCCGCCCGCGAGGCGGTCCTGCGCCTGGAAGCGATGGCCCGGATTGTGCATGTCGCTCTCCTCCGCCGTCCTCCCCGTCGAGACGGGGGTCGGCGTAGCTCCAGCTCGATTTGAGTGCCGATCCTGGCAGAGCTAGGGGACTCCAACAAGTGATTCCGTTGTTGCCTTTTGGTTACGCGACGGAATCCTTCGACCAGGTGTCGAGTCCTCCAGGGAAAGCCAGGACGGTATGTCAGTGGTGCGTGCCACAGTGGCGTGCATGGGGAAGATCGATACGCGGGACGCGCTGGTCAGTGTGGTCGAGTCGGGGACGCGAGTGAAGTACCTGCACTTCTGGGGGCACCGCCCGAGGGCGGACGGCCGGGTGGGGACGAGCTGTCTCAGCCAGTGGTGGCCGTCACCGTTCGTGGTCGAGGGGGTCTCGTACGCGACGGCGGAGCACTGGATGATGGCGTCCAAGGCCCGTCTCTTCGGCGACGCCGAGGCCGAGCGGCAGGCCGTCGGCGCGGCGAGTCCCGCGCTCGCCAAGAAGGCCGGGCGGCTGGTGCGCGGCTTCGACGAGACGGTGTGGCAGCGCGAGCGGTTCGGGATCGTCGTCGAGGGCAGCGTCCACAAGTTCGCCGCCGACCCCGGCCTGCGGGCGTTCCTGCTGGGCACGGGCGGACGGGTGCTGGTCGAGGCGAGCCCCATGGACCGCATCTGGGGCATCGGTCTGGCCGCCGACGACGAGAGAGCCCTCGATCCGCGCCGGTGGCGGGGGGCGAACCTGCTGGGCTTCGCCCTGATGGAGGCACGCGAGCGACTGCGCGTGGCGCAGGCGCCCACGGAGGCGGGCGCCTAGGGCCTGCCGGGCGTCACCGGGCGGGCGGGGCTTCGCGGACACGCCCCGGCGCCCGTCCCCGGGGACGGGTGTGACGGTCCGCGGATTCCGGGACGGCCGCCCCGCGGACGGCGGTCCCCGGATGCGGCAACGCCCCCACCGGCCAAAACTGTCCGTGTGACTGGCATGTACGCAAAGCAGAACCACGTCTCGTCCACCGCGCCCGGCGCGCCCCGCCAGTCGCTGGCGCTGGCGGCGATGCTCTTCGCGGTGGCGATGACGTTCATCGACCAGACGATCGTCTCCATCGCCGCGCCGGACATCGTGCGCGAGCTGGGACTGTCCGCGTCCGGGATGCAGTGGGTGGTGAACGCCTACCTGCTGTCGCTGGCCGCGTTCTTCGCGCTCGGCGGACGGCTGGCCGACCTGGTGGGACCACGCCGCGTGGTCGTCGTCGGCACCCTCGTGTTCGTCGTGTCGTCGGTGCTGTGCGGCTGTGTGCCCAAGGGCGACTTCGCCCAGACCTGGCTGATCGTGTTCAGGGCCACCCAGGGGCTCGGGGCCGCCCTGCTCTTCCCCGCGGCCTTGGCCGTGGTCGTGGCCGTCTTCCCGGTGGAGCGGCGCGGCCGCGCCCTGGCCCTGTTCTTCGGGCTGTCGGGCGCGCTGACGGCCATCGGCCCGCTGCTGGGCGGCTGGCTGACGGCGTGGACCTGGCGGGCGATCTTCTGGGTCAACGTGCCCGTCGCCGTGGTGGCGCTCGTCCTGACCGTCATGGCGCACATCCCCGACCGGCGGCGGCAGGAGTCCCTCGACCGGGTCGGGGCGCTGCTCATCGCCGTCGGCATGGGCCTGAGCGTGCTCGGTTTCCAGCAGGCCGGGTCCTGGGGCTGGGGCAGCGTGGCGACCTGGGCCTGCATCGTGGGCGGCCTCGCCGTCCTGGTCGTCTTCTGGCGCTACGAACGGGACAGGCGCCACCCGCTGGTCAATCTGGCGGTCTTCCGGGACAAGGCGTTCACCGTGGACGCCCTGGTGCTCTTCTTCGCCATGCTCGCCTTCGTCCCGGTCTTCTTCTTCGCCTCGGTGTACGCGCAGGTCTCCCTCAGCGCCTCGCCCAACCAGGCCGCGCTCTACCTGCTGTACTTCTTCGCCGGCTTCGCGATCGCCTCCCAGTGGGGCGGCCGCATGCTCGACAAACAGGGCGCGCGGCCGGCCATGAAGATCGGCACGATCCTCGGCGCGATCGGGTTCTACCTGTGGGCCGGCAAGCTGACCGATCTGTCCATGCACGACCAGTGGCCGTACGTGGCCCTCGCGGGCGCCGGCATCGGCTTCATCCTGGCGCCCGCGTCCACCGACGCCGTGAACCGGTCCATCGGGGCCTCCTACGGCGAGGTCACCGGCATCACCCAGACGGTCCGCAACTACGCGGCGAGCGTGGGGCTCGCCGTCTTCGGGGCCGTCCTGACGCACACGATGACGGACAAGGTCGTCTCGACGCTGACGTCCCACGGCATGACCTCGGCCCAGGCCCACGACGTGGCCGACGACATCGCCCAGGCCATCACCGGCAACGCCGACGCACAACAGCCCACGGGCACCGGCGCCGCCGCGTCGACCATGCGCGATGTGATGAGCAGCGTGCGGAAGGACTTCGCCGAGGCCAATCAGTACGTCTTCTACGGCATGGCGATCGCGCTCGCCGTCGCCTTCCTGTGCGCCCTGCGCCACCCCGGGGGCCGAGGGGGCGCGGCCGAGCGGGACGAGGACTCCGCCGAGGAGTCCGCTCCGGCCGAGTGACGGCCGCGCCGGCCAGGCCCCCGGGTGGGCCGGCGGGCCCGGGTCATCAGCGGTGTGTCACCAGGGACGTGGAGAATCCGTCGCCGCCCGAGTCCGTGCTGCCGTGGTCCTGGGAGAAGACCACGATGGCGACGAACACGCCGATGGCCAGGACGAGCCCGACGGCTCCGCAGATGACCCCCGCCAGCGCCTGCCCGGAGTTCGTGGCCTCGCCGCGGCGCGCCTTGGCCCCGCCGATCAGCCCGAAGATCACGGCGAGGACGCCGAGCAGGATCGCCAGCGGCCAGACGACGAACAGGACCGCCGCGATGATGCCGAGCACGAGCCCGGCGGTTCCCAGCCCGTTGCTGGGCATGGGCTGCCGGACGGGCCAGCCGTAGCCGTGCGGCGCCGGGTACTGCGGGTAGCCGGTGCCGTAGCCGTAGCCGTACGGGAGACCCGGGCCGTCGGGAGCGATGGGCGGCGGGGGGACGGGCTCGCCGGGAACCGGCTGCGGGTAGGGGGTGCGGGCGGCCGGTGGAGCGAAAGGGCTGCTCCCGGCCGGTGGGGCGAAGGGGTTGTCCCAGGGGGCGGCGCCGGGGTTTCCGGGGGCGGGCGGGGCCGGTGCGCCGGGCAGTGCGGTGATCGCCGGGAGGCCGTACGCAGGAGGCGGCGCGGTGCTTCCCCGTGCGGGACCCCTGAACGAGGTGATCTCCTCGGGCGGCGCCCACGGGTCGAACTCCGGTTCCGCGTCGGCCTCGCGCTTCCCGAGGGAGACCCGGGCGTCCGGGACCGGGGCGGCGAAGGGGGCGGTGCCCTGCGCGGGCACGGAGCCCCGGGGCTCGTCGCCGGTCCCGGCCGGCGCCGAGGCCACCGGGTGTCCCGGTCCGTCCCCCAACGCGCCGGCCACCGACGGTGCGGGGGCCGCGTGATCCGGGGCGACGGCCGCCACGTGCGCGGCGCCCGGTATCGCGTCCGCGACGGGACCGGATTCCGACGCGGGACCCACCTCGGCCGTCGGACCCGCCTCGGCCGCCCCGCCCCGCTCCGGTGACCCGCTCGCCTCGGCCGCGTCTCGCTCCGCGCGGGACCCGTCCTGCTCGGGCGACGTGCCACGCTCCGGTGCCCCGTCGTCGGCGGGTGCCGGGGTCGGGCCGGCCGGTGGAGCCCACGCGGCCGCGTCGCGTGGGGCGGTCGGCCTCTGGGCGTCGTCGGACATGCGCGAGTCCCCTCTCTCGTACGTTCCGTCATGCTACGGCCCGAGCCGCTCCCCGGATCTCCGTCGTACGGGGGCCTGTCCGGTCCCGCGGGGCAGACCGGGCCCGGACCCCGGGGGCCGCCTACGATGATCCCGAACCGTCGATCAGCCGATCACCCGCGTCCCGCCGCACCCGGCACAGGGGCGCCGTTCCGGGGAGGAACCCGTTGACCGAGCACATCACCGCACGCGACGACGCCCGTGACCTGGGCACCTTCATCGCCGGGCTGCCCAAGGCCGAACTGCACGTCCACCACGTCGGGTCCGCCTCCCCGCGCATCGTGTCCGAGCTCGCCGCCCGTCACCGCGACTCCCGGGTGCCGACCGACCCCGAGGCGCTCGCGGACTACTTCACGTTCACGGACTTCGCCCACTTCATCGACGTGTACCTCTCCGTCGTCGACCTGATCCGCACACCCGAGGACGTACGGCTGCTGACCTACGAGGTCGCCCGTGACATGGCCCGCCAGCAGGTGCGCTACGCCGAGCTGACGATCACTCCGTGGTCGTCCACCCGGCGCGGGATCGACGAGCGCGCCTTCATGGACGCGATCGAGGACGCCCGCAAGTCCGCCGAGAAGGACCTCGGCGTCGTCCTGCGCTGGTGCTTCGACATCCCGGGCGAGGCCGGTCTCGAAGCCGCCGAGGAGACCATGCGGCTCGCGACCGACGACCGGCTGCGGCCTGAGGGGCTCGTCTCCTTCGGGCTCGGCGGCCCCGAGATCGGTGTGCCGAGGCCCCAGTTCAAGCCGTACTTCGACCGGGCCCGCGCGGCGGGACTGCGCTCCGTGCCGCACGCCGGTGAGACCACGGGCCCGGAGACGGTCTGGGACGCACTGAACCACCTCGGTGCCGAGCGCATCGGCCACGGCACGAGTTCCGCGCGGGACCCGAAGCTGCTCGCCCACCTCGTCGAGCACGACATCGCGCTGGAGGTCTGCCCGACCTCGAACATCGCCACCCGCGCGGTCCGCACCCTCGACGAGCACCCCGTCAAGGAGTTCGTGGCGGCCGGTGTGACGGTCACCGTCAACTCCGACGACCCGCCGATGTTCGGCACCGACCTCAACACCGAGTACGCCGTCACGGCCCGCCTCCTCGGTCTCGACGAGCGGGGCGTCGCGGAGCTCGCCAAGAACGCGGTGCACGCGTCGTTCCTCGACGGCGGGGAGAAGGCGGAACTCGCGGCGGGGATCGACACGTACACCGCCGCCTGGCTCGCGTACTGACCCAGCACAATGGGCGCATGCGCACCGTGACCGCAGTCGCCCATCGCGGCGACCCCTATCGCGCCCGTGAGAACACGATCGACTCCCTGCGTTCCGCGCTCCAACGGGGCGCGGACGCCGTCGAGATCGACGTACGCCTGACGCGCGACCGTGTACCCGTCCTGCTGCACGACGCGTCGCTCAAACGCCTGTGGGGACACGACCGCGCACTGAACTCGCTGTCCGGCGACGAGGTGCGCGGCCTCACGGCGGGCGGTGTGCCGACGCTGGCGGAGGCACTCGGGGCGACCGGCGACAGCAGGGTCATGGTCGATCTGCCGGGCGCGGTGGACGTGCGGGTCGCGCGCGAGATCGTGGACGTGGTGCGGGCGTGCGGGGCCGGGGAGCGGGTGTACTACTGCGCCGCGGCCCCCGCCATGCTCGCGGTGCGGGCCGCCGATCCGTCCGCGGAGATCGCGCTGACCTGGACGACCCTGGCCCCGCCGCGTCCGGGTCTGCTCGACGTCGTACGCCCGCGCTGGCTCAACTACCGCTTCACCCTGGTGAGCCGGGACCTCGCGGCCCGGGTGCACCGCGGCGGGCATCTGCTGTCCGTCTGGACGCCCGACACCCGCCGCTCCATGCGCCGCCTGCTCGACGCGGGAGTCGACTCGATCACGACCAACCGCATCGACGCGCTGACCGCGCTGCGCCGGGACTGAGACGACGTCAGCCGGCGGCCGCCGGCACGGGCACCGGTCCGGCGCCGAGGGCTTCCAGGCGCTTGATCTTCTTCCGTACGACGTACAGCGGGATCACCCCGAAGATCCCGAAGGACATGTCGACGACCGTCCACCAGAAGGGAATTCCGCGGACCGGTCCGCAGATCAGGGCGAGCGGGACGATGCCGGCGCAGGCGATCATCCCGAACTCGACGACCCAGATGTTGCGGACCGGATCGCGGTACGGACCGTAGAACGCGACCGCGATGACGAGATGCGCGAACGCCAGCCAGTCCGTTCCGTAGAGCAGGAACGGGTACTGGGCGTCAGCGGTGTCGAGGCCGCGGCTCACGCGGTCGATCCAGTCCATCAGGACGGGCAGGTGTTCCGGCACGGACAGGGTCCGCAGCAGGTCCTCGGTCCAGTGCAGTTCGTGCACCAGCGGGAAGGCCGTGGCGCCACTGAGCACCAGGCTGACGACGAAGAAGGCAAGCCACGCACGGATGCCCCGGAGCAGGGCGGCTCTGTCGCTCATACCGGGAGCGTACGCCCCGACTTGAACGCGTTCAAAACCGCCCCGTCCGGGGCTCCGGTGGCTCAGGCTCCGCTCTCCCGCAGCATGTCCTCGCGCTCGACGAGCTTCACGCGCTCACGGCCCTGGGGTTCACCGAGCGCCTTCTCCGCCGCGTCGAGCCGGTACCAGCCCTCCCACGTGGTGAAACGGACGTCCCGCTCGCCGAGGAAGGCGTCGACGGCCTCCGGGTCGGGCGAAGTGGGCGTGAGCAGACGGCCGTTCGCGTGGTCGTCGAGCAGGCTCGCGACCGTCTCGTTGGCGTCGCCCTTGGTGTGACCGATCAGACCGATGGGACCGCGCCGGATCCAGCCGGTGACGTACGTGGACGCCAGGTGCTCGCCCGAGTCCTCCAGGACCCGGCCGGCCGCGTCCGGCACGGTGCCCGAGTCCACGTCCCAGGGCAGCTTGGGCAGGCTGTCGGAGAGGTAGCCGACGGCGCGGTAGACCGCGCTGACGTCCCAGTCCTTGAACTCGCCGGTGCCCTTGACGTTCCCGGTGCCGTCGAGAGCGGTGCGCTCGGTGCGCAGGCCGGTGACCTCGCCGTTCTCGCCGAGGATCTCGGTGGGCGACTCGAAGAAGTGCAGGAACAGCTTGTGCGGGCGGTCGCCGGTGTCGCGGATCGCCCAGTTCTCCAGGGTCTTGGCGACCATGTCGGCCTGCTTGTTGCCGCGCCGGGTCGCGATCGAGCCCTCGTCGTAGTCGATGTCCTCGGGGTCGACGATGACCTCGATGGTGGGCGAGTGGTCGAGCTCGCGCAGCTCCATCGGGCTGAACTTCGCCTGCGCCGGACCGCGGCGGCCGAAGACGTGGACCTCAAGGGCCTTGTTGGCCTTGAGTCCCTCGTACACGTTCGGCGGGATCTCGGTGGGCAGCAGTTCGTCCGCCGTCTTGGCGAGGATGCGGGCCACGTCCAGGGCGACGTTGCCGACACCGAGGACGGCGACCTTCTCGGCCTCCAGCGGCCAGGTGCGCGGGACGTCCGGGTGGCCGTCGTACCAGGAGACGAAGTCCGCCGCGCCGTACGAGCGGTCGAGCTCGATGCCCGGGATGTCGAGGGCCCGGTCGGCCGTGGCGCCCGTGGAGAAGATCACCGCGTCGTAGAAGGCGCGCAGATCGTCCAGGTTGATGTCGCGGGGGTAGTCGACGTTGCCGAAGAGGCGGATCTGCGGCTTGTCGAGCACCTGGTGCAGGGCCGTGATGATGCCCTTGATCCGGGGGTGATCGGGGGCGACGCCGTAGCGGATGAGACCGAACGGGGCCGGCATCCGCTCGAACAGGTCGATGGAGACACCGGGCTCGGCGGCCACTGCGGATTTCAGCAGCGCGTCGGCGGCGTAGATTCCGGCGGGGCCGGCTCCGACAATGGCTACCCGCAGAGGGCGAGGCATGATCAGATTCCCTTCGAGCAGGGGCAGAGGACTCGACGGGAAGCCTAAACTGAGGCAAACCTAAGTCAGTAGGCGGGTCCGGGCTATGACCTCATAAGGCCGACTTATGGGTACTGAAGGATTGCTTTATGAGTGGCCCCCGCGCCCACCCTGGCGCCCACCCCGTGCCTGCCCCGTGCCCACCCCGGTGCCCGCCCCCGCGCCGCGGCCCGCGCCGCGCACCGCCGGGAAACCGTACCCGCGTGCCCCCTACCGCTGAGCCCCCCTGGACGGCGTGGGCGTGGGAACGGCACCGGTCCGGACCGCGGAGGGACGGGCGGTCGCGGGCTCGGAGGTCCGGGCGGCCGACGGCGTACGGCCGAAGGTGGGCGTACCGGTCGTCCGCGCCGTCGGAACGGGGGCGGTGCGCGGAGCGGTGGGCCTGGCGGACGAGCCGCCCCCGCCACCGGGACGGGGGCTCGCGGGCCCGGGCGACACCGAGGGGGTGGGCTCGGCCGGCGGACCGGTCACGGACGGAGGGGCCAGGGGAACCACCGGGGCCACGGGCGCCTCGGGCGCGGCCGACCTCAGCGGCAGCACGACCAGAGCGCCGACGGCACACGCGACCGCCGCCCCGGCCGCCGCCCTTCGCAGCCTGCGGCGGGCCGCACCCCTGCGGATCGCCTCGTAGCGGCCGGGCGGTGGCGAGAGGTACTCGGACGGGGGCCGCATGATGACGGCGAGCGGGTCGTCGGGGCCGAAGTCCGGACCGTCGTCAGAGTGTGTGATCAAGACTTCTCCTCAGGTGGGCGCGGAGCAGTTCGCGGGCCGCGTGGAGATCGGCCTTGATCGTTCCTTCCTTGCGCCCGGTCAGCGCCGCCACCTCCCGGATCGGCATGTCAGCGTAGTAGTGCAGCAGGATCGGCACGCGCAGCCGTTCGGGCAGCGACTGCACGAGCAGACGGACGGACGGATCGGCCTGTTCGTTGAGGGGGCCGACGGCCGCCTCGGCGGTGGCCCGGCGCACGGCCCGGCGCTCCCGCTCCAGCTTGCGCCAGTGGTCCCGGACGAGGTTGGCCGCCGTGACGTAGAGGAACCCCCGCGGCTCGGCGACGGAGGTCCAGCGGGACCAGAGCCGGGTGAACGCCTCCGAGGCGATCTCGTGGGCCGTCCCGTCGTCGTCGACGAGACGGCGGCACCAGCCGGCGAGGCGGGGGTAGAGGGCGGCGAACAGCTCGGACGCCGCCTTCTCGCGGGACCCTTTCAACATTCTCCATGGTCGTGACGGTGCCGGACGGGAGGGATCCCGGGCCGCGGGGGTACGGTCCGCGGGCCCAGGATCCCCGATCGCCGGTGGGGAGTCAGTGGCTCGCGGAGGTCAGGTCCGCGAACACGATCACGTTGTCCCGGTAGCCGGTTCCGGAACGGGGGCCGCCGCAGGTGATGAGCCGCAGCTCCGGGCGGTCCACGTCGCCGTAGACCGCGTCCGCCGGGAAGTCGGCCTTGGCGACTGTACGGACCTCGCCGACGGTGAACCCGGCCGACCTGCCGTTCTCCAGACGCACCACGATCCGGTCACCGCGGCGCAGACGCGCGAGGCGGCGGAAGACGCCGTCGCCGTACGTGCCGACCGTGACATGGCCGAGGATCACCGAGGGGCCCTTCTGACCGGGCGTCGGCGAGTAGCGGTACCAGCCGGCCAGGTCGTGCGAGGCGATCGGGGGCACCTGTACGGCACCGTCCGCGGCCAGTCCGAGCCGCATCAGCGGGGTGTCGACCCCGATGGCCGGTATCCGCAGCCCGACCGGCACCGAACGCCCCAGCGCCCGCACCTGCCGCGCACCGGAGGGCGAGCCGGCCGGAGTGCCGCCGGGCCGTGCCGTCGCGGTGGCGCCGGCGCTTCGCCGGTCCGCGGCCGGAGCGGCCTGGTGGCCGCCGCAGCCCACGAGCAGCGCGGCCGAGACCACGGCGACGAACGCGCGCCCGGAGAGGGACGTCATTCCCCGGTCGCCCGCCGACGGCGTACGACGAACACCGCCGCGCCCGCGGCGACGACGGCGGCGGCGCTCCCGCCGATGAGCCCGGCAGGCCCCGAGGACGTCGTCCCGGTCGACGCCACCCCGGTGTCGGGCGCCCCGTTCGGGCGTACGGAGACCTGCCCCGAGCCCGGCGCACGCGTCGGCACGGCGCTGGGAACGGCGGAGGGCGCGCGGGTCGGAGTGGGGCTCGCCTGGGCCGGTGCCGCGCTGGGGCGTGCCGAGGCCGGAGCCGCGCTGACGCTCGGACGGGCCGTGGGGCGCGGGGAGCTCCCGTCGGCGAACGCGGGCACCGTGCCCACGAGTACGGCGGTGCACGCGAGTGCCGTGGCGCTGAAGACGGTTCGGCGCATGAATCGCTCTCTTTCGTCGGCCCGTCCGCCGGATACGGCGGACGGGCTGCTTGCGGATCGAGCGGAGAGACGACCCGGCGGCGGACCGGGTTGTAAAGAGACGGCAAAGGCCTCACGGGGAACGGAGTTCGGCCGTCGCCACCGCCTTCCGGGCACCAACCGCCGTGCGGGTCGGCCGCGTTGAGGCGACCGCGTCGGGAAGGGGGCCCGGTTCGCCCTGGAGTGGGGGCAGTTGTGCGGCCCGGCCGCACTCTGTAATGCCCGAGTAACGGCGTCTGCCTAGCGTCCGAGCTCCCCCGTACCGTCCCTGGAGGAGCACCCCCGATGCACCTGCCCCAACCGCCCCGGCGCAAGAGCGCCGTCTGGGCGGCGGCCGCCTTCACGGCGACCGCCCTGCTGACCGCGCCGACACCCGCGCTCGCCGCCGGTGCCGCGCCGTCGGCCAAGGTCGACTCCGCGCTCTCCGCCGCCGTGGCCAAGGGCGGTGACACGACGTTCTTCGTCGTCCTGAAGGACCAGGCGGACCTGTCCGGCGCCAGGAAGCAGAAGACGCACGCCGCGAGGGCCGGTGCCGCCTTCAAGGAACTGCGCGCGCACGCCGCCGACAGCCAGGCCTCCCTCAGGTCCTTCCTGGACAAGAAGAAGATCGGCCACCAGGACTACTGGATCGCCGACGCGATCCAGGTCACGGGTGGTCAGGACCTCGTCAACGAGCTGGCGAGGCGTTCGGACGTCGCGTCGGTCGTCAAGGAGCAGCACTACAAGCTCGACGGCATCGAGACGGCCGACAAGAAGATCACCGCGCCGCGCTCGGGCACGGACTCCTCCGCGAACGGCGACGACACCCCCGAGTGGGGCGTCGCCGACATCAACGCCGACGACGTGTGGAACCGGTACGACGACCGCGGCGAGGGCATCGTCATCGCCAACGTCGACTCGGGCGTGCAGTACGACCACCCCGACCTGGTCGCCCAGTACCGCGGCAACAACGGCGACGGCACCTTCACGCACGACTACAACTGGTACGACCCGACCGGCCAGTGCGGCACCGGCGGTGTCCCCTGCGACAACAACGGCCACGGCACCCACACCATGGGCACGATGGTCGGCAGGCACGGCATCGGTGTCGCGCCGAACGCCAAGTGGATCGCCGCCAAGGGCTGCGAGTCCTCCTCCTGTTCGGACGCGTCGCTGCTCGCGGCCGGACAGTGGATCCTCGCGCCGACCGACCACAACGGCCAGAACCCGCGCCCGGACCTCGCGCCGAACATCGTCAACAACTCCTGGGGCGGCGGCGACACGACGTTCTACCAGGACATCGTCGAGGCCTGGAACGCCGCCGGCATCTTCGAGGCGTTCGCGGCCGGCAACGACGGCGACGGCAAGACCTGCTCCACCGCCCACGCCCCCGGCTCGCAGGCCCCCTCCTACGGCGTCGGCGCCTACGACTCCACCGGCACCATCGCCTCCTTCTCCGGCTTCGGCCCCTCGCTGGTCGACGGCTCGATGAAGCCGAACATCTCGGCGCCGGGCGTCAAGGTCGAGTCCACCTGGCCCGGTTCGTCGTACAACACCGAGTCCGGTACGTCGATGGCGACCCCGCACGTCGCGGGCGCGGTGGCGCTGCTGTGGTCGGCGGCGCCCTCCCTGATCGGCGACATCGACGGGACGCGCAAGATGCTCAACGAGGGCGCGCGCGACGTCGACGACACGCACTGCGGCGGCACCGCCGGCATGAACAACGTGTGGGGCGAGGGCAAGCTCGACATCCTCGCCTCGGTCGACCTGGCCCCGCACACCGCGGCCACCGTCACCGGCGAGGTCACCGACAGGGCGACCGGCTCGGCCCTCGCCAACGTCACCGTGAAGGCCACCGGCACCGGCGGCGACGTCCGCACGGTCACCACCGCCGCCGACGGCACGTACAGGCTCGCGCTGCCCGCCGGCACGTACACCTTCGCGTACAGCGGCTACGGCTACGCGACCGGCTCGGTCACCGGCGTCACGGTCGCCGAGACGCAGTCCCTCACCCAGGACATCGCGCTGGACGCGGTGGCCTCGCACAAGGTCGCCGGCACCGTGCTCGACGTCACCGGCAAGGCCCTCGCGGGTGCCACGGTCGAGGTCACCGGCTCCCCCGTCGCCGCCGTCACCACCGACGCCAAGGGCGGGTACAGCTTCGCGAAGGTCGCCGAGGGCACTTATGGCCTGACGGTCAAGCCCGCGGCGCCGGTCCTGTGCAACGGCGTCTACACCGGCACCGCCATCGTCGCCTCGGCCGACCTCACCAAGGACGTCCGGGTGCCGGCCCGCACCGACGGCCACGGCAACAGCTGCGCCCCCACGGCGTACTCCTGGATCGCCGGCTCCAAGAAGGTCTCGCTGACCGGTGACGAGGACGCGGCGAGCGTCGCGCTGCCCTTCCCGGTGAGCCTGTACGGCGTCGCGTACTCCTCCGCCTCCGTCACCACCGACGGCCTGGTGAACTTCCTGTCCTCACGCGTCGGCGACTACGGCAACACCGCACTGCCGACCACCGGCGTGAACGGCGTCAAGGGGATCATCGCCCCGCTGTGGGACGACCTCACCCTCGACCGGAAGTCGTCGGTGCAGACCGCCACCACCGGCACCAAGGGCAGCCGCCGGTTCGCCGTCGTCTGGAACAACGCCGCCTACGCGAACGGCACTTCGGGCCGCGCCTCCTTCGAGGTCGTCTTCGAGGAGGCCACCGGCGCCGTGACGCTCCAGTACCAGTCGGTCGCGGACAAGGGCGCGGGCGCCACCGTCGGCATCGCGAACCAGTCCGGCACCGACGCCCTCCAGTACTCCTACAACCAGTCCGTGATCGCCGACGGCACCGCCGTCCGCTTCACGCAGGGAGCCAAGTGATGAGCGCCCCCCAGTCCCGCCGGGCCCTGCGCCTCGCCTCCGCCCTGGTCGCGGCCGGCCTGTGCCTGACCGCCGCCCCGCAGGCCCTGGCCGCCGACGACAGCGGCTCGGCCATGAAGCTGACCAGCGCCGAGGCCCAGACCCTGGCCGCCCACGTCGCCCTCGACCCGAGCGCCGACACCACCGCCGGCTCCACGGTGAGCCCGAAGTCCGCCGACTCCGCGAAGTCCGCCGAGCCGGGCGACGGCACGGGCACCGGCAGCGACTCGGGGCTCGACGGCGCCTCCACCGACGCCGACCCGGGCACCCAGGTCGAGCTGACCGCCGGGTCCAGGCTGGAGGGCGTGCGCGGCATGGGCGCCACCGTGCCGGCCGGGAAGAACGGCGACTACTTCACCTTCAACAGCATGGGCTACGTGCAGCGGCACGCGGCCGACGGCAGCGAGACGTGGGCGCGCACCAGCAGCTCGTTCTTCACGGACTGGCAGGTCAGGCCGACGCAACCGTGGCGGGTCGAGCCCTACCCGGCGCAGATCCTCATGGGCTACAACGCGGTGTCGCCGTTCTCCGCCAACTCGGACAACGGCTACTCCACCGGCGACCTGACCGGCGACGGCGTCCCGGACGTGGTCTTCTCGGCGCAGGTCGGCACCACGCCGTACCCGCGGCCCTTCACCTCGCCCGGCTCGTCGCTGACCACGGGCACGTTCGTCACCGTCCTCGACGGCAGGTCCGGCAAAACCGTGTGGTCGAAGCTGTACAACCGCGCCTCCATGGTCAAGATCGTCGACGGCACGCTGCTGGTCGCCGACGCGCCCCGGATGAGCGGCGACTCCAAGGTCCCGGCCGCCGCCACGGCGACCCTGACGGGCATCCGCTTCTCCCCCTCCGCGGACGGCGTCCTGACGCCGGCGCAGACCTGGACGTACGACACGGGCGAGGCCCGCAAGGCCAACTGGGGCGACATCCAGGACCTCGGCAAGGGCAAGGTCGCCGTCTCCTGGAACCTGGCCAAGGCCACCGGGGTCGACCCCCGCGGCCGCACCCTGGTGCTCGACACCGCGGACGGCTCGGTCGACTGGCAGACCGACAGCATGCTGTACGGCCGTCAGCTGCGCGTGGACGCGGGCCGCAGGCGGATCGTCGCGCTGGAGCAGCAGGACTCCACGGACGCCGTGCGCTACGAGGTGGTCTCCTACGACCTGAGGACCGGTCACCGGGCCACTCTGGAGGGCCGCGACAACGTCCTGCCCACCGCGCTGACGGTCGGCGACCTCACCGCCAGGGACGGCGACGAGTACGCGGTCGCCGAGTCCTCCCTCGACGAGGACTACTACGTCAACGCCAGCACCGTCCGCGTCCTGAACGGCACCGACCCGGACCAGCTGCTGTGGTCCAGCACGGTCAAGCGTGACGCCGGCAACGCCAAGGACGGCCCGAGCGTGTGGCGCCTCCAGGTGGCCGGCGGCAGGCTGGTCTCCTCCGCCCAGGACGACCGCGAGATCAACGGCGCGGGCAACCCCGGCGGCGGGCGCTACGCGGCCCTGACCGTCTACAACGCCAAAGGTGTGGTCAGCTGGCAGAACAAGGGGGTCGCCGCCGCGCCGATGTACCAGGACGTGTTCAGCGACACCGCGGGCACGCACGTGCGGATCGTCGACCAGGCGGAGAACGTCCGTACGTTCAGGCTCGGCAACGGCAAGGCCGAGTCGGAGACACCGCTGCTCGCGGACATCGCGTACGCCAAGGCCACCGACCTGGACAAGGACGGCAGGAACGACGTCGTCATGGCCGGCTCGTCCGACGGCGTGTGGGCCTACTCGGGTCCGTCGCTGGTGAACGGCAAGCCCGAGAAGCTGTGGCAGGCCACCGTGCCCGGCGCGGTGCACGACGTCGAGACCGGTGACGTCAACGGCGACGGCAGGCCCGAGGTCGTCGTCGCGGCCGACACCGCCGTGGTCGTCCTCAACGGCAGGACCGGCAAGAGGCTCGCCACGATCGAGGGCGGCGAGGGCCAGTACGTGCGCTCGGCGAAGCTGGCCGACCTGAACGGCGACGGCGAGCTCGACATCCTCGTCCCGACCGACGCCCTGCGCGCCTACTACGGCGACGGCCACGCGATCTGGACGTACAGCGCGCCCAAGGCCGCGGGCGACGTCCGCTTCACCGATCCGTCGGCGAACGACGGCACGGTGTACGCGGCCTACGCCAGCCTGAACGCGTACGGCCTGGACAGCCCGGTGACCGACGCCGTCGCGCTGAACGCCGGGAACGGCAGGGGCCGCTGGGACCTCGCGCCGAAGGCCCCGGCCGACGCGGTCGGTCCCGTCCGCACCGCCACCCCGAACGGCGGCATCCTCGCGTCCAAGGAGATCCCGTACGCGGACGGGCACGCGGTCGTCTACCAGTGGAACGTCACCGCTCCCATCAACATCAACGGTGCCGAGTCCCTCAGCCCGCGCAACTACTTCGAGATCCGCGACGGCCGCACCGGCGAGGTGCTGCACTCCGGCTACGAAGGCGGCCTGTGGACGCACTTCAGCTACTGGGCCGAGGACGGCGCGCTGTACGAGGGGGGCACGGCCGCCTTCCGCAAGTACGAGGCCGACGGCAAGGACAGCAAGGCGGGCGTGATCGCGCAGTCGTACGGCGGCGGCTTCCTGACCGGTCCCGGCGGCCGCAGGCTGCTGGTCGCCGGTGCCGACGGCGGTCTCGGCCTGTGGGACCCGGGCATCTTCGACAGCTCCGACACCTGGTCCGACAGCGTCGGCGGCGTCACCCTGATGGGGGCGCGCAACTATCTCGCCGCCGACCTGGACGGTGACGGGGTCGACGAGGTGCTGTCGCTCGCGGGCGACGACCACGGTTTCGACCGGACGGCCGAGGAGTTCGGCGGCCGGTACTACATCCCGAACAACGCCATCCACCAGGTCGCCGCGTACAAGCTCTCCTGACCCCCGCTCCACTCGGGTCAGCCGGACCCCCCGGGCCTCGCCCGGGGGGTCCTCGGCGTGCTCGGCTAATCTGTCGCCGACATGAACGCGCGGGAGACGTCGGGGACGGAACCAGCTCCTCCGCTGCTGCGTCTGCACCTTTTCGGCGGGTTTCGCGCGACGCGGGACAGCGGTCCCCAACTCGCCGAGAAATGGCCGAGACCCGGAGCCCGCGCGCTGGTCAAGCTCCTCGCCGTGACCCCCGGCCACCGCCTCCACCGCGGACAGGCCATGGACATCTGCTGGCCCGACGCCAACGCGCAGGCCGCCGCGGGCAGTCTGCGCGTCGCCCTGCACGCGGCCCGCCACGCCCTGGAACCCGAACTCGCCCCGCGCGCCGCCTCCTCGTACCTCATCTCCGACGGCACGCTGCTCCACCTGGACCCGGCCAGGGTGTGGATCGACGCCGACGACGCGGAGACGGCGGCCCGTTCGGCCCTCGCCGACGGCGACGTGGACGAACTGACCGCCGCGCTTGGCCTGTTCACGGGCGAGATCCTGCCGGAGGACCGCTACGCGAGCTGGGCCGAGGAACGGCGCGGCCAACTCGCGCTGCTGCACGAACAGTTGCTCCTCCGGCTCGCCGAGGAGCACTTGAAGCAGGACGCCGCCGCCGAGGCGGCGGCCGTGGCCGAACAGGTCCTCGCCCTCAGCCCGGCCGAGGAACTGGCCCACCGCGTCCTCATCGACGCCCTGCTGCGCCAGGGGCTGCGCCGCCAGGCCGTGCGCCAGTACCACGCCTGCCACGAGGTCCTCTCGGCCGAACTGGGGGTCCGTCCCGGCCCGGAGACGGAGCGGCTGCACCGGGCCGCCCTGGCCGCGGCACCCGCCCCCGTCCCCACCGCCCCGCCGCTCCCCGCCCCGCTCCGCGCCACCCGCACCGGACCGCCGCTGCGGGGCCGGGACACCGTGCTCGAACGGCTTCTCGCGGCGGACGGCCCGCCCGTCACGCTGCTCTGCGGCGAGGCGGGCGTGGGCAAGACCCGCCTGGTGAGCGAGGTGGCCCGGCGGGCGGGAGCGCGGGGCACGGCCGTGCTGTGGGGCGGCGGCCAGGACGCCGAGGGGCACACGCCGTACGGGGCGTTCGCGGAGGCGCTGGAGGGCTGGCTGGCCGAGCACAGCGCCGCCGAAAGGGCCCGGGTCGGCGCCGAGTACCCCGAACTCGCCTCGTTCCTGCCCTCGCTCGGCCGGGTGGGAAGCTCCGGCGAACGCAGCCCGGAGGAGGAGCGGGACCGGCTGTTCCACGGGATCTCGGCGCTGCTCGGCGACCTGGCGGCGGCGCGCCCGGTGCTCGTCGTCCTCGACGATCTGCACGCCGCCGACACCGGCTCGTACCGGCTGCTCGGCCATCTGGCCCGCCGGGCCGCCGAACGGGGCACGGCCCTGCGGTTCCTGGCGACCTACCGCGAGGAGGAGCTGCCCGAGGGCGACGCCCGCCGCTCGGCCGTGGCGTCACTGCTGCGCCGGCGCCACGGCGTGCGCGAGGAGTTGAGCCGGCTCGACAAGGACGCCTGCCTGGCCGTCGTGCGCGACACGGCCGCTCCCGGAGCGCGGTCGTCCGAGGGCCGCCTCCACCGGGTCTGGGAACTCTCCCTCGGCAACCCGCTGTTCGCCCTCGAACTCGCCCACGGCCTGGTCGAAGGGAACGAGGGAGGTCTCGCGCCCGAAGGCGTACGGGGGCTGGTGGCCGACCGGCTCGTACGGCTCGGCCCCGACGCGCGCCGCCTCGTCGAGGCGCTGTCCGTGGCGGGCGGCGACACGGCGCTGTCCGAACTGCTCGACGTGGCCGAACACGGGCTGCGTCCCCCGGTGGCCGGAGCCGCGGCGGCCGACGCCCTGGAACAGGCCATCGCCGCCTCGCTCGTCGAGGAACGGCCCGTCGTGGTGGCCGGGCGGTCCGAGGAAGGGGTGGCCTTCCGGCATCCGCTGGTCCGGCTCACCTGCTACGAACAGCTCGCGGGGGTCCGCCGCCGGCAACTGCACGCCGCGTTCGCCCAAGCGGTCAGACGGCGCCGTCCCGACGCCGTCGACACCCTGGCCTCCCACTTCGCCCGCGCCGACGACCCCCGCGCGGCCGCATACCTGCGCCGGGCGGCGGAGCGGGCCGCGGCCCTGTACGCGAACGACACCGCCGACCGCTACTACCGCGACCTGGTGGCCCGGCTGGACGTCGACGCGGCCCGCGCCCGGCTCGCCCACGCCCATGTCCTGCGCAGGATGGGGCACTTCGAGCAGGCGGCCGACGCCCTGCGGCTCTCGCTGGCGGAGTTCGAGCGGCGCGAGGACCGTGACGAAGCCGTCCTCGCCTCGGCGCTGCTCGCCGAGACCCTGGCCAGGACGAGCGCGCCGGAGGCCGCACGCCGCACCCTGCGGGAACACCCGGTGACCGCGGACACCGGTCCCGAACCGGCCGCCAGTCACTTCCTCGCCCTGTCCGTGGTCCGCTGCGTCCAGGGGCGGTACGCGGCCGGGCACGAGGCCGCCCGGCAGGCGCTGGCCGCGGCGCTGAACGTGCCGGGGGCGTCCGGCCAGCGGCTGGTGGCCCGCGCCTTCGCGATGCGGGCCGCCAACCTCGGGCTCGCCGGCCGCTTCGACCAGGCACGCGAAGCGGGCGACCAGGCGCTGGCACCGGCCGAGGCCTACGGCGACCCGACCCTGCTCGGATCGGTCCTGTCGATGCTGCGCGAGAACGCGCGGCGGGCGGGACGGCTGCGGGAGGCCGTCGACATCGGAACCCGCGCGCTCGGCCTCGCCGAACGGTCGGGCGACCCGACCGCCGCCGCGTTCGAGCGCGGGAACCTCGCGGAGCTGCGCCTGCTGCTCGAGGAGCCGGGACCTGCCCTCGCCCTGGCGGAACAGGCGGTGGCGGGCGCGGAGGCCTACGACGCCTGGTGTCTTCCGTACGCTCTCGCGACCCTGGCCCGCGTACGGGTCGTCACGGACGCGGCGGAACGGGCCGTGCCCCTCCTGGACCGCGCGGAGGCCGTCGCGGCCGAGCTCGGCGACCGGCAGGCGGAGCACGAGGTGCGCACGGCACGCGCCGAACTCGCGCTGCGCACGGGCGACCCGGACCAGGCGCTGCGCGCCCTCGACGGCCACACCGAGGACGCGCCGGTCCTGGTGGCCTGGGCCGAACTCCTGTCGGGGCGGGCCGAGACCGCGCTGCGGATCGCGCGCGCCGAGGCGGCACGCGCCGAACGGACCGGGGAACGCCTCGCCGAGGTGGAGGCGCGCATCGTCCTCGGGGCCTCCCTGTCGCGCCAGGCACCGACGCGGGAGGGCGCGCGGGAGCTGACGCGCGCCGAGTCGCTGGCCGGAGCCCTGCCCTATCCGGCCGGGACGCGGCGGCTGGCACGGGCACGGGACCTGCTGCGCGGCCCGTGACACCGGCCGGCGCCGCCCGGCTCACAGCGCCCGGCCCGAGCCCTGCCCCCGTCTCCCGGCTCCCGGGTCCCGGCCCGCGGCTAACGGCTCCCGGCCCGCGGCTCACAGACCGCGGTTCACAGACCGGCTATCGCGTTCCAGCGCTTGGCGAACTCCGTGCGTTCGTCGGCGGTGATGTCACGGGCGATGGCGAGGCGTTCCCGCATGGTCGAGTCCGGGAAGATCAGGGGGTCCTCGGCGAGGGCGGCGGTGTCCTTGTCCTTGGAGGAGGCGAGGACGTCCTGGGCGGCGGGGACGGGACAGACGTAGTTGACCCAGGCGGCCAGCTCGGCGGCGACCTCCGGCTGGTAGTAGTAGTCGATGAGCTTCTCCGCGTTGGCCTTGTGCCGGGCCAGGTTGGGGATCATCAGCGACTCGGCCCACAGCTCGGCGCCCTCCTCGGGGACGACGAACCGGATGTCGGGGTTGTCGGCCTGGAGCTGGATCACGTCGCCCGAGTAGGCCTGGCAGGCCAGTACGTCCCCGCCGGCCAGGTCCTTGATGTAGTCGTTGCCGGTGAAGCGGCGGATCTGGCCACGGCGCACCTGCTTCTCGACCTGGTCGCACACCCGGTGGAAGTCGTCGGCCCGCCACTTCCTGATGTCGACCCCGTTGCCCTGCATGAGCAGCGCGAACGCCTCGTCGAGGCCGGACAGCAGGGTGACCCGGCCCTTGAGGTCGTCGGCCCACAGGTCGGACACGTGCCGGATCTCGCGGCCGACCTTGCGACGGTTGTACGCGATGCCGGTGATGCCCGACTGCCACGGCACAGAGGACGTGCGGCCGGGGTCGAACGCGGGCGAACTCAGCAGCGGATCCAGGTACTTGGCGACGTTGGGCTGCCGGGTCCGGTCCATCTCCTGGACCCAGCCGAGCCGGACGAAACGGGCGCACATCCAGTCGCTGATGACGATGAGGTCGCGGCCGGTCCGCTGGTGGTTCATCAGCGAGGGACTGATCTTGCCGAAGAACTCGTCGTTGTCGTTGATCTCCTCGATGTAGTCGACGGAGATCCCGGTGCGCTTCTCGAAGGCCTCCAGTGTCGGCCGCCGCGTCGTGTCCTTGTCGTCGGTGTCGATGTACAGCGGCCAGTTCGCCCAGGTCAGCCGCTTCTCCGTGGCGGAGAGGTCGGCTCCGGTCCGGTCACCCGGTCCCACGTAGGCCGCCGGCACCCCGCATCCCGCGAGCGCTCCGAGCGCGGCACCGCCGCCCAGGGCGCGCAGCAGGGACCGGCGGGACAGGGGCGAGGTGTTCCGATTCACTGGCACGCGCGAAGCATGCCGACCCGGACTCGGTCCGGACAATGGACGCTGCGTCGATCAGTCGCCCGGCGACCCGACACCCTGTCGACCGGCCGGCGGGCCCGGCACGGGATCCGGCGTGCGGGAGGAACGGCGTGGCCCCGGACGGGATCAACTCCCGGCCGGGGCCACGTGGTTCATGCGAGCGGAGCGCGGACGCCGGAGCGGGACCGGCCCGCGGTCAGCCGTCCAGCGACGTCATCACGTGCTTGATGCGCGTGTAGTCCTCGAAGCCGTAGCCCGACAGGTCCTTGCCGTAGCCGGACTTCTTGAAGCCGCCGTGCGGCATCTCGGCGACCAGCGGGATGTGGGTGTTGATCCACACGCAGCCGAAGTCGAGGGACTTGGACAGGCGCATCGCGCGGCCGTGGTCCTTCGTCCAGACGGAGGAGGCCAGCGCGTAGTCGACGCCGTTGGCCCACTCGACGGCCTGCGCCTCGTCCGAGAAGGACTGGACGGTGATGACGGGGCCGAAGACCTCGTTCTGGATGATCTCGTCGTCCTGCTTGAGGCCGGAGACGACGGTCGGGGCGTAGAAGTAGCCCTTGTCGCCGACCTGCTTGCCGCCCGCCTCGACCTTGGCGTGCGCGGGGAGCCGCTCGATGAATCCGGCGACCTGCTTGAGCTGGTTGGGGTTGTTGAGCGGGCCGTAGAGCACGTCCTCGTCGTCCGGCTGGCCGGTCTTCGTCTCGGCGGCGGCCTTGGCGAGCGCGGCGACGAACTCGTCGTGGATGGAGTCCTGGACGAGCACGCGGGTGGCGGCCGTGCAGTCCTGGCCGGCGTTGAAGAAGCCCGCGACCGAGATGTCCTCGACGGCCTTGGCGATGTCGGTGTCCTCGAAGACGACGACCGGGGCCTTGCCGCCCAGCTCCAGGTGGACGCGCTTGACGTCCTTGGAGGCCGACTCGGCGACGGAGATGCCCGCGCGGACGGAGCCGGTGATGGACGCCATCGCCGGGGTCGGGTGCTCGACCATCGCGCGGCCGGTGTCGCGGTCGCCGCAGACGACGTTGAAGACGCCCTTGGGCAGGATGCCGCCGAGGATGTCGGCGATCAGGACGGTGGAGGCCGGGGTGGTGTCCGAGGGCTTCAGGACGACGGTGTTGCCCGCGGCGAGGGCCGGGGCGAACTTCCACACGGCCATCATCATCGGGTAGTTCCACGGCGCGACCTGGGCGCACACGCCGACCGGCTCGCGGCGGACGATCGAGGTCATGCCCTCCATGTACTCGCCGGCCGAGCGGCCTTCGAGCATGCGGGCGGCGCCCGCGAAGAAGCGGATCTGGTCCACCATCGGCGGGATTTCCTCGGACCGGGTCAGACCGATCGGCTTGCCGGTGTTCTCCACCTCGGCCGCGATCAGTTCCTCGGCCCGCTCCTCGAACGCGTCCGCGATCTTCAGGAGGGCCTTCTGGCGCTCGGAGGGGGTCTTGTCCCGCCACTCCGGGAAGGCCGCGGCGGCGGCCGCCATGGCGGCATCGACGTCCGCCTGGCCGGAGAGCGGCGCGGTCGCGTACGCCTCGCCGGTCGCGGGGTTGACCACCTCCGTGGTCCGTCCATCGGCGGCATCGCGGAACTCTCCGTCGATGTAATTACGCAGACGACGCAGCTCGGTGCTCACTGCCCGGCCCTCCTGTCGGATGTCCAACGACCCAGGTGTCCACTACCTGAGATGTCTGGATCCCCACCCTAATCCGTGGCTCCGCGTTTTCAACACCCCCGAACGGCCCAGAACTGCGAAATCCGCAAGACACGTACCCGTAAACAACGAATTTCATCGCCCGAACCTTGCGGAACTGTCGATACGTCGTGCACAGTGGGGTCGTGGTCAGTCGAAGCGCGGAACCCAGGGACTCCCGCGAGTCCAGGAACGGCAGTCCCCAGTTGGACACCGTCTCCCTCGCCATCATCGAGCAGCTCCAGCAGGACGGACGCCGCCCGTACGCCGCGATAGGCAAGGCCGTGGGCCTCTCCGAGGCCGCCGTGCGCCAGCGGGTCCAGAAGCTGCTCGACCAGGGCGTCATGCAGATCGTCGCCGTCACGGACCCGCTCACCGTGGGATTCCGCCGTCAGGCGATGGTCGGCGTCACGGTCGAGGGCGACCTCGATCCGGTGGCCGAAGCGCTCGCTGCCATGTCGGAAGTCGAGTACGTGGTGATGACCGCGGGCTCGTTCGACATCCTCGCCGAGATCGTCTGCGAGGACGACGACCACCTGCTGGACGTCATCAACAAACGCATCCGGGCCCTGCCCGGGGTGCGCTCCACCGAGAGCTTCGTCTACCTGAAGCTCAAGAAGCAGACCTACATGTGGGGAACCCGATAACCGTGAGCACCAAGGACCTCAGCAAGACCGCGTACGACCACTTGTGGATGCACTTCACCCGCATGTCCTCGTACGAGAACGCGCCCGTTCCCACGATCGTCCGTGGTGAGGGCACCTACATCTACGACGACAAGGGCAAGAAGTACCTCGACGGTCTCGCGGGCCTGTTCGTCGTCCAGGCCGGTCACGGCCGCCGGGAGCTGGCCGAGGTGGCCGCCAAGCAGGCCGCCGAGCTGGCCTTCTTCCCCATCTGGTCCTACGCCCACCCCAAGGCCGTGGAGCTGGCCGAGCGCCTCGCCCACCACGCGCCCGGCGACCTGAACAAGGTCTTCTTCACCACCGGCGGCGGCGAGGCCGTCGAGACCGCGTGGAAGCTGGCGAAGCAGTACCACAAGCTGACCGGCAACTACACGAAGTACAAGGTCATCTCGCGTGCGGTCGCCTACCACGGCACCCCGCAGGGCGCCCTGTCGATCACCGGCCTGCCGGCCCTGAAGGCCCCCTTCGAGCCGCTGGTCCCCGGCGCGCACAAGGTGCCGAACACGAACATCTACCGCGCCCCGATCCACGGCGACGACCCGGAGGCCTTCGGCCGCTGGGCCGCCGACCAGATCGAGCAGGAGATCCTGTTCGAGGGCCCGGAGACCGTCGCCGCGGTCTTCCTGGAGCCCGTGCAGAACGCCGGCGGCTGCTTCCCGCCGCCGCCCGGATACTTCCAGCGCGTGCGCGAGATCTGCGACAAGTACGACGTGCTGCTCGTCTCGGACGAGGTCATCTGCGCCTTCGGCCGTCTCGGCACCTACTTCGCCTGTGACAAGTTCGGCTACGTCCCGGACATCATCACCTGCGCCAAGGGCATGACCTCGGGCTACTCCCCGATCGGCGCCGCGATCGTCTCGGACCGCATCGCCGAGCCGTTCTACAAGGGCGACAACACGTTCCTGCACGGCTACACCTTCGGCGGCCACCCGGTCTCCGCGGCCGTGGGTCTCGCCAACCTCGACCTGTTCGAGCGCGAGGGCCTCAACCAGCACGTGCTGGACAACGAGGCGAACTTCCTGAAGACCCTCCAGAAGCTGCACGACCTGCCGATCGTCGGCGACGTCCGCGGCAACGGCTTCTTCTACGGCATCGAGCTGGTGAAGGACAAGGCCACCAAGGAGACCTTCACGGACGAGGAGTCGGAGCGCGTGCTCTACGGCTTCGTCTCCAAGAAGCTCTTCGAGTACGGCCTCTACTGCCGCGCCGACGACCGCGGTGACCCGGTCATCCAGCTGTCGCCGCCGCTGATCTCCGACCAGTCGACCTTCGACGAGATCGAGGGGATCGTCCGTCAGGTCCTGACGGAGGCGTGGACCAAGCTCTGACCGCACCCGTCGATCCCCCGCCGTGAGCCCGGATCCGCCGTCCTCCCCCGAGGCGGACTCCGGTCTCGCGTCCGGCTGATCACCCCGGCCCCGGTGCCCCCCGTTCGAGTGAGAATGGGCGGCCCGGGGCCGCGTGCTGTCCGCCCTCCCGGCCCCGACTCCTTAGCGTGCCCTGTGACCGATCGGCCCTGCCTTCGTTCCCCCGTCCGGGGGACCGAGCGACCTCGAAGAGATCGCCGGGCACGGCACATCAGCTCTGAACGAGGTGTACGCGATGGTGGCCCCGCCTGACAACGACGTGCTCTGGGCACGCGCCCTGCACGTCGAGCACAACGGCTCGCCCGCGCTCAGCGGTGTCTCGCTCGGCGTCCGTGAGGGCGAGATCCTCGCCGTCGGCGGCCCGCGCGGCAGCGGCAAGACGACCCTCCTGCGCTGTCTGTCCGGCCAACTGCTGCCGCAGCGCGGCGAGGTCTGGTTCAACAGCCTGCCCGTGCACACGATGGGCCGGCTCACCCGCGAGCGGCTGCGCCGGGACCGGTTCGGCTGGATCGACCCCTCCCCGACGCTGATCCCCGAGCTGAACGCCTGGGAGAACACGGCCCTCCCGCTGATGCTGCGCGGCTGGACCCGCCGGGCCGCCAAGACGGCCGCCCTGGAGTGGCTGAAGCGCCTGGACATCGGCGGCTGCGCCCGTAAGCGCCCGCACGCCCTGCTCCAGTCCGAGCGGCAGCGCGTGGCCGTCGCCCGCGCCCTCGCCCCCGCGCCCACCGTGCTGTTCGCCGACGAGCCGACCGCGCCGCTGCACCGCGCCGACCAGGTCCATGTGCTGCGCACCCTCACCTCGGCGGCCCGGTCGCACGGCATCACCGTCGTCCTCGCCACCCACGACCCGGACACCGCGGCCCTCGCCGACCGCACGGTGTCCCTGCTCGACGGACGGCGTGTGAACACCGTCCACCTGCCCCCGGTCGCCGAGGCGGAAGGCCGGGCCGCGTGCTCGCTCTCCGTCTAGCCCGCGGGGGCAGCCCCCTCGTCCAGCTCCGCCGGCTCCTGGTCGCCGCCGCCTCCGCGGGCACCGGGTTCCTGCTGCTGTGCACGCTGGGGTACGCGATGAGCCGTCCGGACGCCTCGGCCGCCGGCGCGCTGCGCCTGGCCTGGTGCGTCGTTCCCCTCGCCGCCACGGTCTACTTCGCCGTCGCGGTGGCCCGCACCGACCCCGCCACCCGGCCCCGGTCCGGTCTCTCCGCGCTCGGCCTCGGTCCTGGCCGGCTGATGGCGATCTCCGCCGCCACCACGGCCCTGTCCACGTTCCTCGGTTCGCTGCTCGCCCTGCTCCTCTTCCTGCATCTGCGCGGCGATCTGACCGGGGTCCCGTTCGGCGGAACGGCGGCGGACTTCCTGGCCTCCGGCCAGTCCCTGCCCCTGCCCGCGGCCCTGACGCTGCTCGCCCTGGTGCCGGCGGCGGCCTCCGGAGCGGCGGCCGTGGCGCTGCGGCCCCGGGGCCGGGGTCCGGCACGGGCCGCGTGGTCCTACGGCCGCACCTGGATGTCGTCCCGGCAGAGCCCGGTCGCGAGCCCGCAAGGGCCCGGCACCCGCGGCGGCGGACGGCCCGCGGACGGCGCGGGCGCCACCTCGCCCGCCGGGCCGGTGGCCGCCACGACGCCCGGCACGGCCGCGGGTCCGACCGTGACGGCGCTGGGCGACGGCCTCCACGCCGGCTCCTCGGACGGTGAGGGTTCCGACGCGCCGGCGCCCGGCTCCCTCGCGGACGGCGCCGGTGGCCCCCGCTTCGACGACTTCCACTGGACGGCCGCGGCCTACGCCTCCGGAGAGATCCCGGGGACGGACGCGGAGGACCGTTCGCCGGCCGCAGGGCTCCGCGCGGAACCGGCGGCCCCCGGTGCGCACGAGCGGCTCTCCTCGTACGAGCGCGTGGACACACCGTACGAGGACACGGAAGCGGCGTACGAGGACGCGGGCGTGCCCGGTGCGCGCCCGGAGCGGCGCCGGGCCGCCGAGGCCGGCTCCCTCTCGTTCCCGGCCCCGCTGTCCTACCCCAACGGGCTCCCCTGGGGCGCGGCCGCCGTGGCGGCGGGGCTGGCCGTGGAGACGTACGCGAGCCGTTCGGGCCCCGCCCCCGCGCTCGCCCTGCCCGGCGGCTTCGCCGGAGGTCCCGCCGGGGTCCTGCTCGGCTGGGTGCTCACCGCGGTCGGGCTGGCCCTGGCCGGGCCCGCGATCACCTATCTGTGCGGGTGGCTGCTCCAGGCCGTACGTCCGGGCGCGCTGCGGCTGCTGGCCGGGCGGGTGCTCCAGGCGGAGGCGAAGCGCATCGGGCAGCCGCTCGGAGTGGTGTGCGCGGTGGCGTCGGGCGCGTTCGCCGTGACCACGCTGTACACCGGCGCCCGGCCCGCGTTCGGACCGCTGACCACCCTCGGCGCCCTGCTGGTCGCCGGGTGCACGCTGCTGACGCTGGCGACCGCCGCCGTCGAGGCGAAGCAGGCGCGTGCCGACACCACGGCCGCGCTGCTGCGGCTGGGCGCGCCCGCCTCGCTGCTGCGTGGTGCCGCGGCCCTGCGCGCCGGGGCACTGTTCGTCGCGTTCGCCCCGCTGACCTGGACGGTCGCCGAACTGGCCGCGATCCCCCTGATCGGCTGACCGGTCCGCGGGCGGGTCGGCCGACGCGCCCGCGAACAGCTCGGCACGGTCTCCCGGAGAAAAGGTCCGGGACGGCGATGATTTCCGGGCGGGCCCCCGGTCTACCCCAGCGAACGGCACCACACCGACGGGAGAACCTCGCATGTACCAGCAGATGATCTTCGTGAACCTGCCCGTGTCCGACGTCGCCGCGTCCCGGAAGTTCTTCACGGAGCTCGGCTACTCGATCAACCCCCAGTTCTCCACCGACGACTGCGCCTGCGTGGTCATCAGCGACACGATCATCGCGATGCTGCTCAGCAGGCAGCGGTACGCGGACTTCACCAAGAAGGAGATCGCGGACGCCACGACGACCAGCGAGGTGCTGCTGTGTCTGAGCGCCGAGAGCCGCGAGAAGGTCGACGAGCTGGTCGACGCGGCCATCGCGGCGGGCGGCTCGGGCACGGGCGAGGCGCAGGACCAGGGCTTCATGTACGGCCGCGCCTTCGACGACCTCGACGGCCACACCTGGGAGGTCATGTGGATGGACCCGGCGGCGGTCCAGAGCTGAACTCCACACGGGTCGACGGTCCGGGCCGGACCTCACGGCCCGGTCGATGTTCCGGGGCCGGCGCGCGGTACAGGGGTCCGCGCGCCGCCCCGGCCCGCGACGCCGGGCCCCGCCGACCGGCCGGGGCGACTCCCCGCTCCCGGCCCCGCCCGCACACACCTGCCGAACGCCCCCGGGCGGGGGGCTCTTCGGGCGGAACGCGCCTGAGCCGGACACCCCGGTCGCAGCGAACCCCGGTGCCCGGGGCAGGGACTCTTCCGGCGGAACGCGCCCGAGCCGGGCCACCCCCGGGCTCGGCAAACCCCGGCGCCCGGGCGGAGATACGTCGAGCCCGACATACCCGTCCCGGACCCCCGGTCGCAGCAAACCCCGGTGACCGGGGCAGGGACTCTTCCGGCGGAACGCGCCCGAGCCGGGCCACCCCCGGGCTCGGCAAACCCCGGCGCCCGGGCGGAGATACGTCGAGCCCGACATACCCGACCCGGCCCCCGGTCGCAGCGAACCCCGGTGACCGGGGCAGGGACTCTTCGGATGGGGCGCGCCCGAGCCGGGCACCCCGGGTCGCAGCGAACCCCGGTGCCCCGGGCGGCAGCCCCTAGCATGGCCGGGTGCTCCCGACTCCCCTTCACGTCTCCCACGACCGTGAGATCGAATCCCTCGCCGAGTTCGACGAGGTCGTCTCGGCAGGCGGTTCACTCGCCGGATTCCGTGTCCAGGCCGTCGATCTGACCGCCCGTACACGGGAGTTGCTCTCCTCGGACACCACGGACGCCGTGTTCCTCGGCTGCCCGATGGAACCCGAGGCCGCCGCGCGGGCCCGGGCCTCGGGCGCGCTCGTCTTCCCGCCCGTACCCGGCCTCCCGCTCGACCCCTACCGCGGCCGCCTCTACTCCCCCGACGAGCTCTTCGCCTCGCTGGACACCGGCTACGAGGCGACGCCCGACGCCCGCGCGTACGCCTGGTTCCAGCGGACCAAGGCCGACGGCGACATATTCGCCTCGACGGTGCGCGCGCTCCACGACGACTCCGTCTCGGACGCGCTCGACGAACTCCTCGTCGGCGTACGGGTGGTCGGGGTGATGGGCGGCCACGCGATGGAGCGCGGCACCGAGGCCTACGCGGGGGCCGCGCGGCTCGGCCGCACCCTCGCGCGCTCCGGCCTCATGGTCGCCACGGGTGGCGGACCCGGCGCCATGGAGGCGGCCAACCTCGGCGCGTACGCGGCCCCGTTCGACGACGGCATGCTCGACGAGGCGCTGCGCGTGCTGGCAGCCGTCCCGTCGTTCACGCCGTCCGTCACCGACTGGGCGCGCGCCGCGTTCGAGGTGCGCGAGCGCTGGCCCTCGGGCGGCCCCTCGATCGGCGTGCCCACCTGGTTCTACGGCCACGAGCCGCCGAACGCCTTCGCCGCGCACATCGCCAAGTACTTTGCCAACGCGACCCGCGAGGACGGCCTGCTGGCCCGCTCGAACGCGGGCGTCGTCTTCCTGCCGGGCGCCGCCGGGACCGTACAGGAGATCTTCGACAACGCGACCCCCAACTACTACGGATCCAAGGGCGAACCGACCCCGATGGTCCTGGTGGACCGCGTGCACTGGACCGAGAGATTTCCCGCCTGGGAGCTGCTCAGGGCGCTGGCCAGGGAGCGGGCGATGGAGTCGCGCATCGCCCTTGTCGACGGGGTCGATGACGCTCCGCAGGCGCTCAAACACCTTGGAGGTTAACGACTCGATAAAGCCAACGACCAGGCGGCGCCTACGCATTGACAGCCCTTAGGTCGCACTTATAAACCTGTGAGACCTCTGGGGGTGCTGTTGCTGGAATGAATTACAGCAAATCCCCCTACACCCCCCGCAGTTGCGCAACCTGTGAAGGGCAATCGTGTCCATATCTCGACGCACCGCACGTTCCGTGCGAATCCTCGGCGTTGCCTCCGCCTCTGCCGCGCTCGCGCTCGGCGTCGCCGGCAACGCACTCGCTTGCAACATCGGTGACTTCGACGCCGTCGCTTCCTGCGACGGCGCGAAGGCCATCGTCACCGTGTCCGACACGGACCGTACCGCCAACAAGGCCACCGTCACGATCTTCCTCGAAGACAAGCAGGTCGGCTCCGGAGAGGTCACCGGCCAGAAGGACGGCAAGGCCTCCGTCGCCATCACGCTGACGGAGGACTGGGTTTCCGGGGGCAAGTACCGGGCCCACATCGATGTCCCGACCCGCGTCAACTCGGACACGGACGTCAAGTCGGTGCCGTCCGAGCCCTGCGCTCCGAAGTCGGAGTCCCCGTCCCCGTCGGCGAGCCCGGAGCCGTCGGAGTCCGCCCCCTCGGCGACTCCCTCGGACTCGGCGCGCCCGTCGGAGTCGGAGAGCAGCGCCGCTCCGGCCACCCCGGGCGACAACCAGCCGTCCGCGGCCGCCGGTGAGTCCAACCTCGCCGAGACCGGTGCGAACTCCAACACCCCGATGATCGCCGGTATCGCCGGTGCGTTCGTCGTCGTCGGTGGCGGAGCGGTCTTCTTCGGCATGCGCCGCCGTGGCGCCTCGAAGGCGAGCTGACCCGCATCCGAACGACCGTGTGGCCCGCCCCCGTCGAGGGGGCGGGCCACACGGCTTTTCCGGACGTTCCGCTCAACCCGCCCGCGGTACCGGGTTCTTCGCGGCGGGCCGCGTTCCGGACGCCCCGGACCCTCCCAGGACGACGACCTCGGCGGCGTCGAACTCCACCCCGACCACGTCCCCGGGCTCCGGCGCCTCGCGCAGGGCGCACGCCGCCTCCAGCGGGGGCGCGCCCTCGGGCTGAAGCCGTACGGCGACGTGGGTGCCGCGGAAGGTGCGGGCGGCGACCGTGCAGCGCAGCCCGTCCGCGGCGGCCGTGAGCCGTACCCCGGCGGGCCGTACGAGGAGCGTGCCGGGCCCCTGGGCGGCACCCTCGGGCACCGGGACCCTGCCCCAGGGGGTGTCGGCCGCCGTCTCGCCCACCGTCGCCTCGACCACGTTGTCGAAGCCGAGGAACCGGGCCACGAAGGCGTCCGCGGGACGCTGCCACACGTCGAGGGGCGTACCGGACTGGGCGATCCGCCCGTCCCGCATCACCACCACCCGGTCGGCGAGCGCGAAGGCCTCACCCTGGTCGTGCGTGACGGCGAGCACCGTCGTCCCCAACTCGCCGAAGAGCTGACGGAGTTCGACGACGAGCCGTTCGCGCAGGGAGCGGTCCAGCTGGCCGAGGGGTTCGTCGAGCATCAGCAGCCGCGGGCGCGGCGCCAGGGCGCGGGCCAGCGCGACGCGCTGCTGTTCACCTCCGGAGAGCGAGGCGACGGCACGGTCCCGGGCTCCGGGCAGACCGACGAGATCGAGCAACTCCCCGACCCTGGCCGCCTGTCCGTTCCTCGGCGTGCCCTGCATCCGCAGCCCGAAGGCGACGTTGCCGCCGACGTCCCGCTGCGGGAAGAGCTGGTGGTCCTGGAACATCAGGCCGACGCCCCGCCGGTGCGCGGGAACGCGTTCCTGGTCGCGTCCGTCCAGCAGCACCCGGCCCGCGTCCAGGGGCTGAAGACCGGCCACCGTCCGCAGCAGGGTGGACTTGCCGCTGCCGCTGGGCCCGAGCACGCACACGATCTCGTGCTCGGCGACCTCCAGGTCGACGGCGTCGAGCACGGCCTGTCCGCCGAAGCGTACGGTCGCGCCCTGAAGGCTCAGCAGCATCTAGAACTCCCCGGTCCGGTCGGTCCGTACCCGCTCCAACAGCAGCAGCGACACCGCGCAGACCACCATGAGGATCGTCGAAAGGGCCATCGCCTGGCCGTAGTTGAGATCGCCGGCCCGTCCGAGCAGCCGGGCCACGGCGACCGGCAGCGTCGGGTTGTCGGGCCGCGCGATGAAGACGGTGGCGCCGAACTCCCCGAGCGAGACGGCGAAGGCGAAGCCCGCCGCGATCAGCAGGGCGCGCCGCACCATCGGCAGATCGACCTCGCGCCACACCCGCCAGGGCGACGCCCCGAGGACGGCCGCGGCCTCCCGCAGCCGCCCGTCCACCGCGCGCAGCACGGGCAGCATGGTCCGTACGACGAAGGGCACGCCCACCAGGGCCTGCGCCAGCGGCACCAGGATCCAGCTCGCGCGCAGGTCGAGCGGCGGCTTGTCCAGGGCGATCAGGAATCCGAAGCCGACCGTCACGGCGGAGACGCCGAGCGGCAGCATCAGCAGCGCGTCGAAGCCCCGCATCAGACGCCCGGCCCGCCGGGTGAGGGCGGCGGCGGCCAGGCCGCCGATGAGCACGGCGATGGCGGTGGCGGCGAGCGCGTACTCCAGCGAGTTGCCGACCGCCTCGATGGGGGCGACGAGGAAGACGCTTCCGTCGTCGTGGGCCAGGGCCCGGTAGTAGCCGAACCCGGGGGCGCCGAGGGAGCGCTGCACGAGGACGGCGAGCGGCAGCACCAGCAGGACCGCGATGCTCGCCAGCACGCCCGCGAGCAGGGCCCACTGTCCGGCGCCGCGCGGGCGGCGCGCGGTGGTGCCGGGGGCGACCAGGCGCAGGGCCGTCTCCCGTCGGCGTACGGTCGCCGCGTGCACGGCGAGGATCGCGCCGACCGCCACGAACTGGACGATCGTGAGGACCGCCGCCGTGGTGAGGTCGAAGATCTCGGAGGTCTGCCGGTAGATCTCGACCTCCAGGGTCGAGAAGGTGGGGCCGCCGAGGATCTGCACCACACCGAACGAGGTGAAGGTGAAGAGGAAGACCATGAGGGCGGCGGCGGCCACGGCGGGTCCGAGCGCCGGCAGCGTCACCTTGCGCCAGGCGGCGAGGCGTGAGGCGCCGAGCATGCGCGCGGCGTCCTCCTGGCGCGGGTCGAGCTGCGACCAGAGCCCGCCGACGGTCCGTACGACGACCGCGTAGTTGAAGAAGACGTGCGCGAGCAGGATCGCCCACACCGTGGTGTCCAGCCGTACGCCCCACAGTTCGTCGAGCAGTCCGCCGCGGCCGACCAGCGCGAGGAACGCGGTGCCGACGACCACGGTCGGCAGCACGAAGGGCACCGTCACCACGGCCCGCAGAACCTGCTTGCCCCTGAAATCGAAGCGCGCGAAGACATACGCGCCGGGGAGCGCGACCAGCAGCGTGAGCGCCGTCGAGGCGAGCGCCTGCCAGGTGGTGAACCACAGCACGTGCCGGATGTCGGACCGGGTCGCGACCTCCCAGATCCGGCCGAGCCGCCAGCCGCCGTCCCCGTGGAGGCCGCGCGAGACGATCGCCGCGACGGGATAGGCGAAGAACACCGCGAAGAACGCGACGGGCAGCGCCATGAGCGCGAACCGTGCCGCGTTCCCCGCGCGGTCCCGGCGCGGAGCCCGCCCGGCGCCGGGCCGCCCGGCGGCTCCGCCCGGCCCCGCCGGTGCGCCGGACCCGGCCGGTGCGCCGGACCCCGCCGGCCGGCCGGCCTTCGCCTTCGCGTCGGCTACTTCAGTACGAGCGAGGTCCACGACTTGACCCACTGGTCGCGGTCGGCGGCGATCTTCGCGGGCGTCAGGGTCTCGGGATCCTTGGCCTGCGGACCGTACTGCGTGAACTCGGCGGGCACCCGCGCGCCCTCACGGACCGGGTAGACGAACATGTTGAGCGGCATGTCCTCCTGGAACTCCTTGGTGAGCAGGAAGTCCAGGAACGCCTTGCCGCCCTTGGCGTTCGCGGCGTGGCTGAGCAGACCCGCGTACTCCACCTGCCGGAAACAGGTGCCGTCCGCGACCCCGGTGGGGGCGGTGGCGGGCTTGGGGTCGCCGTAGATGACCTCGGCGGGGGGCGAGGAGGCGTACGAGACCACGAGCGGCCGGTCGGCCTTGGCCTTCTTGCCGCCCGCGGACCCCGAGAACTCGTCGTTGTACGCCTGCTCCCAGCCGTCCACGACCTTCACGCCGTTGGCCTTGAGCTTCTTCCAGTAGCTCTCCCAGCCCCCGTCGCCGTAGTGCGCGGCGGACCCGAGCAGGAAGCCGAGGCCGGGCGAGGAGGTGGCGGCGTTCTCCGTGACGAGGAGGTTCTTGTACGCGGGCTTGACGAGGTCGTCGAAGGACCGCGGCGGCGTCAGCTTGTGCCGGGCGAACCACGCCTTGTCGTAGTTGACGCAGATGTCGCCCGTGTCGATGGGGGTGACCCGGTGCTTGTCCTGGTCGATCCGGTACGCCGGCTCGACCTGGTCCGTGCCCCTGGCCGTGTACGGCTGGAAGATCCCGTTGTCGAGCGCGCGGGAGAGCAGGGTGTTGTCGACGCCGAAGAAGACATCGCCCTGGGGGTTGTCCTTGGTCAGGACGGCCTTGTTCACGGCCTGCCCCGCGTCGCCGTCCTTGAGGACGCGGACCTTGTAGCCGGACTGCTTCTCGAAGTCCGCCAGGACGCTCTTCGACACGGCCCACGAGTCATGGCTGACCAGCGTGACCGTCTTCGAGTCGCCCGAGCCCGCGGCGCCGGACGAGCCGCACGCGGACAGCGCGGGCAGGGCGACGAGCCCGAGGCCGGCGGCCATGACGGCGAACCTTCTGCCGCCGCTGACGGTGGTGGTGATGCTCACTGATTCCTCCTGGGTGACCAGGAAGAGACGCGGCCCTGCCCGGGACCTCTGACGGTTCCCGGGCAGGGCGCAACAGCTTGAGTAACGACCGAACTTCCTACCCAGAATGACCTGGGCAAGGTTCAGAGGGTCTGCGGTCTGTCCCGCACTCTCAGCGCTGTGGCGCTCCCCTGTCGGAATATGAAGATGTCGGACGGTGCCGTCACCGGACGGTGAACCGTCCGGCCGCGGCGGCGCCGGACCCCGCGACAGGCGGGGGACCGACTCGGTTCAGCCTACCGCTCGGTCGCGGCGAGCTGACCACACGCTCCGTCGATCTCCTGGCCCCGGGTGTCCCGGACGGTCACGGTGACGCCGTGGGCCGCGATGGCCTCGACGAACGCCTTCTCGTCCTCGGGCCGCGAGGCGGTCCACTTCGAGCCCGGGGTCGGGTTCAGCGGGATGAGGTTGACATGCACGGGCTTGCCCTTGAGCATCCGTCCGAGCCGGTCACCACGCCACGCCTGGTCGTTGATGTCGCGGATCAGGGCGTACTCGATGGACAGACGGCGCCCGGACCTGTCCGCGTACCCCCAGCCCGCGTCCAGCACCTCGCGCACCTGCCACCGCGTGTTCACGGGGACGAGGGTGTCGCGCAGTTCGTCGTCCGGGGCGTGCAGCGAGATCGCGAGCCGGCACTTGAAGCCCTCGTCCGAGAACCGGTTGATCGCGGGAACCAGGCCGACCGTCGAGACGGTGATACCGCGCTGCGACAGCCCCAGCCCGTCCGGCTCCGGGTCGGTGAGGGCACGGATCGCGCCGACCACCCGCTTGTAGTTGGCGAGCGGCTCGCCCATCCCCATGAAGACGATGTTGCTCAGCCGCGCGGGGCCCCCGGGGATCTCGCCGTCGCGCAGCGCGCGCATCCCGTCGACGATCTGGTGCACGATCTCGCCGGTCGACAGGTTCCGGTCGAGGCCCGCCTGTCCGGTGGCGCAGAACGGGCAGTTCATCCCGCAGCCGGCCTGCGAGCTGATGCACATGGTGACCCGGTCCGGGTAGCGCATCAGCACGGACTCGACGAGCGTGCCGTCGAACAGCCGCCACAGGGTCTTGCGGGTGGTGTCCTGGTCGGTCGACAGGTGCCGCACGACCGTCATCAGCTCGGGAAGCAGCGCTTCCTGGAGCTTGCCGCGCGAGGCGGCCGGGATGTCCGTCCACTCGGCGGGGTCGTGCGCGTACCGGGCGAAGTAGTGCTGCGAGAGCTGCTTGGCACGAAACGGCTTCTCACCGATCGCGGCAACCGCCTCTTTGCGCTCGGCGGGCGTGAGATCGGCAAGGTGCCGCGGCGGCTTCTTGGCTCCGCGCGGCGCGACAAAAGTGAGTTCTCCGGGCTTCGGCATAACCCTTCCAGTGTCGCAGATCAACAGCACCGGCCCGGGCCGGTGCCGGTTGGGGGCGCTTCCGTGGACCCACGCCCGTCCCATCTGCCCGTGTTCCAGACCGCATTGACACCTGTCGATACAGACGTTGCGTCTCGAGGCGGCATTCGTCAACATAGAAGGATGTCGAAGCAGGAAGTCGTGACGCCTGGACAGGGCGGCCGTTCCGACGGCTGCCGTCCCGGCGGGATCCGCGTCGCCCCGATGACGGCCGAGCACGCGGACGAGGTCCTGGCCATCTACCGGCACGACATCGAGGAGGGCGACTCCACCTTCGAGACCACGGCTCCGTCGTGGGAGAAGTTCGACGGGGCCAAGGTTTCGCAGCATCGCTATGTCGCCTTGGAGACTCTGAAGACTCCGGACGCCACGGACGCCCCCGGCAGCGTGCTCGGCTGGGTCGCCGCGGCGCGGGTCTCGGACCGCCGCGCGTACGCCGGTGTCGTCGAGCACTCCGTGTACGTACGTCCGGACGCGCGCGGCCGGGGCATCGGCCGCACCCTCCTGGACACCTTCATCGCCTCGACCGAGGCCGCGGGCATCTGGACCATCCAGTCGGGCGTCTTCCCCGAGAACACCGGCAGCCTCGCCCTGCACAGAGCCGCGGGATTCCGGGTCATCGGCACGCGCGAACGCATCGGCCGGCGTCACGGCACCTGGCGCGACGTCGTCCTGATCGAACGCCGGAGTCCGGTGGCCTCGTGACCGGGCCCCGGAGTCCCGCCGGATCCCGCTACGCGCCCGGCGGGCGGAAGGAGACCTGCCGCCGGGCCGCCTCGTCGATCTCGTCCGGGGTGAGAAGCGGCGTTGCCCGGGTGTGCAGCGCGCCGCTCGCCTTGACGCTGAGACTGACGGCGGCCATGGAGACCGCGTCGGGGAAGTCGAGGACACACACGAAGTCGTCCTCCCCGAAGGAGAAGTACATGGCCTCGACACTCCCGCCGAGGCCCGCGACGACCTGTTCGACGGCGGCGCGACGGCCGCTCGCGCCTTCCTTGAGCAAGCCCTTCGCGCCCTCGGGCGTGTAGCGGGCCTGGATGAGGAACTTCGGCATCGGGTGCTCCCTGCCCGTGACATGTGCGGTACGCGGATGACCTTCCCGCTGCCGCACCGGCCACCGATCGGCGAGCGGAGGATTCACCCGCACGGCTCCCGCGACCACCGGGGCGCCCCGGGCGGGCCCGAACGGCCGATGCCGCCGGGCCGCCCGGGCACGTATCACCGGTTACGCGAACTGGCCGGGCCGGTAGTCGCCCGCGGGCTGCTGGATCATCACGTTCGCGCGGTTGAAGGCGTTGATGAGCGCGATGCAGCACACCAGCGCGGCGAGCTGCGCCTCGTCGTAGTGCTTGGCGGCGTTCGCCCAGCACTCGTCGGTGACGCCACCGGCCGCGTCGGCGATCCGGGTGGCCTGCTCCGTCAGCTCCAGGGCGGCGCGCTCGGCGTCGGTGAACACGGTCGCCTCCCTCCAGGCCGCGACCAGGTTGAGGCGCACGGAGGTCTCCCCCGCGGCCTCGGCGTCCTTGCTGTGCATGTCGGTGCAGAACCCGCAGCCGTTGATCTGGCTGGCTCGGAGCTTCACCAGTTCCTGGGTCGCGTGCGGCAGCGTCGAGTCCGCGAGCGGCCTGCCCGCGGCGACGATGTGCTTCATGACCTTGGCCGCCACCGGGTCGGCGAAGAGGCTGAGACGAGCTTCCATGGTGCGCTCCCTGGGTCGTTGTCGTGGCTACACCTGGATGACGGAACGGCCCGGCGGGATGTGACCGGCCCGGATGTGACCTGCGTCTCCTCCGGGGGGAGCAGGGGGAGGCGCCCCTCCGGGAAGGAGAACGGACACACTCCGGATGCTGTCGGGACCTCCCACCAGGGCCTAGAATCGAATATGTGTCCGAAAAAGTGTCCCGCCTACAGCACCTGCGCAGCGTCCGCGCCTGGCTGCTCTGGCAACTGCGCCGCACCGACGACACCATCGCCGAGCTGGAGCGCCAGGAGGTCGCCGCCACCCGTGCGGCCCATACGTCTCCCCCGGCGCCGCGCGGCTGGAAGCTCGCGATGCACCGGGCGGCCGGTGGCGGTACGAGCGCGGGCCCGGACGCCGTCCACACGGACGACTGCGGCCTGGCGGGGAAGAACACGAAGCCGCTCGCCCGTGAGCAGGCCCTGCGGGCGATCACCGAAGACGGCGTCACGGCATGCCCGTACTGCCGCCCCGACACGGATCTGGGTGTCCTGTGAACCACGAACACATCCCCACCGCGCCCATCGTCGTCGGCCGCCCGGCCGCCGCCGGAGGCCGTCGCGTGACGATCGGCGGGCGGAGCGCCGGCATCGCCCACAGCGACGCCGACGTGGTCGAGTTCCTGCGCCGCGCGGGCCTGCCCGACGCGTGGGACCACCTGGACGACCCGCAGTGGGTGGAGTGGCAGGGCGGCGGACCCCGCACCTACGACACCACCCCTCCGGGTCACGGGGATCACGGTGAGGTGATCGGATGACCCGAAGGGGTGGTGTCGTGGCGGTGCCTCGCGGATACGAGGGTCGTAAGCGCGTGCGGAAAAACGATCAGCCGGATCCGACGAAGAGGACCAGCAGCAGCCAGACGACCGGAGCCGTCGGGAGCAGGGAGTCCAGCCGGTCCATGATGCCGCCGTGGCCCGGCAGCAGCGTGCCCATGTCCTTGATGCCCAGGTCCCGCTTGATCATGGACTCGCCGAGGTCACCGAGCGTGGCGCTGGCCGCGACCGCGAGGCCGAGGACCAGACCCTGCCACCAGGTGCCGTCGTCGATCAGGTACTGCATGCACAGCGCACCCGCCACCATCGCGAACGAGACCGCTCCGAACAGACCCTCGCGGGTCTTTCCGGGGCTGATCCGCGGGGCCAGCTTGTGCTTGCCGAAGCGCCAGCCGATGGCGTACGCCCCGGTGTCGCTGACGACCGTCAGGAGCAGGAAGGTCAGCACGCGGCTCGGGCCGTCGTCGGCCGTGAGCATCATGGCCACGAAGGTCGCCAGGAACGGCACGTAGAAGGCCGCGAAGACCCCCGCCGTGACGTCCTTGAGATAGCCCTCGGGCGGTTCCGTCATCCGCCAGACCAGGACGGCGAGCGCGGTGAGCGCCATGGCCACCCAGGCACCCTCGGCGCCGCGCACGTATCCGGCGACGACCATGGCGGCCCCGCCGACCGCGAGCGGGACGAGGGGCGCCTTGATGCCCTTGCGCTCCTCCAGCCGCGAGGTGAGCTCCCAGAGCCCCACCACCACGGCGACCGCCACCACGCCCACGAAGACGGCCTTGACGACGAACAGCGACGCGACGATCACCGCGCCGAGACCGACGCCCACTCCTATGGCCGCGCCCAGGTCGCGGCCCGCACTCTTCTTCTGCGGTGCGGGGGCGGGCTCGGGTGCGGTGCTGGGCATGGGCTCCTGCGGGCTCTGCGGGTAGTGCGGCGAAACCCCGTAGGGAACCGCCGGCGAGTCGTTGCGGACCGAGGGGCCGCTCAGCCGAGCGGCCCCCCTGTCGTCATCCTGGTCTCCGCCATGTGCGGGTACGTCGGGCGCGGTGGGCATGGGCCGAGTGTGCTGCGCGTCATGCGCATCGTACGTGGGACCCGCCGGGGCCGCCCCCTGGGCAGGCCCCTGCTCGGACGGCCCCCAGTACCCGGCTTGTGGCGGCGCTCCCCAGGAAGAGTCGTTCATCAGACCTCGAGCAGCTCCGCTTCCTTGTGCTTCAGGAGCTCGTCCACCTGGGCGACGTACTTCGCCGTGGTGTCGTCGAGTTCCTTCTCCGCACGGCGGACCTCGTCCTCGCCGGACTCCTTGTCCTTGACGAGCTTGTCGAGAGCGTCCTTGGCCTTGCGGCGCACGGCGCGGATCGAGACCTTGGCGTCCTCGCCCTTGGTCCGCGCGACCTTGATGTAGTCCTTGCGGCGCTCTTCCGTCAGCTCGGGGAACGTCACCCGGATGATGTTGCCGTCGTTGCTGGGGTTGACGCCCAGGTCGGAGTCACGGATCGCCTGCTCGATGTTGCGCAGAGCGCTCTTGTCGAACGGGGTCACCACGGCCATGCGCGGCTCCGGGACGGAGAACGAGGCCAGCTGGTTGATCGGCGTCAGCGCGCCGTAGTAGTCGGCCACGATCTTGTTGAACATCGCCGGGTGCGCACGGCCGGTGCGGATCGCGGCGAAGTCCTCCTTGGCGACCACGACGGCCTTCTCCATCTTCTCCTCGGCCTCGAGGAGGGTCTCTTCGATCACCACTTGCTCCTGCGTGTCTTGAGTAGGCCCGGCAACTGATTCCTCGTCGGGTCGGCGGCCGGCTGCGTCGCGTCTTGTTCCTGCACGGTTCCGGACCGGCAGGACATTGTCCATCCCCCGGTCGGGGTGCGTCCTGGACCGGAAGGCAACCCGGTCCCGGGCGTTCCCCGTCAGACCCGGCCGCTCTGGTCGCCCACGAGTGTGCCGATCTTCTCACCCTTGACGGCCCGCGCGATATTGCCCTCCGCCAGGAGCTCGAAGACCAGGATCGGCAGCTTGTTGTCCCGGCACAGCGTGATGGCCGTCATGTCGGCGACCTTGAGATCCCGGGTGATGACCTCGCCGTAGCTGAGCGCGTCGAACTTGACCGCCTCGGGGTTGGTCTTCGGGTCGGAGTCGTAGACACCGTCCACGCCGTTCTTGCCCATGAGGAGCGCCTCGGCGTCGATCTCCAGGGCCCGCTGGGCGGCGGTGGTGTCGGTGGAGAAGTACGGCATGCCCATACCGGCGCCGAAGATGACCACACGGCCCTTCTCCAGGTGCCGTACGCCGCGCAGCGGGATGTACGGCTCCGCGACCTGGCCCATGGTGATGGCGGTCTGGACGCGGCTGTCGATGCCCTCCTTCTCCAGGAAGTCCTGGAGGGCGAGGCAGTTCATGACCGTGCCGAGCATGCCCATGTAGTCGGAGCGCGCCCGGTCCATGCCGCGCTGCTGGAGTTCGGCCCCGCGGAAGAAGTTGCCGCCGCCGATGACGACGGCGATCTGGGCTCCGCCGCGCACGACGGCCGCGATCTCGCGGGCGATCTTGTGCACCACGTCGGGGTCGACGCCCAGTCCGCCGCCACCGGCGAACGCCTCGCCGGAAAGCTTCAGCAGGAAGCGGCCCGCGCCTTTGCCGTCGTCGCTCTTCTCGCCGTTTCCGGCCTGGGTGGTGGTCATGGAGATCTCCTCATGGTGCACATACGAAGAAGGCCATTGCCGGTGGGGTGTGTTTGCATCCCATGCTCGGCAATGGCCTCCTCGTCAGATCTGCTGTCGTCCGGCACACACAGGTGAGTGCCGACGTACGCGGACGACTGCTGTCGACCCTATCGGGGTCGCGCGTCGATCGCTGTACGGACTCAGATGCCGACCTTGATGCGCGAGAAGCGCTTCAGGGCGACACCGGCCTCGTTCAGAACCTGCTGGACGGACTTCTTGTTGTCGAGCGCGTACGGCTGACCGAGGAGGGTGGCCTCCTTGAAGAAGCCGTTGACGCGACCCTCGACGATCTTGGGGAGGGCGGCCTCGGGCTTGCCCTCGGCGCGGGTGGTCTCCTCGGCGACGCGACGCTCGCTCTCGACGACCTCGGCCGGAACGTCCTCACGGGAGAGGTACTTCGGCGCGAAGGCGGCGATGTGCTGCGCGATGCCCTTGGCGAGGGCGGCGTCGGCCTTGTCCAGCTCGACCAGAACACCGATCTGCGGGGGCAGGTCGGGCATGGTGCGGTGCATGTACGCGGCCACGAACGCGCCGGAGAACTGGGTGAAGCGGTCCAGGACGATCTTCTCGCCCAGGTTGGCGTTGGCCTCGTCGACGAACGCCTGAACCGTCTTGCCGGGCTCGATCTCGGAGCCGAGCAGCGCCTCGATGTCGGCCGGCGACGTCTTGACGACGTGCTGGGCGATCTCGTTGGCGACGGCCTGGAACTTCTCACCCTTGGCGACGAAGTCCGTCTCGCACTTCAGCTCGACCAGGACACCGGAGGTGTTGTCGTCAGCGATGATGGAGACCACGGCGCCGTTCTCGGCGGAGCGGCCCTCGCGCTTGGCGACGCCCTTCTGGCCCTTGATCCGCAGCGCCTCGACGGCCTTGTCGACGTTGCCGTCGGCCTCGTCCAGCGCCTTCTTGCAGTCCATCATGCCGGCGCCGGTGAGCTCGCGGAGCTTCTTGACGTCAGCGGCGGTGTAGTTCGCCATGATTCCTGGAGTCTCTCTCGAAGTCTGAAGATCTACGGGCGGAACGGCGGGGGCTTCGTGCGCCCCCGCCGTTCACAGACCCGAAGGGGTGAGGGGTCAGGCCTGCTCGGCGTCCGCGGCGGGGGCCTCGGCAGGGGCCTCGGCGGCGGCCTCGGCGACGGCCTCGGCCGGAGCCTCGGCCTGCTCGGCGTCGGCGACCTTCTCCGTCTCGGCGGAGGTCTGGACCTCGGCGTCGTCGGCCTTCTTCTCGCCCTCGAGCAGGTCGCGCTCCCACGCGGCGAGCGGCTCGCCCGCGGCCTTGTCACCAGCGGCCTTGCCGGCGCCGGAGCGGGCGATGAGGCCCTCGGCGACGGCGTCGGCGATCACGCGGGTGAGCAGGGTGACGGAGCGGATCGCGTCGTCGTTGCCCGGGATCTTGTAGTCGACCTCGTCGGGGTCACAGTTGGTGTCGAGGATGGCGACGACCGGGATGTTGAGCTTCCGGGCCTCGCCGACCGCGATGTGCTCCTTCTTGGTGTCCACGATCCAGACGGCGCTGGGCACCTTCTGCATCTCGCGGATACCACCGAGGGTCTTCTCCAGCTTGGCCTTCTCGCGCGAGAGCACGAGAAGCTCCTTCTTGGTGAGACCCGAAGCGGCGACGTCCTCGAAGTCGATCTGCTCGAGCTCCTTGAGGCGCTGGAGACGCTTGTAGACGGTCGAGAAGTTGGTGAGCATGCCGCCCAGCCAGCGCTGGTTGACGTAGGGCATGCCGACGCGGGTGGCCTGCTCGGCGATGGCCTCCTGCGCCTGCTTCTTCGTGCCGACGAACATGACCGTGCCGCCGTGGGCGACGGTCTCCTTGACGAACTCGTAGGCGCGGTCGATGTACGACAGCGACTGGAGCAGGTCGATGATGTAGATGCCGTTGCGCTCGGTGAAGATGAAGCGCTTCATCTTCGGGTTCCAGCGACGGGTCTGGTGACCGAAGTGGACGCCGCTTTCCAGCAGCTCCCGCATCGTGACGACGGCCATGGCCGTTCTCCTCGGTTTTCTCGGTTGTGCCGCGTGTGCCGGACGGCACTCGCGCCTGACGCCCGCGACGCGCCTTGCCGCAAAGGACCGAGAGGCGCTGACACCGGTGGTGACCGGATGTCGGGGCGTGCGAAGTCGACCCGATGACCCGGGTCGCCATCAGAAGTGTACGGGACCCGAGAGGGCGCAGGTGACGCCGCTGTCCACAACCGGCCGGTACTCCACAGATCCCGGCCAAGATCCGTCCGATGCGGGACGGTTCCCGCATGCGAGTGAACCGATGTGCCCGTATCCGACGGTGCTTCCTGCTGTGCCTGGTCCTGACCGTCCTCGGCGCCCCGGCCCCGTCCGCCCTGGCCCGTGCCCCGAGCCCCGCGCCGAGGGCTCCTGCCTCCCCGCCGACGGCCGACCCTTCCGTGCCGGCCGTCGCCCGCGTCTGGCCCGTGGGGGTCAGGCCCTTCGTCCTACGGGGCTGGGAGCCGCCGGCGACGGCCTACTCCCGGGGACATCGCGGGGTCGATCTCGCGGCCGTGCCCGGAGACCCGGTGCGGGCGGTCGCACCCGGCCGGGTGTCCTTCGCGGGCCGGGTCGCGGGCCGCGGGGTCGTCTCGGTGGAGCTGTCGGGCACGGGGACGCCCCCGCTGCGGACGACGTACGGCCCGGTGCGGGCCTCGGTGCGCAAGGGCGACGAGGTCCTCGCGGGCCAGGTTCTCGGCACGCTGGAATCGGCGGACAAGCACTGCGGGCCGGCGCCCTGTCTGCACTGGGGCCTGCTCAGAGGCACGGTCTACCTGAACCCGCTGTCCCTGCTTCCCGCCCGGCTCCTGCGCGCGGGCCCCTCCCGCCTGCTGCCGCTCGACGGCACCGGTCCCCCGGTCCCGGGTCGGCCGGAAACCGGCGGGACTCAGCCCCGGACGCCCCGGAGGGCCATCGTCACGGCCGCCTCCGTGATGGCGGAGGGATCCTCGGCGGCGCCCAGTTCGATGCGCCGCGCCGCGGCGTCCACCACGCCCTGGAGGAGCATCGCGGCCAGCCGAGGCTCGGCGTGCCCCATCTCCGCGAGGGCCTCACCGATCATCGTGACCAGACCGCCGTGCGCGGCCCGGATCTTGTCCCGGGCGCCCGCGTCGAGTTCACCGGCGGAGATGGCGACCACGGCCCGGTGCCTGCGGTCCCCTACGAGGGCCAGCTGCCGGCGCACATAGGCCTCGACCGTGGCCTCGGCGCCGTCCGCCGCAGCCATCGCGGCCGAGACCTCGGCCGCCCAGACGGGGAAGTCGACCTCGCACAGTTCCTCGACGACGGCCGCTCTGGACCGGAAGTACTCGTACACGGACGACCGCGCGAGGCCCGTGCGCTCGGCGAGCGCGGGGAAGGTCAGCGCCTCCGTCCCGCCCTCGGACAACAGGGACCGCGCCGCGTCCAGCAGGGCGGCTCGCTGCATCGACCGGTGCTCGGCCACGGAGGCCGCTCGAATCCTTGGCACGTCAACCACTGTACGGACGCGGTGCCGCCGACGGGAACCACTCCGGCCGGCCCGCCGCGGTGGCGTCGGCCGCGCCGGTTCCGTCGCCGGGACGCCGCGGCGACCGGGCCCGATGTCGGGGCGGGGCCCGCTTCAGCGTCCGAAACTGGCCAGCTTGGCGCGCAGCTGGAGCACCGACTTGGTGTGGATCTGGCTCACGCGACTCTCGGTCACCCCGAGCACGTTGCCGATCTCCGCGAGGGTGAGTCCTTCGTAGTAGTAGAGGGTGACCACGGTCTTCTCGCGGTCGGGCAGCGTGTTGATCGCCCGCGCCAGCAGCCTCCGCAGCTCCCGGTCCTCTGCCACCTCGACCGGATTGTCGGCGGCGGTGTCCTCCAGCGTGTCCATCAGGCTCAGCCGGTCGCCGCCCTCGCCGCCTGCGTGCAGCAGCTCCTCCAGGGCGACCACGTTGGCCAGCGACAACTGGCTGAACACCGCGTGCAGTTCCTCGACGCCGATCCCCATCTCGGCGGCCACCTCACCCTCCGAGGGGGTGCGCCGCAGCCGCGCCTCCAGCGTCGCGTAGGCGCGTTCCACATTGCGCGCCTTCTGCCGCACCGACCGCGGGATCCAGTCCAGCGCCCGCAGTTCGTCGATCATCGCGCCGCGGATACGGGTGATCGCGTACGTCTCGAACTTGATCTCCCGTTCGATGTCGAACTTCTCGATCGCGTCGATCAGCCCGAACACCCCCGAGGAGACGAAGTCGGCCTGCTCGACATTGGCCGGCAGACCCACGCTGACGCGGCCCGCGACGTACTTCACCAGCGGCGAGTAGTGCAGGATCAGCTGTTCCCGCAGCCGTTCGTCACCGGTCGACTTGTACGACCGCCACAGCTCGTCGAGCGTCGAGGGCGCGGGCGGGCGCACGCCGCCGCCGTCGCGGGCGGCTGGCGGGATCGCCGTCCGGTCGGTCCCGGAGGTGTGCTGGGGCATTCGTCGCCTTGTGCCGTTCTGCCGTGAACTGGGATTACCTGGGCGTCCTGTCGGCGTCATGCCGAGATCGCGGGTGTGCTTCGGATTCATGTGAGCGTAGCGTGACTGGGCTGTCGCAGTGCGCGAAGAGCGGGCTGTCACCCGCACGCGAAACCTTTCCCCGGGACGTCTCCCGGAGTCACGGCGGTCGCCGTGCGTGACCGCCGTCAGGCGCCAACTGCGCTGATTCGCAGGCGTGTCGGCGTTCCCCCGGACGGCCGAACACGCTCGGTCAGCATCTCTCCCGACCACCTCGGACGGGGCTCGTCGCCTGGCGTGTCAACTTCCAGCCGTCGCCGTGTCGTTCGACGTATCCAAGTGCTCGGAGTTCGTACAGTCGCCCGACCGCGTCGTCCGTGCTGGTCGCCGCCCGCCGGGCGATCTCCTCCGTCCCCGCCGGATCCCGGGCCGGGAGGGCGGCCAGGACCCGCCCCGCACCCGGTTCCAGCAGATCGCGCGGCAGGACGGGACCACGCCGCTCCGGGGCCAGCTCCCCCATGCCGCCCACCAGTTCGGCGACCTCCGCGGCGTCGGACACCAGGACGGCCTCCCCGCGCAGCAGTTCGTGCACTCCGGCGGAGAGCGCGCTGGTGACGGGTCCCGGCACGCCCATGGTGAAGCGGCCCAGCCGCTGGGCCGAGCGGGCGGTGACGAGCGCGCCGCTGCGGTACGCCGCCTCCACGACGACGGTTCCCCTGGTGAGGGCCGCGATGACCCGGTTACGGAGGACGAACCTGCTCGGGGTCGGATGCTCGCCCGGCGGCAACTCCCCCACCACGAGACCCTGTTCCGCGATTCTGGTGATCAGCTGGGTGTGTCCGCTCGGGTAGGGGCGGTCGACGCCGCAGGCGAGCACCGCGACGGTGGCACCGCCCGCCCCAAGGGCTCCCCGGTGCGCGGCGCCGTCGACGCCGTAGGCGCCGCCGGACACGACCACCCAGCCCCGTTCCGCGAGCCCGGCGCCGAGGACGGCGGCCATGTGCGCGCCGTACTCCGTGCAGGCACGGGCGCCGACGACGGCGACGGACCTGAGCGCCCACAGCCGCAGGCCGGCGCTTCCCCGTACCCACAGTCCGACGGGCCGGGCGTCCCCCAGGTCGTCCAGCTGGGCGGGCCATTCGGCTTCCGTGTCAAGTCTGTGGGTGTTGCTGCGTAGCGCGTCAGGCCCCGCGCTCTCTGGAAGCAACGATGGTTATCTAGGGCGCGAATTGAGCGTCAGGCACATCTGTTCGGACGAAACGGTGCCGGTCGCGGTCTGCTTTGGGGGTGTCCTTGGGGAGTTCTAAGGCCATCAGCAGGGCGATAGCGAGGAGCATGACGGCGCCGAACCAGGCCAGGGCCCCGGAGGCGCGCAGGCGGTACCCGAACAGCGCCCAGTACGAGGTCAGCAGCCCCCCGTTCACTGCAGGGAATGTCGCTGGCGTAGCGGCGCATCTCCATCTCCCCCGTATTAGAAGTCCGCAGCCCCGGGCTCGCGCTTGCCCTCTTCGAAGGCCTTACGCAGCGCTCGGTACACATCGGCGCCAGCTGCAACGGCCCGGCCCGCCCGGCGCCAAGGACCGCCACGTTCCAGGCCGCCCCGCGCCAGGCCGGCTGGCACGCCAGTGGTGTTCCTCAGCCAGGACACGCCTCGCGGTGAACCGCACGGGTGGCCAACGCCGCCAGTGCACGGCTGGCGGCGCCGTGTCGAAGGTGCAGGCCCCATCACCGACGGTCTGCCTGCCGCCTCTTCGCGCGTCAGTACTTCCACATCAACTTCCCGGGGCCGCTACAGTTTCGGCCCAACCCTCCCAGGCGCCGGAGCCTTACGGCTCCTGCGTGTCACGGACGACGCCGGGGACCCAGATACAGACGACGTATAGGCGCCGCCAGGCATAGGCCCAGACCGAAGAGGGCCGCAGCAGGTTCGCGGACTCACCGACAGTGGCGTGGTTTCTGCGGGTTTGCTCCAGGAGAAAAACAGATACGTCCCCTCCGAAAAGCAGCGGAGGGGAGATGACAAGAGGGGGATCGTGATGGGCAGCGTAAGCGGTTCGGACGAAGAGTGGATGGACCTGGCGGACGCCATCGCCCTGTTGCGGGACCAGATCGCCGAGGCCCAGGACCGGATCGCTGCCCCTGCGGGCGCCGGCCACCGGGGGGTGCTGTTCACGCTGGGGGAGATCACGCTGGACCTCGGCCTGGAGCTGACTGGCACCAAGGGGGTCAACGGCGGCCTGAGGTGGAGCGTGATCAGCCTGGGTGGCAAGAAGGATAGCGGCAGGAAGACCACCCATACGGTGACCGTGAAGCTGCAGCCGCACCGGCCCGGCGGCAGCGACATCGACGTCAGCGACGAGGAGTAACTCAGTCCACGACCAGCACAACGCACGGCAGGAAGCGAAAACCGGGGGACCGTCGTGGAGTTCGACCGCCGGGTACAGATCCGGATACGCAAATCAGGCGGAGACAAGCAGGGCTTCGGCTCGGGCTATCTGATTGCGCCGCGGCTGGTGCTGACTGCCTCCCACGTTGTGGACGGCATGAACCACGCCGACCCCGACGCGCTGAGGGTGAGCCGCCCCGGTGCTAGCGGGCAGGAGTTTCCCGCCGCCGTACGCTGGCGGCGCTTGGACGAGATGGTGGACGCCGCGCTGATCGAAATCTGCGACGGCCACGACTGGCAGGCGCCGGAGTCCCTCAGCGATCGGCTTACCCAGCCGCCGCAGCGGTACGGCCTCCTCATCGGCACCCAACCGCACCCGGTCGCCCTCACCGGTTTTCCCCGCATGCAGAAAGACCTCGACGACGGCCGGCGCCTGGACGAACAACTCACCGGCCGCATTACCCCAGGTACCGGATCCCTCGCCGGCCGCTACGAGATCTCCAGCACCGACCCCACCCTCCCCGCCGGACTGCCTGCGGGCATGCCAGGGAGCCGCTGGTCGGGAATCTCCGGAGCCGCCGTCCTCACCAACGACGGCTTCGGCGGGGACATGCTGTGCGGCGTCGTACGCCGCGACCGCCAGGCCGAAGGTGGCACCCGCCTGACCGCCTCCGCCACAGCTCATCTCCTCGCCGACCCAGAGTTTCGCAACCTCATCACTCAGCACACCGGCTGGGAACCAATCCTCGAACCCATCGAACCTGCTGCACTGCTCACCTCCGCCGCCGTCGACCGCACCTTCCGCTCCCCGGCCGCGCTGCTGCGCGCGGACGCCGAGGCCGTCGCCTTCCAGGGCCGTGACGCCGAACTCTCCGACCTGCGCGACTGGTGCGAGAACAAGCCGGACGCCTTCGCGATCCGGGTCATGACCGGACCCGGCGGGCAGGGCAAGACCCGCCTCGCCCGCCGCCTTGTCGACACCCTCGGCCGGGAGGGCTGGGCCACTGGACACCTGCGCTCCGACCTCACTGACGACCCTCCACTCGACGGCACCCCACCGGACTTCACCACCCTGGCCACGTCCCTGTCCCTGCTCCTGGTCATCGACTACGCCGAAACTCGCCCCCGCCTGCTGCGCCGCCTCATCACCCACCTGCACCGCTGCCGGAACCGGGTGCGACTGCTGTTGCTCGCCCGCTCCGACGGCGAATGGCGCACCGGATCCTTCCAGGCCGTCCCCAGCGTGCGGGACCTATTTGAGGAAGCCCAGGTCGTTCCGCTCGGTCCGCTCGTGCCCACGAGCAAGATTGCTCAGGACCGGCACAACGCCTTTCAGCGGGCCGTCGGCGATCTCGCCCGCCTGTTGCCCAAGGTACCCACCCTGCCCGACCACGACTGGCAATCTCTCGCCACCGTGCTCCGGCCCCCCAACGACCTGGACCACCCGCGCTACGACAACGTCCTCACTCTGCAGATGACCGCTCTAGTCACGCTCCTCCAGCATGGCCCCCGCCCCGCCGACGCACCCCCCGGGGCCCCTCCGGAGCGCACCCTGCTCCAACACGAAGAACGCTTCTGGGAAGCCAGCGCGAGAACCCCCGCCTACAAACTCGACCTGCCCGCACCCACCCTGAGAGGCGCCGTCGCAACAGCGGTCCTGTGCGGGGCCAACACCCGAGACGAGGCCATGGGGGTCATCACCGCTCTGCCAGGCCTGGCAGACCATCAGCAGGCATGCGCCGCCGCCTGGCTCGCGTCCCTGTACCCAGGCGGCCCAGACCTCTACTGGGGACCACTGCAACCTGACCGCGTCGCCGAGTACCACGCCTCCCAGGCCGTCGAGGAACACAGCATCGCGCTGCCCTCCCTCCTTGCCGCGAGCAGCCCCAACCAACAAGCCCAGGCTGTCACCGTACTGACCCGCGCCGTTATCGCCCACTACAACGCTGAACGGACCACCGACAGCGCTCGCGTCCTGCACATCGTGGACACAGTCCTGGACACCACACCCCTTGCGTACGAAGCCCTCCAGACCGCCACAGCTGCACTCCCCTATCCATCTCGCCTCATCACCCCCCTCGCCCTACGGCTCACCGGCACCCTCGCACGTACCAACCAGCAACTCCTGCAGAACAACTTGCTTGATCACGAACCCGAGCTTGCACGCTCCTTGTCGAACTTCGGCATCTGGCTGTGCGAGGCGGGACACCGCGACCAAGCTCTCACCACAACTACGAAGGCGGCTGAGCTCTACCGTCGGCTGGCGGCCGATAACCCGGCTACCCACGAACCCGACCTCGCACGCTCGTTGGTCAACCTCAGCCAGATCCTGGCGGACGCGGGGCGCCACGATCAGGCTCTCGCCACAGTCGAGGAAGCAGTGGAACTCCACCGTCGGCTGGCGGCTGGCAACCCGGCCGCCCACGAACCCGGCCTCGCCGCATCACTGTTCAACCTTGGCCTGCGGCTGACGGAGGCGGGGCGCATACGTGAGGCCCTCAACGCTGTTGAGGAAGCCGTGCGGCTTTACCGCCGGCTTGCGGCCGAAGACGCGGTCGGCCACGAACCTCAGCTTGCAAGCTCGTTGGTCAACCTCGGCAACGGATTGGCGGAGGCGGGGCGCTTGGACGAGGCCCTCCCCACAACTGAGGAAGCCGTAGGAATCTGGCGCCGGCTAGCGGCCGACAACCCAGCCGCCCACGAACCCGGCCTCGCCGCATCGTTGTCCGATTTCGGCGTCCGACTGTTGGAGGCAGGGCGTCCCACCGAGGCCTACCTCACAACTGAGATAGCGGTGGCGCTCTACCGCCAGCTGACGGCCCACAGCCCGACCCGCCATGAACCCGGCCTTGCACACTCGTTGGTCAACCTCGGCAACGGATTAGCGGAGGCGGGGCGCTTGGACGAGGCCCTCCCCACAACTGAGGAAGCCGTAGGAATCTGGCGCCAGCTAGCGGCCGACGACCCAGCCGCCAACGAACCAAAACTGGCCATCTCGTTGTCCAACCTCGGAAACCGACTGTCGGAAGCCGGGCGACATGCTGAGGCCCTCACCGCCGAACAAGAAGCGGTCGAAATCTCACGCCGCTTGGCGGCAGGCAACTCTGCTGCTCACGAACCCGGCCTCGCCGCGTCGTTGTCCAATCTCGGCGCCCGGCTAGCGGAGGCGGGGCGCTTGGACGAGGCCCTCCCCACAACTGAGGAAGCCGTAGGAATCTGGCGCCAGCTAGCGGCCGACAACCCAGCCGCCCACGAACCCGGCCTCGCCGCATCGTTGTCCAATCTCGGCGCCCGGCTGTTGGAGGCAGGGCGTCCCACCGAGGCCTACCTCACAACTGAGATAGCGGTGGCGCTCTACCGTCGACTGGCGGCCCACAGCCCGACCCACCATGAACCCGACCTCGCGCGCTCGTTGGCCAACTTGGGCGCACAACTGGCAGAGACTGGGCGGCCCACCGAAGCACTCCCCAAGGTCAAGGAGGCCGTGGAGCTCTACCGTCGGCTGGCGGCCGACAATCCGGCCGCCCACGAACCCGGCCTCGCACACTCGCTATCTATCTTGGCCATGCTTCTCTCGACCGGGCCCGATAAGGTGGAAGCGCTGCATGCGACTGGGGAAGCTGTGAATCTCTACCGCAGCCACGTTGCCACGATGCCCTCCGTTTTTCCGCAGCTACATACGATCCTGAGTCTGCAGGCGAATCTACTTGAGACGCTCGGGCGCAACGATGAAGCGCGACAGGTCCGTCGCTGGCTAGAAGGTGCGTTGGGTCCTGACATGACAGGTCCACCCCGTGCCGCGCCGTAGCAGCCACGTGGGGCTAGCTCTCCGGCTGCCTGATGCGGCACTGGACAACGACCGACTCGCAGAACGCTCTGTACCTACTCTTCTGGAGTACGCCAGAGGGGATGCTGTCGGATGGTGGGGAGCCACTGAGAGGGCAGCGCCTGGTGCTCCCGGAACACCGCCGCTAGTTCAGTGGTGCTCATCGTTTCTGGGCCACGGGCCCGCGCGTCTTGCCAGGCACGCGCGAGCGTGTCGAACAGTGCAAGAACTCGAGGCGGCCGTACCCAGTAGAGGTTCTCTTCGGCAACGTTGTACGCGCCATCGTTCACCTTCTTCTTGGGGGAGGTCAGGACACAGATGGAATCTCCTGGTGCCACAACGCCTTCCACCTTCTCCGTGGTTCGCCGGTGGCCGCCAGCCTGCCGCGCCTGGTCAGCACCGATCTCACCGGATTCCGTTGCTTGGTTCTTCGCTTCCCAGATAACCCACCGGGCACTGTCAAAGACCCACACGGCATCCGGCTTGGCGGCGCTGCCGTCGCGAGGATCTCCATAGCTCTTACTGGCGCCGGCAAGGCGCCCGAGGTGGACCAAGCCGTCCTCGTACGGGTCGGGATCCGTCTGCTGGAGTCCCGCCCTGGTCGAAAGCGCCGCTTGGAAGGCTTCAGGACGCCACAGGTCCTTCGCAGCCAAGATAGTGCTCATGGCTGCTTCGTCCGTCGGATCAAGTTCTTCCACCCCGGCTGCGAGAGGGGTGACAACTGGGGCGACACGATCAAACCATGTTGTGCCGAGGCTGTTCCGCCGCGCTTCTCTGAAATAGCTGGCTGCGGTTGCCTGGAACTGCGTCTCTCCGGTTGCCTCAGCCAGACGGTGTGCCACGCAGAAACCAAGGTAGCTCCACAGCGAGCTGTACCGCTTCGGCGTTTGAGCGTTGCGCAGTTGGTCGGTCACGCTCTTGATAGAAGCGAGTGCGAACTGGTGGTCTCTGGACCAGAGAGCGTTGGCAGCCGCGACCTCACTACGGACGGCTTTCTGGAGCGCTGCGGCACCAGGCCCGTCCTGCCGGTCATAAGTTTCTCGATTTCGGACGATGTCCTCTTCGACCCCCTGCCAGTCAGGGCCCTGGTTGTTGAAGATCGCCAGGTTGCCCCACACGTCGTCCGAGGACTGGCCGAGTGATGCATCGACTCCGACTTCCAGCTCAGCGTGGATTTCGGGATGCATCGACGCCTGGATGTCCCGGCGGGCCAGATAGGACGTCAGGCTGCTGCCGAGAACGAGAACTGCAGCGTGATCGCGGAGGTTGCGTGTGGCCCGGCCAGCACCCTGTTGGATACGCGCACGAATGCGTTCGCGAAGCACTTCATCGGCGCCGACGGATTCATGGAGGAAGCGCTCCTGAAGGTCCCCCTTGGCCGGTAGGCCGTTGAACACCACCAGTCGGCAGTCCTCGTCCGGGAGGTCTACTCCGTCGTAGCGGTTTGTCAGAACCAGCGCGGCTGCAGGTTGTGACGTGAAGGCAGCGAGGTCGTCCTCGACCTGCTTTGCGGTGAAGGTGCGGTAGTTCTCCGGCAGGTAGTGCTCGCGGAACCTATCGGCCACTCGGGTCTCGGGGGTCAGCACAACTGCGCGTCCCGCCTGCTCGATGACTCGCCGAACGAACAGCGTGAGTGCCTCCGGATCCGATGCCAGGTCCCGGGCGATCTCTGGGAAGACGAAGAACCTCCGCCCGGTGCCTTCCTTGTCCCACCCTGCGGGCACAGGAATGCGATGGATCCTAGGCCGCCCGAATGCGCGCTCGAGCTCTCCGCCGGCCCCCAAAGTGGCGCTCATGAAAATGCGCTGCTTCGGACCGTTGAATGCCTCGTGTTGGAACGTAGGGACGATGAGTGGGCGAATGAGGATCTCGCGGTACGACACGTACGCCATGCAGTCGGCCACGTGGGTCTCTAGAAACTTCCAGGCGTACGAGGCGTCGTCGCTGACCTTGCGGTGAGCAACAGCATCCCGGATGACCGATTCGACGTGGTTAGCCCGGGCAGCAACAGCCGCGGGGGAGGCCAGGTAGATCCCCGTTCGATACTGGTCCCCGGGATTCTCGGACCGCAGGTGCGGTAGCAGGAGAGGGTCCAGGGCGGGGCTCAGAGCTGCAAGCACATCCTTGTATGCACTCTCGTGGAAGCGTCGGCGGATCCGCAGGCTCCATGGCTTGGCAACGTAACCCTCGGCCGCATGGGCGTCGTCAAGGATCAGGACGTCGGCGACATCAATCCTCGGCCGCGCGTTGAAGACGTGGCTGTAGGTGCTAACGGCGATCGAGCCCCCGGCCTCAAAGCGCGTACGGTCGACTTGGTCCCAGTCCTTCGACTGGCCGATGAGAAGCGACGGCGGGATACCGTAGTCGTCCAGCTTCCGCGCCGTCTGTACAGCCAGCTGCCGCGTGGGACACAGGTAAGCGACTCGCCGCCCTTCCGCCCGTCGCAGATACTCGGCAATAAGACCGCCGACAAGGGTCTTGCCCGCACCGGTCGGTAGTTCAAGCGCCACGTCACTCTTGTCGCGGAACTCCTTGTGCCAGTGCTCCATGACCTTCGACTGGTGCCCCCAGACAGACGCTGGCCCACGGTTCCCGCGCGCCAGCAGCCGGTACAACTGCTCCGGATCGCTCGGAGCTCCAACCGAGTCCGTCTGCCCTCGCTTGAATGCCACGCCGCCCCTCCGCCCCATGACTCTTGTCGGGAGATCAGACTCCCGCTGAACCGCGGCCCATTCATAGCAGTTCGCATGGCTACCGCATGAGGGACTCGTAGATCTCCCACCCGCCTGGGCACCCCAGGCCCACAAGACGCCAGCGGGAGCAGCCACCATCTCGGTGGGTGCACTGGACCTGTCGACTGGTCGACAACAGGACCTCCTCCACCTTGAGACAAGCCACCGTCACGCTGCTGCTGCGTCAGGCGCCCGCATGCCGCATCGACTTCGGAATATTTTAGGGCGTTAGGACGAGGAATGATCGTGTGTATACTGGGCGGACAACCTGAGGATGGGGGGTGGCCGATGAAAGCCCACGAGGACCTGGTAGCCGTACCCGCCATGCTTGCGCTGGCTCGCGAATCCCGAGGGATGACGCAAGCAGACCTCGCAGTCGCGATGTCGCGACTTGAAGGCGTCAACCGGGTCTCCCAGGGCTACGTGAGCCGAGCCGAGGCTGGCCGCCTGCAGGTGAAGGATGATCGCCTCGTCCTGTACGCGGAAGCTCTCGGATATACACCTGAAATGCTATGCCGCACCACTGACACTCACGGCGTAGGCGTTGGCCTGGTCCACCACCGGAAGCGTGCCTCGATGGGGGCCACAAGCCTCCGCCGCGTCCACGCGACACTGTCGTTGACCCGCCTGCAGGTCGAGTCCCTCACGGCGCCGCTCACGGACCTCGGCAACCACGGGTTCCGACATATCGACGTTGACGACCTGGACACCCCCGAGGACGCGGCTGCCACGCTGCGTGAAGAGTGGGGTACCAGCCGCGGGCCCATCGATGACCTGGTGTCGGTGATAGAGGGCGCCGGCGCCTCGGTGGTCGTCCGGGACTTGGCGACGGCGGATCTGGACGCAGTTAGCCAGTGGCCGGTCGGTAGCCCGCCACTTTTCCTGCTCAACTCGACCGCGCCCGGTGACCGTTTTCGCTTCAGCCTGGCGCACGAGCTTGGGCATGTCGTGATGCACACCGAACCCGGGGATGGGCGCCTCCAGGAACAGCAGGCTGACCGCTTTGCGGCCGAGTTCCTCATGCCGCACGATGCGATCTTCCCCGAGCTCAAGCCGGGCGTTGACTTGCAGCGACTCATGGAGCTCAAGAGCAGGTGGGGCGTCTCGATGGCAGCACTCATCAGGCGAGCGCTCTCCCTCGGGGTCGTCAGCGAGTGGCAATACCGCAACCTCATGGTCGAGATGTCGGCGCTCGGCTACCGAACCGTCGAACCCGTCACCGTTGAGCGCGAGACTCCGCGCCACATTGCACAGGTCGTAACCCGGCTTGAGCAACAGCACCACCTCGACCTGACCCATGCGGCCCATCTGGCCGGACTGGGTCACGAGGAGTTCCACGAGATCTACTTGTGCGCTTCCTCTTCGTCCGGGGCCGTTGTGACTCCGGCCCACCTGTGAGGTGACCTCTTGAGCAACCCCGCACCCTTCGGACAGCGCCCGCCTGCTCTGCGGGTACTCGATGCCAGCGTCCCTGCCACTCCGATCCTTGCGGGGCGGGTGTTGCTGCACGAGCACTCACGCTTCATTCCGCGCCAGCGCGAGGCGATCGACAACGACCTCGGTGGCGTAGTGATGACTGGCGACAACGCCGAAACCCGGGCGTTCAAGCTCCGCACCGAGGCTGGCTTCACCGGCACCATGCTGATCGACAGTGCCCCATACACAACCTATACGGCGACCGAGGACGAGCCCTTCCTCCTGCCTCACGATCTGATCTTCGCAACCCTCGATGACACGCTCGGCTTCCAGAAGGCCGCAGGGGCTAGCGCCGCTCTGACGCCCACGGGCTACATCGCACCCGGTGCCTCCAAGCCGCTGAAAGCGGTGATCCGTGTAGCGCAAAGCATTGAGCGCGTTGACACCGTCGTGACCCTGCCCGTCGACGTCACCTGGCTCGGCAATGAGCGTGTCGGCCAGCTCATCGCCGCTTGCCAACGCATCAACCAGCCCAAAGCCCTGGTACTGGTCGGCCAGTTCGATCCGCTGCAGCACGCCAAGGTCATCCCAGCGAACCTCCGCCGCGTCATCTCCGAGGTCGAGGACATGATGCTACTGCGGACAGACCTCGCAGCCCTCGACGCGATGACCCACGGCGCCCTCTGCGCTGGTATCGGCGTCTCAAGCTCCGTGCGGCACAGCGTGGCACCCGGTGAGCGAGCGAAGGTCAGCAAACCAAACGGCCCGGTATACCCGAACGTTTTGATGCCTGAGCTCATGTGCTTCAAGGGCGCCGAGTCGCTCGCGAACCGCTATGCAAACGCGGAGCCGGCGACGTGCCCCTGCGAGGTTTGCAACGGGCGTGGGCTCGACCGCTTTTTCAAGACCGATGGTGAGACACGTGTCGAAGCCGAGGACCACAACATCCTCACCTGGAGCACGTGGGTCGGCGAGATGGCCAGCTACGAAGCTGGGCCAAAGCGGAAGTCTTGGTGGCAGGAAAAGTGTGCAGCTGCCATCAACCGCTACCCACTCGAGAACCAGCGAATCGAGCTCTCAACAAAGCGGGGTTTCCAGCCGCCGCCGCCCTTGACGGCATGGGCGACGCTGCCTGCTTCATAGCTCGGTCACTCCGACCGTGCGCGAGTCCCGGCCCTGCACTCCCGAAGCTGCGGCGAAGTGACAAGTAGCTGAGAGTGAGGCTCTAGGCGCCGCTCCCCTTGGTCGGGTTTTCTCCCCTATAGCCTGCTGCCAGAAGACCTGGCAGCAGGGCGGAACAGTGGCGATGCGGTGGGTCCGGCCGACTCCCTGCGTTACATCGCCGTGCCCGAGGACCTGGTGGCGAAGTGGGCACGCAGGGGGCGGCTGGCGTCGACAGGCCAGTACACCGCGGCCGAGCCGAACGGATGGCCCTCGGAAGCCGTTCAACACCCTCCCCCGGGTTGGATCGTTCCCAGCTACGGTAGACGCCCATGAACGCCTACGACCGAGCCGTGCAACGCGCCCTCGCCGCCACCGGCCACACCCACCTCACACCCCGTCAGCTCGCCGCGCTCCTCGACCGCACCGAGGAAGCCACCCCGAACGCACAACACCTTCAACGTCTCCACCCCGGACACGCCACCACCCGCAACCGCCTGCACGCCGCCGGCATGACCTGTGCACAGATCGGCCTCCACGACGACGGCGACCCAGAGTTCCTCGACGCGCTACTGGAGGAACTCGCCCACTCATAAGCCCGGCAACAACCCAACACGGCCCGGCACTCCCGGAGCTGCGGGAGTACCGGGCCGTCACGCGGGAGCCGCTGCGCTAAGCCAGCTGGGCGTACAGGTCTTCGAGGAATTTCCAGCCAGCCACCGTGTGCCGACGCTTCACGAAAGGCCGCGGCGGAACCAGGACGTCCAACTCATTGCCGATCAGAGCCAAGAGGCCGATACCGTAGAAGTCCGCCTGCAGTATCGCGTCATCCTTGCGGCGCAAGGGGCGCTCCACGAGAACTGCACGCGCGCAGAACGGGGTGAAGAGCTCCGCCTTCTCCATGGCCGATTCCCAGCCTCTGCCAGGCACGATGGCAAGATCAACACGCAGGGGCTGGACGACCCGCCTGGTCACGGTTCCACCGCTTCGAACGACCACACCATTCGGCGCCGCCTTGAGCGCGCGCCGTTCGGGTGAACTCAAGGTATTGACAGGCACAGCCTCACCCACGGGCAGCCCCATGAGGAGATCCAGCACGTCTGGCCGGGTCAGCGGGGGCGTACCTTCAGCAGCACGCCTCTCACACTCGGCAGCGTCGCGTCGATAGGCGACGACGGCCTGCACGCCGAACGCGTTCACGGCTTGCACCTTTGACTCTCGCGGAATCAACGTTCCAGACGGGACTGACTTCGAGAGCACATCGACTGGTCCTCGCGACGCAACCGCCATGACTCACCCCGTCCTCACCCGAAACTCTGTCCCCATGAGGGGCTCTGACTCACGCACCGGAAGGGCAGAACCGCCCTCAGGCACTGGATCCGAGCCCCGGCCCTCTCGTAACTCCCCAGAAGCCCGCCTGGGCCGTTCGGCAACATAGCCCTAACCGAGCCAGCCCGCGCAAGGACACGGAAATTGAGCGCCAGGGCTCGCCAGCAGGCTAGAAACGAAGAGGCCCTCACCAGACCAAGATCGCCACGACGACCCTAGTGCGGCCAGCATCTACACCGCAATGCTCGCGCTCGACCGGTCGCCAACCTGACTGCGACACGTCCGATCGTAAGGCATCCGATCGCGATTGACTCACATGTTCGATTCTTGACTGGATCCCGTTGTCCCTAAACCGCGCTACCCCCGTAGGCGCTGCGACACTCCGTGACCCATGGCAGCGCCCAAAGGCGTGACCTACCTGAACAGATGAACTTGCTGGGGGAAGGAGGTGCCGATGCGTCCCGAGCCGGCCTTGCACCCCCGAAGCTGCCGCGAAGTGTCAAGTAGCTCTCTGTAGCCAATCTGGCGACCCGCATCTGGATCATGATGCTTTTTCAGGATTCATGAAGAAGCATCATGATCCAGACAGCCGCACTACCCCGCTCCAGCCCATCGGCCTGCGGCAACGTGCTGCGGCCACGGCGGAACGAACCCACGGGGAATCGCGCACAGGCATAAGCGGAAGAGGCAAGCCGATCTGGGTGGAACTGGGGATGCGGCAGCACCCGACCACGGTGGCCGCCGTGGTCGGGACGTTGACCGACTACGAAAACAACGGCCCGATCTGGGGCCGCTGGGGTCGGGGCCTGTTGAGCAGAGCGCGCCTCACAGAAACGTGCGCCGGCTGACGCAGAAGAGTGTCGTCGCCCAGCTGGAACAGGTGGATGGGCCACTTCTCTCCACGCTTGGCGTAGGAGGGGAAGTCGACCAGTTTCCCGTCGGAGCGCCGTCTGGGGTCCGCGACGCGCTGGATCAAGCCGAGGCGGTCAAGCATCAGGTGGGACTCGTAGACGTCCCGGGTCAGGAAGTACTCGGAGGTTCGCGCCTCCGGGGAGAAGTAGGCGCCCGCCCTCCTCAGGTAGCGCTTCTCCAGGTGGCGGAAAGCGAAGTAGAACCTGATCTCGGCGGGAGTCAGCAGGTAGAGCCAGCCCTGTGTCACGAACTCCGTGGGGATCGTGATGACGCTTTCGAAGGGATCAGGGACGTGGTAGTAGGCCGTCTCCTTGCGCTGCTTACCGGACTCGTCGAGCGCCATCACCGCCCGGGGTGGAGTGCCGACGTTGCGCTGGATCAGTCCCTCGTCGGCCAGCCGTTTCAGGGCGGAGCGGACTTGGCGCTCACGGTTGGCCCGAGCGGAGATGGGGGCTTTGAGCCCGTCGTTCTGCGTCGCCTTCGAAAACGTGAGGCTGGTCCAGGAGTGAACTTCCTCGCGACTGTTAAGGGGAAGCGGGCTGGGCCCAGCGAAGCCGTTGCGCTTCCGGCACTGGGCCTCGAAGAGGATCAGCAGGTACAGCTGGAGGTTGACCCCCCGGGGTGCGGCGATTCGAACGATGGGGGGTGTACCTGTCTCGTCGGGCTCGGTGAAGAAGAAGCTGCTCCGGATCATGAACTTGTTCAACCGATGTGTCGCGGCAGTATGCAGCGATGAGCACAGGCGCGTCGTCCGCTCCAAGTGCGACTCCATCTCCTCCAGGTCCGCCAGGCGCGCCGCTCGCCGGTCTGCGATCCTCGGCACCACAACCCCCTATTTCGACCCTTTGGCCGCATGCTCACGTCTCGTTGACCTGCAGAAATGGCTTAGCAACAGAAGGCTTTATGCGGGCCAAAGGGTTCTCGGCCCTGACGGATCGACCATCGACCCTTTGGCCGCATGCTCACGTCTCGTTGACCAGCAGAAATGGCTTAGCAACAGAAGACTTTATGCGGGCCAAAGGGTCGCCCACGGCGACTTCGATTGCTGTCCCAGATGGAGAAATCTAGTGGTGCCGGGGTGCTCCCGGTGCCGGCCTGGGCAAGGTCGGCGAGATCAATCGAGGGGAAACCGTTCCAGTGGCCAAGAACAGGAAGAAGAGCAACCGCCCAGGACGGGCTCCTGCGGGCCGTGCCGGGCGTCGGCCGAGCATGAGTCGCTCGACGGCCCGGAGGCCCGAGGGCCGCCGCAACGACAAGATCACTATCGTTTCCACCGTGATCCAACTCCTGCGGCTGGTCTGGGAGATCAGCCAGAAGATCAACTGACCAGCGCCCGATGACCTGCCCGGCCGGGGACCTGCTTGCCCGCGGCCGGGCTGGGCGCTGAGGCCTCAGATGCCGCGGCCGTCGAGTACCCTCTGGCGCCCCAACTGAAATGTTGGCTTTCCCTCGCTGGAGTCACCGGCGCGGCGGGCCCGGCAGACCATCGACTACACAGAGCTACCTGTCACTTCGCGGCAGCTTCGCGAGCAGAGGGCCGAGCCGGAGCGCTCCTTCTTCCTGGATGACGAGGACTGGGACCTCATCGCGCCGCGGAGGACGGACAGACACCGTCTCGGAATTGCCGGGGCCAGATCGCCCGCCCTGCGGCTACCGGTCACCGGGGGCTTCTGTTCAGGCGTCCTGCGCCGCGACCGCCAGGCCGACGGCGGCGGCACCCGCCTGACCGCCACCCCCGCCCGCCCACCTCCTCGCCGACGAAGCCTTCCGCGCCAACGCCGAAGCCGTCGCCTGCAGGTGTTGCCCGGCGCTGAAAACGCCAATGAAGCAGGCGTTCACGGTTGTCGACGAAGATTCCGGCGAAACGAACGTGATCGGCAAGGTGTCGCGGTAGAAGAAAGCTCCATGCGACCCGGAGCGGTTCAGCCACCGCTCCAGCCCTAACTGTCGAAGACCGCAAGGAGCGTGGATGGCTCGGCCTGCAAGCCGCGGGCAAGCTTGATCAAGGTGGTCAAGCTTGGGTTGCGACGTCCGTGCTCGATGTAGACCACTCCGCGGAAGCTCATACCACTTCTACTGGCGAGCTCCTCAAGAGTGAGCCCACGAGCCTCACGCAACCGACGCACATGCATGCCGAAGGTGTGGAGTTGAGGGTCAGGCGAATCAAGGCGAGGCACGAACTTGACTTGACATCCGCGCTCATTTGACTGCCATGAACAGTTGTGCATAATCGGCGCTAAGTGCTGTACTTCAGTCTTGTCGAGTCCAGAAGCGACCGTCGACAACGCCAGGTTTCTTGGAGAGGACGCCGCTATGCCGGCCCCGAGGAAGTACCCGCCAGAACTGATTGAGCGGGCAGTCCGGATGGTCATTGAGACGAGGTCGACCAGCCCTGGACGCTCCAGCCGCGTGCGACAGGTGGGGGAACTATTGGGGGTCCACCCAGAAGTACTACGGCACTGGGTTAAAAAAGCCGATGCGGAAGCTGGTCGAAAGGCTGAAACTTCCGCTGGCACCACTGCCCGAATTCGTCAGCTTGAGAAGGAGAACGCTGACCTGCGCCGCCTCAACGGAATCCTTAAGGCAGCTGCCGTCCTGTTCGCGGCGGATCTCGAACCGAGACAATGAACGGCTATACCGGTAACCCCTAATACTGCACATGAGCCCCGATGTTCCGTCGGTTACATGCCTTACGCGTCAGAAGCGAAACAGAGAAACCTGACAACCACGGGAAATTATCGTCACCACCTTGCGGGCGCCCGTCGGTCCATCTCCCAAGCGAGTGCACCATGAAAGGCCAGCCAGTTTCGCACGCGACCCAGTGGGTGATTCCGGGCGGGAGCAGCAGCCGTCAGCGGTTAACACTGAGATTGGTCATGCGTCCGGCTTCGAATCTCCGTGTTCAGGGGGCTGGGTCTGGAGGTCCTCACGGAAGTCGGCCTCCTCGAGGATGAGCAAGTCCTCGGGCCGACGGATGCGCACGGGTTTGGGCCGTAGCTGCCGGCCGTCGTCCACCGCGGCGGTCTCGGTCTCGGCGGGCACCCGTTGGAGCGAAGCGGCCGAGGGGTTCTTGGCCGCGCTTTTCGCCGTCTTAGTGATCGGTTTCTTCGCGATCTCAGGGACGGGTGGGCGCTTGCCCTTCAGAGCTGCGGCGAGGGTAAACATGTCACGATCCGTCCGGTCCGGAGGATGATTTGGTCCGCTGCCAGGCAGCATCGAGCCAACCCCCGAAGGGATCACCTGTTCGGAATCGACATGTCTGGGTCGCAGAAGGGGAGGTCGGCTGTCCGCAGGTCAGGACCTGCCTTGTCCGCCTACGAGGATCTTGAGCTGTCCGCTCTCAGCCGCGGAGATCAACCCGTGGGCGCAGTCGTCTGATCATCTTGGCTCTCTGGTCTCTTCCGCTATGTCGCCAGAGGATCAGTGGTGGCGGCTTTGGCGCCGCTCGGGAACACGCGGACGACCCCGCCAGCCCCGGCCGACTGTCGCAGTTGGCGATTCTCCACTTCCAGGACGTGCACGACCCTGACAAGCTGTTTGACCTGTGTTTCCAGCGTCGAGCGAGCTTTGACGGCTCTCTTGAGTTTCTCCTTGAGCTGCTCGTTGCGGTGCTGCAGATCGTCCGCGATCCGTGGCCGGCTGTCCTGTGACTTCACCAAGGCATAGAAGAGGTCCTTCATGCCCGTGTGCTTGTGGGTGAGCTTGTTGCGCTTGAGGCCCGCTTCTTCGGCGAGCGACTTCACGGTCAACTGCCCGTCCGATCGCAATGGCACTCCGACCAGTAGGCGGATCATGGCATCGGTGATGGCTTGGATCTCAGCGGCTTCCTCGGTGGTACGGGCCTGGGCTGACTGAGCAAGCACCGTGCCGATCGTGGTGGCGATGGTGGTGGCCAGGTGCGGTTCGGCCGCGGGAGGCTCCTCGTTTGCCTGCGTCTCGGTCACGTTTCGGTCTCCCCGGCCGCTGTAGCCAGCGGAACGCGGCTGGCTTCGTGCTGGGTAACGATCTCTCCGAGCATTTCGCCGCGCTGTTGCAGGCGCGTTCTGAGTGGCTGTGGCAACGCGTCATCCGTGAGTTCGCCGCGGATGCTGTCGATCTCGTCCTGAACGCGGGTCATATGCGTGTCCGAGCGAGAAATGTTTGCGCATGCCTTGTGGCAGCGGTCAAGGCTCGGCGTTCGCTGGCCAGAGGGGCCAGGAGCCCGGTCGCGATGACACAACGCCTTGAAAGGGTCGTAATTGCAGGTCAGGAACGCCTTAGGGTTCTCATAGATCCGCAGGCTGGGGTCGGTCGGCAGAGCCTTGATCTGGTTCTTGGTCAGGAAGACGCCCTCGTAGCGGGCCTTGAATTCGCGGACTGCGTCGACGTAGCGACCAGCTGCGGTTCCGCTGACGTGGTCGCCTTCCTCCAGTCGATCGGCTGCCTCGGCCAGGGTGTCCGCCATCGCCAGGCCTTGCTCAAAGTCCAGGACGTCGAGCATGTCGAACCGGGTCCGGGCGCCGTACGACTCACTCATCGAAGCGCCGACATGTCCGTACTGAATCCCGAGAGCAACTCGCCCGCCGGGCTGGCGGTAGATGTGCCAAGCGACCGTGCGGCGGAACCGGCCCAGGGCCACGATTCCATTTGGATCCGGCGGGATCAGCTCATGTGAACGACCGTGGGCAGCGGCAAGTCGGTTGGCCCAGGACATGAAGGACTGAATGCGGTCCTTCGCCATCTCAGCGGAAAGGGCTTCGCCTTTGTGTACTGCTGTTGTGCGGTGGGTGGTCAGCGAGCGCGGGAACAGCAGCCTCTCGTCGGTCAGCTCCTCGGCGACCGCGATGGCTCGGTGGACCAGGTCAATCACAGTCCAAGGCTCGGGCCGCATCTCCCCCTCTGGGATCGTGTTGCCGTCCTCACCAGTCACACCCTTGAAGTGGCGCCCTTTCACCCGGTAGCGGACCGTCCCTGCCTCTCCCTCCTCCCTGGAACAGCAGCCGCGCTCAAGGTGAAGAGCCTCCTCGGAACGCATTCCAGAGAGGTAGGTGATGACGATCAGCGCCGCTGTAGAGAGGCGAGGGGCCAGCTCGCGTGTCTGGTCAAAGGTGATCTGTGGTGTCCAGGGGCGTCCGTCGAGAGCTGCGATCGGAACGTCCAGTGGGGAGCCCGCAGCGAGGGTCAGCCCGTCGAGTTCCTCGGGGAAGTCCCGCGCAAATACGTAGACTTGTGCCGCGCTAACGCCGAGTATGCCCGCGATGAAGGTCCAACCGATGGGGAATCTGTCCTTCGGGTTCCGTGAGCCGCGGGTAAGCGCGATCGTTGGCGCCCCGGGGCCTTCGTAAGTCGGGATCGGCCGGCCAGTCGACCGTAACTCCTCGAAGTAGTCCCGGATCAACCGCCTGGCCTCGGCTGTGGGCCTGGCATTCCCCTTCTGGCCGGTCCGGACGACGTTGCCGAGCAGGCGTCGCCGCTCGCGGACGGCGGCCAGGATGCCGGGGGCGATGTCGGTGATCATCCGTAGGGCCCAGATCAGCAATGGGGCCATGGTTGCAGGATGGATCACCTCAGTGGAGTTCTCACCACGGGGCGGATCGTCGTTCTCGCCCAGAAACTCGGTCAGCTCCACCTCGGGGTTGTCCCAGGGGGGCATGCAGAGCCGGTCGCTCGGCAGAAGGAACGGGCTGTAGGCCCACATTCTGGTGATCGCGAAGAGCCAGTTCCGGTCGTGTGCCCAGGTACGGCCGAGTCCTCGCAGATGGCCCGCGTAGTCCCGCAGGTCGGATACGGTCACCTGGTCGAGGCTGGTGATCTGTCGGGCCACAAGCCAGCGGGCGAAGTGCCTCCAGGCAACCCAGGCCGCCTCAACCGTGCCAGCTGCAATTGAAGGACGGGCCGTCGACCCAGGTCGCTTCAGCACGAAGTCCGGGGTGGGGAGATTGATCAACGCCCAGGTCACGTGCTTTAGGGATGCCCGCAGCGGCTCCGGAACCGTACCCCAGTGGAGTGTCTTCCCTCTCCCGCTCTCCTTCTTCTCCATGTCGGAAAGGCACCAACTCGATTCCGCGAAGCGGGACATCATGGCGAGATCGATGCCAGGCCGGGCACGCTGCATCGGGATGACCAGGGCGTCCGGGGGCGGGGCCACCAGGACAACGGGCAAGGCATCGGTCGTCGTGATCACGAGTCCAGCCTTCTTTCCAACATGCGGTCGATGAGTTCTTTTTCGCGGGCCGTGAGGCCTTCCAGCAGTGCTGGCCATCGCTCGGTGCTGGTGTGCCTGTCCAGCAGGTCCTTGACCCGCGTGTGATGCTCCAGCCAGTCCGTCGTCCATGCCTCCGCCGCGACCACCGATCTCAGAGCGTCCAGAGACTGGAAGAGATAGACGATCCTCGGCAGGTGGCGGCCGGTGGCAAGCGCGTTGGGGCAGGCAAAGCACATCAGGAACGACACCGAGCAGGGCCCGGACGGGGTGAAAATGCTGTGCTCGTAGTCGGTGCAAGCTGACGCCGCCGTATCCAACTGTCCCTGGACTGCCGCACGGGCGGTCGCCATCGGCAGGCCCGTCTGCTGAGCAACGTGCTCGACATCCTGCTCCGAGTCGCCCGTCACCTGCTCGATCATGGTGATCCGCAGTTGAGCGCTGGCTGCGGCGACCGCCTCGGTCAGGCCTTGCGTGACAACATCCGCAGCCTCGTCACGGACGGTGTCGTCCTGCATGAGGTAGGCGTCGCGGTAGACCTTCGGGGTGTTGTTGCGGGGGCCGCCATGGATCACTTGCACCGAGTGGCGCAACCTGCTGGCGTTGACCCCAATAGGGAAAGTGGCGTCGGCCGCTGCCGTGGCCTTGATCCACGAGTAGACCGAGAACTCCAGGGAGCGGTCACTTGCAAAGGCGCCCGTTTTTGAGGTGCCAGGGAGAATCCTTCGAGCCAGTAGCAACAAGGAGGTCGGCTGACCGAGCCCTGCCAGTGTCTCGCGGCAGTGCCGGGTCATCGCGACGGCCTGGCGCATAGCCCAGCCCGCGCTCGACGCCCCGGTATCCACGAGATTGTTCGACTGGTGGCGTCGTAGCCGCCCTCTGCGGGCCTTGTCCGTCTCCACCCAGTGGATGGCTGGCTCTGGTTTCTCTCCGTCGGCGTTCGGCCAGAACTCGGGAACCTGCATCTTCCTCAGGACCGACAGATTCCAGGCGTCGTAGCAGATCAGCAGGACGGCAGCCGCCCCCGTCTCCTGCGGGGTGGGAAATAGCCGTGCAACGAACCGACCGAAGCCTTCGTCCTTCATCACCGCCTTGGTCATGCCCGTGACCTGGCCACAGGGATATCGCGGCAGGTCAGCGGTCCGGCTCAAGCAGTCCAGCAGTTGTCCCCGTCGCCACTCCGCAGTGTCCTCGGGAACGACCCCCTCTCGCCAGCGGGCGAGTTCGCGACTGTTGTCCTCGATGCGCAGGCAAGCCGTACGAACCGTTCTCGCAGCTGCGTCACGGACCGCCTTCAGCTCGCCTCGGGTCAGGGCCCTCTTGCTGACGCGCTTTGGTGCCCTGCCCGACCGGACCTCAACAGCCGCCTGGGTAGCAGCAGGTAGTCGGCCCGTCGCCACCAGCACGGTCGGAATCCGGCGGGCCGTCGTCTTGTGGGCCAGGCGAAATGCCTTCCAGCCAGATGGTGTCAGCTGTTCCAAGGATTCCAGCCGTAGATCATCTTGGGCCGTGTCGCGGAGAAACATGCCCAGATACTTGAAGTAGGTCTGGCAGGTGTCCTCGCTGGTCCAACTGCTTCGCGCCCGCGCGGCAAACCCTGCGGCGAGTTCTCGTCGTAGCTGTTCCGAGCCCTTCAGCTGACCGAAGTCGAAGACCCCCAGTGGCTGGCCTGCTTGGCCTACCGGGCGGACCACCAAGCCGGTCTCATCCACGGTCGAGGGACGTCGGTAAGCCTGAGGCGGCAGCGTTGCCCGGCGCCCCGGCCCGCTCACGCAGCGTCCAAGATCAGGCCGGTCCGCTGGGCCAGGTCGGCCAACAACTGATCGCTGTAGGGGTTGTCGTCATTGAGCAGCGACTCCAGCTGCAGGCCCCTGACCGGCTCCAGGTAGATATCCCTCGTGGTCTCCTCTGAGGCGTGTCCTAGCAGGTCCTTCACCATCTGCCAGACCTCGCCGAAGACCTCTTGGTAGCGACGCCGCTCGTCCGTCGTCAGGCCGAATCTGCGGTCAAGAGCGTGGTTGAGCGACAACAGCATCCGCAATGCCATCGAGTGCCGGAGCATGTGCGGGGTGGCGAACACGCTTAATCCCAGCCGGGCGCAACGGTCGTTGGCGCGCTCGAAGACTTTGCTCCAGCTGCGGTAGCGGAACGGCATCCCACTCTCCGTCAGCCAGAGCATCGCCGGCTCCAGACCATCCTTGGTCTCGGTAAACAACAGGAGCCGCTGCCTGTCATCGAGCTGGTCCAGGTTCGCCTCGCCCCGGCGGCCGTCCGCCTCGCGCCAACGGACTTTGCCCTGCCGAGAGATCGCCTCGATCACCCTCCGGCCCGGAACCTGCTCGTAGTCCCCGCGCTGTTGTGCCTTACGGACGACCTGAGCCCTCGTGCTGATCCGGTAGGCCTCCACCGACTTCAGTGCCGTGTGACCGACGTAGAAGTAGCGCCCTGCCCGCTTGGCGACCGCCCTAGCGACGCTACCCGAGCTGTATCGACGCTGGTCTGCCTGCGGGAGTTCGGCCGTCAGCAGTGTGCCTGCCTCACGACGACGCAGGCCTGACGAGTAATCGAAGTCCGCGAACGCGACGTCACGGCCGTCATTCCGCCCCCGCCACCCGGGGTCTTCCAGGCCGTCCGGACCCAGGCCCCCCAGACCGACATCCCTCCAAAGGCGGAAAGCCCGCGGTGTCAGCCACTTGACGTGCGAGGAGCGCGTATCCCGCGCGGCCAGATCGGCGGCCTGGAGGACCGCCCCCTCCATCGTCACCACGGTATGCGTACGAACCGGGTTGGCCGCCAAGTACTTCCGGGCCACGGCGACGTCGTAGAGCAGACGCAACGCCGCCAGTTCTCGGTTCCACTTCGAGCCACCGATCAGCCTCGGATTGCCCACTCCGCGAAGCCGCCACTCCTCCCAGTCCTCAAGGTCCTCCGCCGTCGCTTCGTCCCAGTTCCGGCCCCGCTGCCACAAGAACGTGAAGAACAGCCGGTAGTCCGACATGTACGTCTCCTGCGTACCAGCGGACTTCGCCGAGAACTTAGACCGACGGAAGATATCGCTCAGACGCCAGTCCACCTGGCCGAGCGGTGACAGCAAGATCGGCTGTCTCTCCCTGAACCCGAGCTCCCGCTCACGCTGGTGAAGCTCTTCCCACCCATCGAGCCCGCTCTGCGTTCCGTCCGGTGTACCCCCGCCGCCGACCCAGAACAGGCGCCATCGATCCACAACACAACACCCCGCGCATACAACTCGCCCTGTAGCAACACGTGGAACGTATACGGAACCCCGCCTCACCGGGACAGACGAACCTCACCCCGGCGTCCCGCGCGAGGGCGAGGTCGCGCTCCGGGTCGGCCCGCGCGGCCCTGGCCCGCAACCCGGCCCACCGCCTGTCGGTCATCCCCGGGGGCCGCCCCGCGTCCGCGTACAGGCTTCGGACCGCTTCCGGCGCTCCCACCTCCCGGATCCAGCGTCCGCAGACCTCGTCACCCGGTTCGACGACCCGGGACAGCGTGACGCGGGCCCCGCGCTCGGCGGCCGTCATGCCGGCGAGCCGATCGCCATCGGTACCCCGCGCGGGACGCCGGTGCGCAGCTGGAGGGCCAGGGCGACGTCCCCGGCGTCGGGCCGGTCGTGTCCGGACAGGTCGGCGACCGTCCACGCGACCCGGAGCACCCGGTCGAGCCCGCGGGCCGTCAGCAGTCCCCGCTCCAGGCCCCGCTCGGCCTCGTCCATCGCTCCGGCCCGCGCCTGCCAGCGTCCGCGCAGCTCACGGCCCGGTACCTCGCTGTTGGTGTGCCAGGGCGTTCCCTTCAGGCGCTCCGCGGCCCGCTCACGGCCGGCGAGCACCCGGTCCGCGACCGTCCTCGTCGACTCGCCCCGGGCGCCGCCCGCGGTCAGTTCGGCCCGGGTGACCGGTTCGACGTCCACCCGCAGGTCGACCCGGTCGAGGAGCGGCCCGGAGAGCCTCGACTGATAGCGGCGGATGACGGAGGGCGGACACTCGCAGAAGTCGTTCGTCGTGCTGAAGCGCCCGCAGGGGCAGGGGTTGGCGGCCAGTTTATGGCTAGGTGATTTTCATGTCCGTTGTCCACGACTCCCCTGTCCACGACTCCCCGAACAAGGGTTGACGGGTTGACGAGGTTGACGGGTTGACGCACTCTGGAGATGTGACAGAAGCCAGAGAAGAAATGATCAAGGGGTTCATCGAAGAGGTGAGCACTCTCCCTGAATCCGCCTTGGACCACATGCGTCCCATGGTCGCCCGGCATCTGGGGCAGCAGGCCGCTCAGTCGGTACTTGCTCCGATGATCTGGGCCGAGAGTGTTGGCGAGATGATCGACACCTCTCGCTTGAGTTTGATGATGGGAGTGAGCCGACAGGCGCTCGCCAAGCGGGTTGCAGCTGGGAGGCTGCTTGGTCTCCCCGGCCGAGGAACCACACACTTTCCCGTGTGGCAGTTCCGACCAGATTGGTCCGTGTCTCCCGACGCCACCGACATCTTCAAGATCTTCCGCGAAGCCCTCGGGCGCCTCGACCCCTATGCGGTGAGTGCTTGGATCAACACCGCGTCCAGCGAGCTGAACGGCCTGACGCCAGGACAATGGCTGGCTCGAAAGCCGGACTCGGAGCCTGTTCTCGCTGTGGCTCGTCGTGCGGCAGAGAGGCTCGCGTCGTGACAAGCAACTTTCCTCCGGAGGATCCGCGCGAGCTGGCTGGCTTCCCGACAGCGGAAATTCAGCACAGCCTTTTCCGCATCCACCGGGCCACCCGGGACGCAAGGTACTTCGGCATGAAGGGTCTCTTCCGTTGGGACGACCCGCGTGGAACGAACAGCGAGTTCGGCACGTGTTATCTGGCTGAGAGTGAGACCGGCGCCTTCCTGGAGACGCTCAGCGGTTTCAGTCCGCTCTCCGAGCAGCTCGTGAACGACCGCCGAATGAGTGAGCTGCAGTTCGTTCCCGGTGCCGTCGGTCGCATTGCCGACGTCACCCATGAGTCAGTCGTCGGCAACTACGGCATCTTCGGTGATCTTTCTGCTGATGGCAGCTATCAGCTGTCGCAACAGTGGGCCTTGGCTCTCTGGAAAGCCGGGTTCAACGGCGTGCAGTATCGCGCCCAGCATCACCCAGGGTTCTCAGAAACTGCAGTCGCCTTGTTCGGTCCGCCTGGCGAACAAGGCCCTGGCCCCGGACTTCTTGAGTATGGCAAGCCTGAACCGGACGGCGGCCCCGAGCCGATCTCCGAGGCGCTTCTGGACGAGATGAAGAGGCGCTTCAAGATTCTTGTCGTCCCGGCGGTTCCTCTGCCGTGGTGAGGAGTAACTGGTCGGTGGGCTCGGCTGCCGCGTGCAGTTGAGCTCACCAGCTGGCCGATCATTGGTGGGAGCGATAGTCAGAGAGCCGGACGACGCCACTGAACTTGGCCAGCTCGTTCTGCATCCTCCTGTTCTCGATGGTCAGACGGCGGATGTGGTCCTCGTAGATGTGCAGGTGCCTGGTTAGTTCGTCCTTCTCGCGCCGGAGGCGGGCGATCGTCTCGCGGTCGCTGGTCGGGTCCTTGGCGGGTCGCGGTTGGCGGGTGCGCCGTGCGGCGTCTCGAGACAGGTAGTCGGTGACGGCGGGACCGAAGTCGCGGTAGAGAGTCTGGCGTTGGACGCCCAGCTGTCTCGCGAGAGCGGTGACGGTGGCAGCCTTCCCGGCTTCGGCGGCCTGGGCCAGAAGACCTTCGATGACTTCAGCGACCGTCTCGGTGGTCAGCGCGTGCTTCCTCATGCCGAGGTCTCCGCTGGTTCGAGGGCGCCGGCCCGGGCGAGGAAGGACCGGATTTCAGCGCGGTCCTCTTCGAGGCGGACGCGGACGCGGGGCGCCAGCGTGTCGGCGGCTTGGAGTCGTGTGTCCTGTTCAGCTAGACGCTGGAGCCATGCCTGGATGTTGGAGTCGGTCAGGGCGACGTTGCGGCAGGCCAGGGGCTTGCACTGGCCGGGGTCCGGGGTCGTGTCGCTCTCGCCGGGCAGGCGGCAAAGGCGCCGGTTGGCGTTGTCGGTGCAGGTGATGAAGCGGCCGGGGTAGATCTTTGGGTCGTCGCGGGCCATGAGCTTCTTCATCTGTGCGTCGTCTGGTGTGCGGCCGAGGAAGCGGATCCGGTCACCGAACTTATCCAGACGGGAGCGTGCCTCCTCGGCCGAGGGACCTCGCAGCTGCTCGTGGTCGTGGCGGTCGACCATGATGGAGAGGCCTTCGCCGCGGGCGAGAAGGGCTTCTTGCTGGGCTTCCGCTCGGAAGCCAGCCTTCGATGTTCCGGCGTATCCCTCGAACATCTGAACACTGAGATGTCGGTATTGGATGGCGCCAGCGATGCTGCCGCCGGGGCGGCGGCCGATGAACCAGGCCAGGGTTCGGCGGAACTGTGCTGTGCTCAGTCGCCAGGGCAGACCCTTGACATTCGGGATGCCGTCGTCGCGATGGGTGCGGTGGCAGTAGTCGTTGACCCACGTGATCAGCAGGTTCAGGTCTTGGTTGGTCCCCTTGGACGTCTTAGCCCCTGTCGAACGGGGTTTGAGATGCGTCGGCGAACTAGGGGGAATCGCGAACAGCCAGCGCTGGCGCTTGGGCTGCAGCCTCTCAAGCACGGCAACCGCAGCCGAGACGGGGTGGCCGACGACCCACGTCGCACGGACTCCCATCGGGCTGCCTTCGCCCTTGAAGGCCATGCTCGTGATCTTCCTCCGTGTGATCCGTCCCGTCCGATCGGCATCCACTGTCAGGCATCCGCGCTTCAGATGCTTGACCTCGCTGTCACGCATTCCGGAGAGGTAGGCGATGACGGTGTAGGCGGCGGCAGTCAGGACACGGATGAGATCAGTTAGATCAGTGTCGTAAGAGATCTGCTTCAACCAGGGCTCACCATCCAGCAGGCCCCGGACTCGGGTGTGGAGGTATGCGTTGTCGGCGACGCCCACCTCCTGGCGGGTTTGTTCGATCAGCTCCCAAGCCTGGGGCTCGGTCAGCGAACGCCGATTGCAGTCGAGCTCGCGGGCCAGGTGGCTGACGTTGATCCCGTGTGGGCCGCTTGTTCCACCGGGTAGAGGCCTGCCTTCGTCCCGGTAGCGCCGCAAGAGCGTCTCGAGCCGGCGGCGGGCACCGCGGCCGGCCCTGGCATCGCAGAGCGTCCTCTTCTGGAGGGCCAGCCATTCGTCCTGGGCGGCCAGGATGTCGTCGGCGAAGTCGTTGACGAACCGCATCGACCAGACCAGGAGCGGGCCGATGACCGATTCCGGGATCCGACGGCGAGCGTTCTCCCGCCTCCTGCCTTCCGATGCTTCGTGCCAGTCGTCCTCGAGCCGCTCAGGATCAAAGAGAAGGTGGTCACCGTTGAGTGACTCCCTCCAGGTCCAGAGCAAGCGGACGGGTCGGCGATGCTCACCTCGTCGTCCGGAGGAGGTCACCGTGGCCAGCAGGTGCTTCTGGAAGAGGCGGAGCATGTCGGGCGTGAGCGAGTCGAGGCGAGGCGAGTTCTGAGCCGGCTTCTCCAGCCAGTCGAAGAACTCCTTGATCGCCTGGAAGTGGCCGTGGATGGTCACCACTCCGCGGTTGCTTTCACCCACTGGTGGCGTCCCCGCCAGCAACGCGTAGAAGAGGTGCTTGACGATCAGCCGATAGGCGGCAGGAATCGCCCGGAAGTTCAAGATCAGGGACTGCTGCTGCTGTTGCAGCAGTGCCGGCGTCAGCCTCCAGACGTCGTCGGCGAAGCGCGAGGTATCGCCTCGGCGGACCCCCTTTCGCAGACGGCGGCGTCCCAGGACCAGGGCGTCGGGACGGACCGGAGAGTATGGCGGTGCCAACTGCATCAGACCCATGCGGTCTCGTCCTCCTCGGGACCGTTGAGGAGGGAAAGCACCCGGTCGGTTGGCTTGGCGTCCTCGGCCGCAGCCCGTTCCTCCGGAGTGAACCTGGGCAGAATGTCCTCGTTGATGGCCAGCCATGCCTGTCCGTAGTCGCGCCACCAGGTGTCGCGGTCGGTGCCTTCCCACCGCTCGGCAAGCTCATCGAGCAATGCAAGCTGGGCGGGCAGGTGGGCAGCTGTGGCGACAGCATTTCGGCAGGCGAAGCAGGTCAGGAACGAGTCCCGGCAGCCGCCGTCGGACTCAGCGCATGCCGCGAACGCGGTGTCACGCTCTCCTGCCAGAACCTGGCGGGCCGTCTCCTCGTCCAGGCCGACGTCAGCGGCTGGACGGCTGGGACCATCCTCGGTTGGGCCGGGCAAGATCCTCATTTCGCCCTGGTCTTTGCGGGCCCGCTGGTAAGCGGCGCGGGCAGCAGCCTCGGCGTCCTCCAATGCCTCGGTGACAATCTCTTCGGCCCAGTCCTGAACGTCGGGATCGCCTCTGAGGTAGTTCCGGAAGAGCACGTCCTGGGTGTTCGACACAGTCGAAGAGGGCAGATGCCCGCCTGCCGCCCGCGTGTTCATGCGATCGACCGTGGTCTTGAGCCGACCGAGATCGAGTTTGAAGTTCGGCAACCGTGCTAGCTCAGGACAGGTGTCAACCCAGTCGACCAGGGCGTAATTGAAGCCAAGGCGCTTGTCGAAGGGGTTCTTGTGGCCGTGGGTCTCCCCCTTGCCGTTCATCGATCCGTTCGTCCAAACCGACCAGACCAGCGGTGAATGGCTGATCAGCCGGCCTCGTCGGGCGAGACGCTCGCAAAGCAGGTAGTACCCACCAGACGTCTTCAACCGTTCGCTTTGGCGGCCGACGTCCCAGGTCACCTCCTCAAACCAGCGGTCCGCTCCGCGACGACGTTTGACGATCTCCATCGCGACCGCATGTCCGTCGATCAGTCGGTGTACCGCCGGAAGTTCCTTGATCGTTTCCGCGTTGCGGCCAGTAACCGCGACCCCGAGCACCACCAGCGGAATCATGTCGTCATGGGTGAGGAACAGCTGACGCGCCAGTCGAAGGCGGGCCGGCAGGTCGGGCGCGCTGCCCTTCTCACCCCGGCTCGTCGTCCGCAGGACAGTCGGAATCCGGCCGGTTCGAGCTACTTCCGCCAGTACCGCCCCGCGCTCTCGCTCCGGGCCCGTTAACTCGGTCGGAGCGCTGGTGTAGCGGGCCAGCAGAGTCTCCCCATCCCGGATTCGCCGATAGATGTCCACGACCGCGCTGCGGGCGGCTGTCACAACCTGGTGGAACGTTGCGTCGTCGTAGCCGGGCAAACTTCGGACCTTCCGCTGGTCGATGCGCTCGACCTGCCAGATCATGTCGAGCACGTCCGGCCGCAGGGTGCCCGGCGGAACCTTCCGCAGAAGGCTATGCAGCAGTTTGAAGTGGTCGAACAGCCCTCGCTCGCGCATGCCGGCTTTGACATGCAGCCTGTAGCGCTTCATGTGGGAGCCCGTCAGGCGGGATAGATCCCTCGGTGGTCGGGGCAACGTGTTCAGGAACCGCAAGAACCTCTGGATGACGGTCCATTGCCCGTTCGCGCTGGCCACCGTGTTGAGCTGATTGCCACCAAACCGGGCGGCGAAAGCCCGGGCAACGACTTCGTGCAGTTCGGGCAGCGGTAGGTCCTCAAAGCTGTAGACCGCCTTGCGGTGATCCCGGCCCGTGAAGTTGACGACAAGTCCCCGGTCACCGTCATGGGCAACGACCGGAGGCGGTTCGTAGAGCCCTGCGGGCTGGGGTGACGAGCGACCCGGAGCCGTGCGGGGGCCTGGCAATGAGACCGCGTCGGAGTTATCACTCATACCCACTCCTCCGCCAGGAAGGAGTCCTCGTCCCAGGCGTCCTCGATCGTGCGGCATTCCTCGGCCTCCACGGCCTTGGCCATGTCGTCGAGGTAGGGCCGGTCGGGATGCTCCCAAAGGTCGGGCACCAGCATCAAGCGAGTCTCCATCTCGAGCTCCCGCAACGTGTGCAGGTAGTTCTGCGTCGTCTCAAGAGATGCGTGTCCAAGTCGAATGCGGACCCAGTCCAGCGGGTCGCCCCAGATCATCCGGTAGTGCCGGCGCTGAACCATGTCCATCGCACTGAGGGACTCAAGGTGGGCCCGCTGAAGCTGTTCCAAGGTCACGACCGCGAAGCTGTGCCGCAAGGCATGCGGATGCCCGTGGATCTTCACTCCGAGCAGGCGGCAGCGCTTGCTCGCCTCCCGGAACACCCACTTCCAGGCGTGCAAGGTCAGCGGCGTGCCGTCTTCTGACAGCCAGAGTGCGGCCGGCTCGAGCCCTCGTTCGGTGGTTGTGAACAGCCGCAGTCTTTCCTCCGGGTCCAGGTCCTCCACCAAGTGCCACTTGTCCCCGATCCGAACCCGCGTCGTCCCCGGCTCAACCACCAGCTTGTCCTCGACCGCCTCGTAGCGGCCCGCAGCCTGAGCTCTGGCCACGGCGTCAGCCCGGTCGATCTCGACATAGTCGACGATGGCCCGCAGGCCTCCATCGGGAATGTAGACATCGCGGCAAGACCCACCCTTGGCGATCGCCTCCGGCAGCCAGAACCGGTAGTAGGCGCTCAGGCCGTCGTGGTCGGGGAGCTCGAACAAGGTCAGCGCTGACTGTTCCTCCAGCCTCAACCCTGTGCGAACCATGAGGTCGGTGTAGGCCGAGTTCCTCGCGATCCGCTTCCCGCGGAAAGACGGATCCTTCAGCCCGGTCGGCAGATAGCCGCGAATCCCGACATCCCTCCAGCTTCGGTATTGCTCCGGTGTCAGCCAGACGACTTTCTTCCTGCGGGCATCCGGCCGCTTCTCCGCAGCAGTCTTTCCCGCTTCTTCGCCCCGTCGAGGCCGACGGCGAGACTCGCCAGCACGGCGACGGCACGCTCGCTCATCGATCGGATTCGAGGCCGTGTACTTGCGCTTGCCAGCCCATCTGTAAAACCCGTAGGCCATCGACACCGCATGGTTCCAGGACGACCCAATCAGCCTCGACCCCTGCGGATCATCGCACCGCCAGAACTCGTAGACCTCACGATCACGGACGGTGGCGTCCCGCCACCCACGAGCCCGGCCCGGTGCCGCCGATTCGGTCCCTTCAGTCCCGTCAGCCACCGGCGGCCTGTGATTCCAGAGGAAGTCACAGAACGTACGCATCTCACGCGCAGAGCCAGACCTCGTATGACGAGATCCACCGATCATCTGCGTCGACGTCCAATAGCCATTCAGCTCGATGTCGTAGGAGCCATCAGGAGCGATCAGGAAGGGCGTACCCTCGCCGATCCCCTCGCTGTCCAGCCAAGCGGCCATACCGGCCGCACTGAACTCCTCTGAGAGCTCCCGCAGCAGCGGCCTCGGCTCCCGAGGAGGTCGCCTCCGTCGTTTCGTCACACTCATGCGCCACTTGGCGTCGTTCCCCTCCACACAGGAGACAACGACGCACCGAGCGTGCGGACACTGTCCACCAACGCATAAAGCACCACCAGCAGGAACTTCGCGGGGAATCGCACGACACCGGCGCTGCGCGCGATCACCACGTGCCCTGCCTCCAGCGGCTGCCGGAGGGCGTCCAGCGCGAAGCCGCTGAATTCCGGTGCCTCGTCCAGGAAGAGCACGCCCCGGTGCGACAGGGACACCGCGCCGGGCCGGGCGAGGCCCTTGCCGCCGCCGACGAGCGCCTGCATGGTCGCGGAGTGATGGGGTGCGCAGTAGGGCGCGACGTCCACCATCGGTTTGCCGGGGGGCAGCAGGCCCGCGACGGAGTGGATCGCCGTCACCTCCAGGGATTCCTGCCGGGTGAGGCACGGCATGAGCAGGGGCATCCGCTCGGCCAGCATCGTCTTGCCCGCGCCGGGCGGCCCCTGGAGGAAGACGTGGTGGCCCCCGGCCGCCGCCACTTCCATCGCCGTGCGCGCCGACAGCTGGCCGACGACGTCACCGAGGTCGTGGCCCCGGTCGTGCTCCGGCACGGCGACACCGCACAGGCCGGTGGCCTCGCCCGTGCCGGGCAGGCGCAGACCGGCCGCGAGCGGGTCCGGGCGCCCTCGCTCGTCCGGTTCCTCCTCGGGCACCGGTTCGTCCGCGAGGACCGCGATCAGCTGGCGCAGGCTGCGGACGCCGAGCACCGAGACTCCCGGCACGAGCGATGCCTCGGCCGCCGCGCATTCCGGCACCACCACCTGTTGGTAACCGGCCTCGGCCGCGGCGAGGACGGCCGGCAGGATGCCCCGGACCGGCCGGACCCTGCCGTCGAGCCCCAGCTCCCCGATCATCACGATGTCGGCGAGCACACGGGGATCGATCCGCTCCGCGGCGCCCAGCACGGCGCTCGCGACGGCGAGGTCGAATCCGGAGCCGCCCTTGGGCACCGAGGCCGGGCTCAGCCCCACGGTCAGCTTCTTCTGCGGCCAGGCGGCGCCGGAGTTGACGACCGCCGCCCTGACCCGGTCCCGGCTCTCCGTCAGGCTCTTGTCGGGGAGCCCTACAAGTGCGAAGGCGGCGATGCCCGGCTCCAGGTCGGCCTGGACCTCGACGACGACGCCCTCCACCCCCACCAGGGCCACCGAACACGTACGCGCGAATCCCATCAGGCCACCCCCCGCGCGTGCTCGACCACGGGGGCACCGCGTTCGGGGATCAGGACGCCGACCAGGTCGATGCGGACGCCGCCCGGCGGGGCTCCGCCGTGTTCCTGGAGCCAGCGTTCGGCCAGACCGCGCAGCCTGAGGGCCTTGGCCGGTGTGACGGCCTCCATCGGATGCTGGAACGCCCGCGCCCCGCGGGTCTTGACCTCGCAGACGACCAGTGCGTCGCCGTCCCGGGCCACGATGTCGATCTCGCCGGTCCTGCCGCAGCGCCAGTTGCGCGCCAGGACCGTCATGCCGGCCTCGGTGAGCCCTCGCGCGGCCAGTTCCTCGCCGTAGGCGCCCAGTGCGTTGCGTGCCTCGGATGTCTTCATGTCGGCACCACCTCCGGCACCGACACTGAGGCCGTCCCACCCAAGTGTTGGATCTTGGTGGACGAGCGGGTGACTGGGGAAAACCCAGTCACCCGAACGAGTCACCACCACGATCGCCCCTCCGTCCACGGATCACTCCCGGTGCACGGAGGGCGGTCCGCCGGGGTCTCAGCCGCCCGGCAGCTCCAGATCGCTCTTGTTCAGCTCCTCGATGTTCACGTCCTTGAATGTCAGGACGCGCACCTGTTTCACGAAGCGGGCGGGCCGGTACATGTCCCACACCCAGGCATCCGCCATGGACACCTCGAAAAACACCTCACCCTGGACCGAGTGCACCTGCATCTCGTAGTCGTTGGTGAGGTAGAAGCGCCGCTCGGTCTCGATCACATATTTGAACAGACCGACGACGTCGCGGTACTCCCGATAGAGCTTCAGCTCCATCTCGGTCTCGTACTTCTCGAGGTCCTCGGCGCTCATGGCATGTTCCCCTTCAGCCGTGCGTTCCCCTATTGTGCGCCAGCACCGGGAGCCCCTAGACGATTTCCGTGTCGAGGACCTCGGGCGTGGCCGGGGGACCCTCGTCGAGCACCCTGCGCAGCAGCCCGGCGAGCTTGGTCGGATACACCGTCTCATGTGCCTCGGTCAGTTCCCGGCACGTCCACCAGCGCGCTCCGGCGACGCTGCGCCGCTCCAGCTCCGTCAGCCCCGTGGCGGCCGTGGCCGTCTGGGTGGTACGGGCAAGGAAATACCATTCGTCCTGGTCCCAGCGCCTGCCCGCGAACGGGAACGAGCAGATCCGCCGCCACAGCACGGGGCCCAGTTCGACCTCGGTGATACCGGTCTCCTCGACGAGTTCCCGCAGGGCCGCCTGCTCCCGGGTCTCGTCGCCCTCCAGACCGCCGCCCGGTGTGAACCACCAGTCGTCGGAGGGATCGTCCGGCTCGTGGCCGTGCAGCAGCAGGACGCGGTCCTGCGGGTCGAGCAGCACGACCCGGGCGACCTTGCGCAGCCCTTCCGGGCCGGGGCCCTCGTTCGACGCGGGCGCCTCAGCGGGCACCGGCGGACTCCTTGCGGGCGCGGGAGCGCCCGGCCAGCTTGGCGACGGGTCCGTACGCCGCTCCGCCCAGCACGAGGACCGCACCGGCGATCACCACGGCGATCATCGTGGGAAGCGGTCCCGGCCGGGACAGGGCGCCGAGCGTCTTGAAGCCGTCGGGACGCGCGAGCATGCCGTTCATCGGCCACGCGATGGCGTCGACCCGGGCCCTCACGGCGCCGCGCGCCACGGTGCCGCGGGCCGCGTCCGTCAGATGCGCGGTGGAGTCCAGGGAGCCCCGCCGCTCGTCGCCCAGGAGGAACAGCCGCCCCGCGGGGACCTTCACGGTGGGGAAGCCCGTGAGCTCGGCCAGGCTCCCCTCGGGCAGATACGATTCGTCGATCTGCTTGCCGTTGACGGTCAGCTTGCCGCCGGTGCAACAGGAGACGGTGTCGCCGCCGACGGCGACCACACGCTTGACCACGGACGAGCCCGTGACCCAGGTCTTGTCGTCGAAGACGACGACGTCACCGCGGCGTACCTCGGTGCCGTCGATGCGCTGCGCCAGCACCCGGTCACCGATCTTGATCGTCGGCGCCATCGAACTCGTGGGGACGGTGTACGGCCGGTAGACGACCGCCGCCCAGGCGAAACCGACCAGGAACAGCACCAGACCCAGCGCGACCGCGACCCCTGACAGCCGCTGTCCGGTCCTGCTCCCCACCGGGGCCCTGCCCGTGCCGCCGCTGCGCGGGGCCGTACGTGTTGCGCTCTCGCCACCCATGGGGCCGCACCTTACCCGGGGGTACGGTCCGGGGTCAGCCCCCACCCGATCACGATCGCCCGAGCGGGCCGGATCCGGGCGGCTCGCACGGGAAACGAGCGGGGCCGGTCTCCCCGGACCTGTCCGGGGAGACCGGCCCCGAAGGCCGAGAGGTGTCTCAGTCGTCCTTGGACGCCTTGCGCCTGCGGCGCACCAGCACGAGCGGCACCGCGCCCAGCAGGGCCACGGAGCCCGGCGAGGTGACCGCCGCGGCCGCCTGGTCGCTCAGACCGGGCTGGTCGAAGGTGTCAGGCACCGGGAGGGTGCCCCAGCGGTTGATGGGCCAGGCCTTGACGATCGCGCGGCCGACGACGTCGTTCACCGGCACCATGCCGTGGTGCTTGTCGGTCTGGTTGTAGCGAGAGTCCCGCGAGTTCTGGCGGTGGTCGCCCATCACCCAGATCATGCCCTTGGGGACCTTGACCTTGAACTGGCCGCCGTCCTCGTCCTGGCTGCACGGGGTGTTCCCGGCGTACACGTACGACGTCTCGTTCAGCGCCTTGCCGTTGACCTTCAGCGGGCCCGTGCCGTTGCACTCGACAGTGTCACCGCCGACGCCGATGACCCGCTTGATGAGGTCCTTCTCCTCGGCGGACGGCATCAGGCCGATCCAGCTGAGGACGGTCTGAAGGGCGTTCGGGTTGGCCGTGGGCTCGCCCGCCAGCCAGTTGTCCGGGTCGTGGAAGACGACGACCTCGCCCCGCTGCGGCTCGGAGCCGAACCACGGGGTGAGCTTGTCGACCAGGACGCGGTCACCCTGCTGGAGGGTGTTCTGCATCGAGTCCGAGGGGATCGAGAACGCCTGCACCAGGAAGGTCTTGATGATCAGCGCGAGGACCAGAGCGATGCCGATCAGGATCGGCAGCTCCTTCCAGAAGGAGCGCTGCTTGGTGGACTTCGGGTCCCGTCCGGAACGCCCGGTCGAGACGTCACCGTCCTCGGAGCCGCTCCCGGAGCCCGCATCGGGTTCTACGGCCGGGACAGTCGCATCCTCGGGCCGCTCGGGCTGCCCTTCGGGACCTTCGTGCCCAGAACGCGCGCCGACCGCCACATCCCCCACATCCACTCCTCACTCCGTGCCGCCGCCCGCGCCGTATTCGGCGCAGGCCCACCACTCCCATAACGAGCGGGAGTTCCGCAGGGCTCGGGAGCGGGATCAATCCGTCTGGATCCGCAGAGGCCACCCTATGCGACGGAGCTGGAGCGGAAGCCGACCCTCCAGGCGCGTCGGCCACCGTCGAGAACGTGTTCGGCTCCTGGAGACGGGTCCAGTGGCCGATGGGCCAGCCGATGACCATCGCACGGCCCACCACCGACTTCTCGGAGACGGTACCGCTGAACTTGTCGCTCCGGTGGTACCGGGAGTCCGCGGAGTTGCCCCGGTGGTCGCCGAGCACGAACAGGCGGCCCGCGGGCACCTTCACCTCGAAGGCGAACTCCGACGGTTTGTCCCCGGCGTAGATGTACGGCTCGGTCAGGGGAGTGCCGTTCACCGTCACCCGGCCCTGTGCGTCGCAGCACTTGACCGTGTCCCCGCCGAGCCCGACGACCCGCTTGATCAGGTCCTTCTCGTTGTCGGACGGGAGCAGTCCGATGAAGGTCAGACCCTCCTTGAACTGCTTGACGACCACGGGGTCGTTCTTCTTGTGGGTGTCCTCGGCGGTGAGCCAGCCACCGGGGTCCTTGAAGACGACGACGTCACCGCGCTTGGGCTGGGAGCCGAACCAGGGGGTGAACTTGTCGACCAGGACGCGGTCGCCGATCTGGATCGTGTTCTCCATCGAGCCCGACGGGATCACGAAGGCCTGCACGAGGAACGTCTTGAGGACCAGGGCGATCAGTACGGCCACGCCGACGAGGAGAGGGATCTCCTTGACCGCCGAGCGGCGCCTGCGGCGCTTGATCTTGCGCGCGAGCTTGCGGCGCTCGACCCGGCTGGGCCGGGCGGCGCCGCCGGCGGCACGCCGCATCCCGGTGGGCAGCAGGTTGTCGGAGGCGGCGGCGGAGACCCCGCGCGCCCGTCCACGGTTACCCACGGGCACCCCCGGCGGCCGGCACGCGCGCGTAGGCGGCGGGACGCGTCAGGCGGGTCCAGTGGCCCGCGGGCCAGGCGATCCAGTCGGCCCTGCCGATGACATCGCCGACGGGGACCATGCCGCCGCCGGGCGAGCCCAGATGGTCACGGGAGTCGCTGGAGCGGCTGCGGTGATCCCCCAGGAGGAACAGGGACCGCTCGGGCACGACGATGTCGAAGGGCACCTCGGAGGGGCTGTCGCCCCGGTAGAGAAATGTCGACTCGTCGACCGATCGGCCGTTCACTTCGAGTCTCCCCTCCTTGTCGCAGCAGACCACGTGGTCTCCCCCTACTCCGACGACGCGTTTGACGTAGTCCGCGTTCCCGAAATAACCGGTGCCGTCGAAGACGACGACATCGCCCCGCTGCGGCTCGGAACCGAAACGGTACGCCAACTTGTTTACGAGAACGCGGTCCCCGATCCTCAATCCGGACTCCATGGAGCCGCTGGGAATTTCGAAGGGCTGCATCACGAAGCGGCTGACCAGCAGCAGAAATCCCAGACAGATCAGCACGGTCAGGGTGATCCGGCCCCCGGGGAGCCACGCGGCGATCTTGTCGGCGAACGCAGAACGCGACCGCTCCTCCGGCCCCGCTGTGTCCGAGATCTCCTCGGAAGCGGAAGGGCGGGAGGAGCGGTCGCGCTCCACGGGCTGTGCTTCGGTGTCCATCGGGGCGAGATGTTATCCGGCCCGTCTGAGACACCTTCTTACCGGCTCGGCGACCGACGGGTCACCGCTGCGGCGAAGCTCAGTTGTCGCGCTTCTCCTTGATCTTCGCGGCCTTGCCGCGCAGCTCACGGAGGTAGTACAGCTTGGCGCGACGGACGTCACCGCGGGTGACGAGCTCGATCTTCTCGACGATCGGGGTGTGCACCGGGAAGGTGCGCTCGACGCCGACGGAGAACGAGACCTTGCGGACCGTGAAGGTCTCACGGACACCGGAGCCCTGGCGGCGGATGACGACGCCCTTGAACTGCTGCACACGGGAGCGGTTGCCCTCGATGACGCGGACGTGGACGTTGACGGTGTCACCCGGGCGGAAGGCCGGGACGTCGGTGCGCAGCGAGGCGCCGTCGACGGTGTCGAGCAGGTGAGACATTTTGTCTGCTTTCTTCGCCGATGCCACAGGTCATCAGCGGGAGAGAGGTTCGAAGATGATGCTGTCCCGTCGGGACGGACGTCATGTCCCCCTGTGGCAGGGGCGCACGCCGGACGACGTAGAGCAGCGGCCTATTCTTCCACGGGCTCGGGCCTGCGCCAAAATCGGCCGTCGGGGGCCGGGCTCCAGCCCAGGATCGAGAGCATCTCGCGGTCCTTCTTGTCGAAGGAGGAGGCCGCGCAGCGTTCGATGAGGTCAGGCCGGTTCGCCGCGGTGCGGCGCAGGGCCTCGTCGCGGCGCCAGCGGGCGATCTTCCCGTGGTGCCCGCTGACCAGCACGTCGGGGATCTCACGGCCGCGCCACTGCGGGGGCTTGGTGTACACCGGGCCCTCCAGGAGGTTGGCCATCGCGCCGGGGGCGAAGGAGTCGTCCCGGTGGGACTCGGCGTTGCCGAGGACGCCGGGCAGCAGCCTGGCCACGGCCTCGGTGACGACGAGGACGGCCGCCTCGCCGCCGGCGAGGACGTAGTCGCCGATGGACACCTCGTAGACGGGCATCCTCGTCGCGTACTCGACGATGACACGGCGGTCGATGCCCTCGTAGCGCGCGGGCGTGAAGACCAGCCAGGGGCGCTCGGAGAGCTCGACGGCGAGCTGCTGGGTGAAGGGGCGTCCGCTCGGGGTGGGGACCACGAGGGCGGGGCCGTGGGCGCCCGTCTCGTATCCGTCGGCCAGCGCGGAGTCCAGGGCATCGCCCCAGGGCTCGGTCTTCATGACCATGCCGGGACCGCCGCCGTAGGGCGTGTCGTCGACCGTGTTGTGACGGTCGTACGTCCAGTCCCTGAGGTCGTGCACGTGCACGTTCAGCTGTCCGCGCGCGCGGGCCTTGCCGACCAGCGAGACGTTCAGGGGTTCCAGGTACTCGGGGAAGATCGTGACCACGTCGAGCCGCATCAGGCGTCGGCCCCCGTGGCGTCCTCGCCGGAACCGGACGCGGAACCGTCCGGTCCGTCGCCGGCGGACCCGGTCTCGGCCCCGCCCGACGCGGCCTCCGCGTCCCTGGCGGAGGCGACCTCGGCCCGGTCGTCGATCAGGCCGGGCGGCGGGTCGATGACGGCCCGCTGCTCCTCCAGGTCGATCTCGACGACGATCTCCTCCACGAACGGAATCAGCACCTCGGTCCCGTCCGGGCGCTCCACCACGAACAGGTCCTGCGAGGGCAGGTGCGAGATCTCGGTGATGCGTCCGACCTCGGCGCCGTCGACGGTGACCACGTCCAGGTCCATCAGCTGGTGGTCGTAGTACTCGTCCGGGTCCTCGGGCGTCTCGTCCGGGTCGACCTCGGCGATCAGCAGGGTGTTGCGCAGCGCCTCGGCGGCGTTGCGGTCCCGCACGCCCGCGAAGCGCAGCAGGAGACGGCCGCTGTGGACACGGCCCGTCTCGATGGTCAGCGGTCCGGTGGAGGCCGGATCGGTGAGCAGGACGGCACCGGGGCCGAGCCGCAGCTCCGGCTCGTCGGTGCGGACCTCCACGGTGACCTCGCCCTTGATGCCGTGGGCGCGGCCGACGCGAGCGACTACCAGCTGCACTGTGCTTGATCTCCTGTCGTGTACCGACGGCAATGCTTCGGATGCGGATACGAGGGGCCGGACGTCCGCGGGGCGGACGACTCCGGCCGTACAGACGACTACGGGCCGGGGACGGCTCGTAAGCCCTCCCCGGCCCGAGCCGGTGCTGCCTGTTACGTCAGCGGACGTGGTCCACGTCGACGAGGTCGACGCGGACACCGCGGCCGCCGATGGCGCCCACGACGGTACGCAGAGCACGCGCGGTGCGGCCGTTGCGGCCGATCACCTTGCCGAGGTCGTCCGGGTGGACCCGGACCTCGAGAACGCGCCCGCGGCGCAGGTCGCGCGAGGCGACCTGCACGTCGTCGGGGTTGTCGACGATGCCCTTCACGAGGTGCTCGAGAGCCTCCTCGAGCATGCTCAGGCCTCGGTCGACTCGGACTCGGCCGCAGCCTCGTCCTTCTTCTCAGCCTTCTTCTTCTGGGTGATGGCCTCACCCTTGCCCGTGTCCTCGCCACCGAGGGCGTCGAACAGCGGGCGCGCGGCCTTCGGCTCGGCGACGAGCAGCGGAGCCGGGGCCGGCAGGCCCTTGAACTTCTGCCAGTCACCGGTCAGCTTCAGGATGGCGAGCACGGGCTCGGTCGGCTGCGCGCCGACACCCAGCCAGTACTGCGCACGGTCCGAGTCGACCTCGATGCGCGAAGGGTTCTGCACCGGGTGGTACAGACCGATCTCCTCGATGGCCCGGCCGTCACGGCGGGTACGGGAGTCGGCGACGACGATGCGGTAGTGAGGCGAACGGATCTTGCCCAGACGCTTCAGCTTGATCTTGACTGCCACGGAAGTGGTGTCTCCTGGTCTTGACGGTGTTGGGCACGCAGAGATGGCCGCGTGGGGTTGCGGTACCCGAGTGCCCGATGGACGCGTCAGCCGGAGGAGAGAGGGGTCCTATGCGGCTGTCGAGTACAGCTGACCATTCTGCCACATCCTGCGGTCCGCCCGGACCGAGGGTGCGCGGGCTCACGCCGGCCACGCGCCGGTGTGGTCCGGCCGCCGGGGCGTCGGAGAGGTGCCGTCCGCGCGCACTCGTGCCTCCTGAATTCCCCCACCCGCCCGAGGGCGATGAGGGAGGCACGACTGCTCACGGGCCGTGCGAACTCGTCCGGCACCCACGAGACGCCGGTGGAGCACGCACCTCAGCCGGCGGCCGCCCCGACCACCTCCGGGATGCGGAAGGGCTTGCCGCAGCCTCCGCACACGATCGGTGCCTGCGCGAGGACGGAGGGGACGACGCGCACGTTGCGCCCGCAGTCGCAGACCGCTTTGACGCGGACACCTCCCCCGGAGGAGCCGTGGCGGGCCGCCGGGCCGCGGAAGGAACGGGCGGTGTCGGCGGACGTGGCGGCCGTGTGGGCCTTCAGCGCCCGCTGGAGCCGCTCGATGGTCGGGCGGTAGCGGCGTTTCGCCTCGGGGTTGAGCGTGACCAGCGAGAAGCCACTGCTGGGATGCGGCTCCTCGGGGTGGTCGAGGCCCAGCTCCTCGGCGATCGCGAGGAATCTGCGGTTGTGATAGCGGCCGGCGCGCGAGGTGTCGCGGACTCCTCGCGCGGCGGCGATGCCGTGGACTGCTTCGTGAAGCAGTCGTTCGAAGGAGAGCTCGTGTCCGCAGGCGGACGACGATTCTCCGATCAGGGACTCTGGCGCGGCAAGATCGGGCAGTTCGGGGTGGTGCCGCTGAATATCGGCCCACGCGCCTGCCAGCTCTGCGGCGAGAACAGGTGGTGTCGTGCTCACGTAATGAGAACGAGCGGGAGTGCCTCCGTGTTCCTATTACGGGGCATCCCAAATAATTTGCACGTACCCGTCAGTTGCCACTGATGCGTCCCGACGAGGGCGGGTGCGCTGATCTGCGGAGAAGCGTCACAGCTCATCCCAAGGCAGTACGTAGGCACACGTACGCCCCGGCGCGTAGACGTTCTCCGCACGCCGGGGCACCTGTGGTCGGCAGATGCGCAAGAGGTGTTTCGGCCGCCCTGTGATCCCGCTCAGTAGGCGCGGGCGACGACGGCGACGTTACCGGGTGCGTCGTCGGCGTCGGGCACCGACCCGTCCTCGGCGACCAGACACCGTACGGTCACCGCGTGCTCGGCGAGCCTGGCCTCGCCCTCTTCGCCGAGGTCGGCCCAGGGGATGCGGGCCCAGCCGCCGGCCAGCGCGGCCTCCACGGCCGCGTCGATCGTCGACACGTCCGACGTACGGGATTCCCGGCGCTCCCGGGACTGCCTCAGGAGCAGCGCCTGGTCCTCCTCCAGCATCGCGGGGAGCAGGGCCGCCAGCGCGTCGACCGCCACCGGCTCCTTGCCGCCGGGGATGCGGCGGGCCAGCATCGCCGTGCCGTTCTCCAGGTCACGGGGGCCGACCTCGACGCGTACGGGCACGCCCTTGAGCTCCCAGTCGACGGCGCGGCGTCCGAAGGGGGTGTCCGTGCGGTCGTCGACCTGGACCCGCACACCCGCCGCGGCCAGCCGGTCGCCGATCTCGCGGACCTTGGCCAGAACCGCATCGTCGCCCTTGATCGCGAGGACGACCACCTGTACGGGGGCGAGCCGGGGCGGCACCCGCAACCCGCTGTCATCGCCGTGCGACATGATCAGGCCACCCACCATGCGGGTCGAGCAGCCCCAGGAGGTCTGCCAGACGAGCTCCTGCTTCCCGTCCCTGGACAGATACCGGGTGTTGAACGCCTTCGCGAAGTTCTGCCCCAGCTCGTGACTCGTGCCCAGCTGGAGCGCCTTGCCGTCGCCCATCATGCCTTCGAGCGTGAGGGTGTTGACGGCGCCCGCGAACCGCTCGCCCGCCGTCTTCCGGCCGAGGACGACGTCGATGCCGAGGACGTTCACCATGAAGTCGGCGTAGACCTCCTTGTGGATGTGCGCCGCGTAGTCCCGCGCGTCCTCGTACGTGGCGTGCGCGGTGTGGCCCTCCTGCCAGAGGAATTCGGTCGTTCTCAGGAACACCCGCGGGCGCATCTCCCAACGGACCACGTTCGCCCACTGGTTGATGAGCAGCGGCAGATCGCGGTAGCTCTGCACCCACTTGGAGAAGTACTCGTTGACGATCGTCTCGGAGGTGGGGCGGACGACGACCGGCTCCTCCAGCTCCTTGCCGCCGCCGTGCGTGACCACCGCGAGCTCGGGGGCGAAGCCCTCGACGTGCTCCGCCTCCCGGGTCAGGTACGACTGCGGGATGAACAGCGGGAAGTACGCGTTCTGGGCACCCGCCCGCTTGATCCGGGCGTCCATCTCCTGCTGCATCCGCTCCCACAGCCCGTACCCGTAGGGCCGGATGACCATGGTGCCGCGCACCGGTCCGTTGTCGGCGAGCTCGGCCTTGTTGATCAAGTCCTGGTACCAGCGCGGGAAATCGTCCGCCTGGGGCGTGAGAACGGGTGCCTTTGCCATGCGGGTGATGCTACGGGCACACGTTGCCGGTATGTGAATTCTTGCGCCTTTCGCGGCCGGGGCACAAACGGGTCCCCGCAACCCCTGGACGGCACGTCGAGGGCGGAGTTACCTGACATACGGGGGGAGTGCGGGCCTTACGCGCGGGGGCGGAGGAAAGGAGGCCCGGCGGCAACTCTCGGCGGATTGGGGCACTTTCGATGACACCTACGCTCGTGCGGCAGCGCCCTCCTCATGCGGGCCCGTCGCCCCACGCGGAACGGGGTGCACGCGCGCGTGACTGGGCCGAGATCCAGGAGCGGATGCTGGTGCCGCTCTACGAGGCCGTCTACGACCGGCTCGAAGTGGGCGGCGGGACGCGGCTGCTCGGGCTCGGCTGCGGGTCGGGGCTCGCCCTGCTGATGGCGGCCTCCCGCGGCGCCGCGGTCACGGGTGTCGACTCCTCGTCGCCCGAACGGCTGGCCCTCGCGCGGGAACGGCTGCTGCCCCGGGACGGGGACACCGAACCGCGTGCCGGAGCCCGGATCGTGGCCGGATCCCCGCGGGACTCGGCGGCCGAGGGATCCCCTGCCTACACCCTGGTGACCGCGTTCGAGCCGATCGGCTGCGTGGCCGGGGACTCCGAGGGACTCGGCTCGCTGCTCGGGGAGGCGGCGCCGCTCGCCGGCCGGGGGGCGCCCGTGGTGCTCGTCGGGTGGGGGCCGCCGGAGCGGTGCGCCACCTCGGCCGTGCTGCGGGTGGCCACCAAGCTGGCCGATCCGCTGCGCGGTGCGGCGAGTTGGCGTGCCGCCCGCCGGGACGACCTGGAGGAGGTCGCCCAGCGGGCCGGGCTGCGGCCGGACGGCTCCGGGCGGGTGGCCTCCCCGTTCGGCTACGCCGATGTGGACAGCGCCGTACGCGGGCTGCTCTCCACGGGGCTCTTCGACGCCGCGGTGGACGCCACCGACCAGGCCCAGGTCGACAAGGAGGTGGCCGAGGCGCTGCATCCTCATCTGCGGCGGGACGGGACCGTCTGGATGCCGAACGTGTTCCGGTATCTGATCGCCCGTACGCCCTGAGAGCGGGGCGGGGCGGGGCGCTGCCGTGCCGTGCCGTGCCCTGCCATGCATCAGGCCCGTCGCCGAAGACCGGTGGGTGGGTCGGGGCCGTGCCGGTGCATCAGCCCGTCGCCGTTGGGTGAGGCGTGGGCGTCGGTGGCGACGGGCATCGATGTACCGGCACGGCCCCTCGCGTCGCATTCCGGCTGCGGGCGCGCGGTGGCTTGGGCGCGGTGGCTTGGGCGCGGTGGCTTGGGCGCGGTGGCTTGGGCGCGGTGGCTTGGGCGCGGTGGCTTGGGCGCGGTGGCTTGGGGGTGGTGGCTTGGGGGTGGTGGCTTGGGTGTGGTGGCTTGGGTGTGGTTTCGGGCGCCTGGTCACGCCTCCTTCGTCGTGCGGGGTACTCCGGCGATGCGGTATGCCTCGGCCTCCTCCAGGGTCTCGTTCGCCAGGAGGGCCTCCGCCAGGGCGTCGAGCTGTCCTCGGTGTTCACGCAGCTTCCGGCAGGCCTCCTCGTAGCACTCGTCGACGATGCGGCGCATCTCGTGGTCGATCGAGTCGAGGGTGCCCGGGGCGGCCGAGAGGCCGTACGCCTGCTGGGCGTCGCCCGGCAGCGCGGACAGCCGGCCGACGCGTTCGCTCATGCCCCAGCGGGCCACCATGCCGCGGGCGAGGTTCGTGACCTGTTCCAGGTCGTTCTCCGAGCCCGTGGTGATGACGTCGTAGACGACGTGCTCGGCGGCCATGCCGCCGAGGGCGCCGATGATCCGGCCGCGCAGATACTCCTCGGTGTACGCGTACCGGTCCGCGTCCGGCGTCGAGAGGGTGACGCCGAGGGCGCGGCCGCGCGGGACAATGGTGATCTTGCGGACGGGGTCGGCGCCCGGCCGCAGCATCCCGAGGAGGGCGTGGCCGCTCTCGTGGTACGCGGTGCGGCGGCGTTCCTCGTACGGCATGACCAGGGAGCGTTCGGCGCCGAGCTGGACCTTTTCGAGCGCTTCGGAGAGGTCGCCCTGGGTGACCTCGGACTGCTTGCGCTTGACCGCGAGGAGGGCGGCCTCGTTGGCGAGGTTGGCGAGATCGGCTCCGGTCATGCCCGGGGTCGTACGGGCCACCTGGGTCAGGTCCACGTCGGGGGCGAGCGGGATCTCGCGGGTGTGGATCTCCAGGATCGCCTCCCGGCCGCCGCGGTCGGGGGGCGAGACGTTGACGACACGGTCGAAGCGGCCGGGGCGGGTGAGCGCCGGGTCCAGGATGTCCGCGCGGTTGGTGGCGGCGATGACGATGACGCCCTCGGCGCCCGAGAAGCCGTCCATCTCGGTGAGGATCTGGTTGAGCGTCTGTTCGCGCTCGTCGTGGCCGCCCATCGCGGAGCCGCCCGAGCGCGACCGTCCGATGGTGTCGATCTCGTCGATGAAGATGATGGACGGGGCCACCTTGCGGGCCTCGGCGAACAGTTCGCGGACGCGCGAGGCGCCGACGCCCACGATCATCTCGATGAACTCGGAGGCGGAGGCGGAGAAGAAGGGGACGCCCGCCTCGCCCGCGACCGCCCGCGCGAGCAGGGTCTTCCCGGTGCCGGGCGGCCCCGCGAGCAGCACGCCGCGGGGCATCTTCGCGCCCATCCTGCGGTACGCGTCGGGATTCTTGAGGAAGTCGACGACGTCGTTGAGCTCGCCGGCCACCTCGTCGATGCCGGCCACGTCCGAGAACGTGGTGCGCTTGCCGCCGGGCACGAGTTCGACCGGTTTCGGGGGCGCCTTGCGGCCGAGCATGCCGCCCGCGCCGCCCATGCCGGAGCCCATGCGCCGGGCGATGAAGATCCACAGGACGACCAGCAGGATCATCGGGGCGAGCGAGATCAGCAGGTTGAACAGGAAGCTGCGCTCCTGCACGACCGGCGAGGCGGTCACCGTGACGTCGTGCTTCTGGAGGTTGTCCCAGAGCTTGTCGTCCGCGAAGACCGGGCGCTGTGTCTTGAACTTGGTGTATTTCCCGCCGCCGTCGGGCTTCTCCTGGGAGTTCTTGAGCTGTCCCTGGATCGCGTCGCCCTTGGCGTAGATCTTGGTGACGTTGCCGTCGTCGACCTGCCGGCTGAACTCCGTGTACGAGATCGTCGGTTCGTTGCCCTTGTTGTAGAAGGACAGCACCAGGTTGGCGATCAGGAACACGATGAGCGCGGCCAGGGCCAGGCTCCACCAGCCGCCGGGCAGCTTCCGCCGGCCGCCCGGCGGCGGTGTCGGCTCGGGTGGCGTGCCTTCGGTACGCCACGGCTGGTCCGGTGCCTTGCGGGGCGGCACGGGATTGCTCATACAGGGACGTTACGACACATGGCGGACACCGGCACCCGCGGTCGTGCCGCTGGGGGCGCCTCTCGGTGAGAGGCGCCCCCAGCGGGCGTCACGACGGCGTTCCCGTACGGGACGGGAGGGTGGTCCGGGGCGTCAGCCCATGAACTTCTTGAACTCGTCCGGCAGCTCGAAGTTGTCCTGGGCGTTCTGCTGCGGGAGGCCGAAGGCGTTGCCGCCCTGCGCGCCGGCCTCGCGGCGGGCGGCCTCCTCTTCCTCCTGCTGCTTGCGCTTCATCGGGTTGCCGGAGCGCTGCTTGCCCTTGGCCACCTTCGGCTTCTTCTTGGCGCGGCCGGGGCCGCCGCCCATGCCCGGCATCCCGGGCATGCCCGGCATCCCGCCGCCCTGGGCCATGCGGGACATCATCTTGCGGGCCTCGAAGAAGCGCTCGACCAGGCCCTTGACCGCGCTGACCTCGACGCCGGAACCCTTGGCGATACGGGCGCGGCGCGAGCCGTTGATGATCGTCGGGTCCTGGCGCTCGCCCGGGGTCATCGACTTGATGATCGCGCCGACGCGGTCGACGTCCCGCTCGTCCAGGTTGTTGATCTGGTCCTTGATCTGGCCCATGCCCGGGAGCATGCCGAGCAGCTTGCTGATGCTGCCCATCTTCCGGACCTGCTCCATCTGGGCCAGGAAGTCGTCCAGGGTGAAGTCCTGGCCCTTCTTGGACGCCAGCTTGGAGGCCATCTTCTCGGCCTCTTCCTGGCTGAACGTCTTCTCCGCCTGCTCGATCAGGGTGAGGAGGTCACCCATGTCGAGGATGCGGGAAGCCATCCGGTCCGGGTGGAAGGCGTCGAAGTCGTCGAGCTTCTCGCCGTTCGAGGCGAACATGATCGGCTTGCCGGTGATCTGCCGGATCGACAGGGCGGCACCACCGCGGGCGTCACCGTCGAGCTTGGAGAGCACCACGCCGTCGAAGCCGACGCCGTCGCGGAAGGCCTCGGCCGTGTTGACGGCGTCCTGGCCGATCATCGCGTCGACGACGAAGAGGATCTCGTCGGGGCTGACGGCGTCGCGGATGTCCGCGGCCTGCTGCATCAGCTCCTGGTCGATGCCGAGGCGGCCGGCGGTGTCCACGATCACGATGTCGTGGACCTTGGCCTTGGCGAACTCGATGGAGTCCTTGGCGACCTTGACCGGGTCGCCGACGCCGTTGCCCGGCTCGGGGGCGTACACGGCGATGCCCGCGCGCTCGGCGACGACGCTGAGCTGGTTCACCGCGTTCGGACGCTGGAGGTCGGCGGCGACGAGGATCGGGGAGTGGCCCTGGTCCTTGAGCCACTTGCCGAGCTTTCCGGCGAGCGTGGTCTTTCCCGCGCCCTGGAGGCCCGCGAGCATGATCACGGTGGGCGGGTTCTTGGCGAACCGCAGACGGCGGGTCTCGCCGCCGAGGATCGTCACGAGCTCGTCGTTGACGATCTTCAGAACCTGCTGGGCGGGGTTGAGGGCCCTGGAGACATCGCTGCCCATGGCCCGTTCCTTGACGTTCTTGATGAACGTGCGGACGACGGGCAGGGCGACATCGGCTTCGAGGAGCGCGATGCGGATCTCGCGTGCCGTGGCGTCGATGTCCGCCTCACTGAGGCGCCCCTTGCCGCGGAGGTTTTTGAACGTCGCGCTGAGGCGGTCGGAGAGGGTATCGAACACGGTGGCTTCGGTCCTCGGAGTCGGGGTCGTTTCGGGCTGCCCTCCAGGGTATCTGTCCCCGCAAGCGATTCGTCCCCGCACACCGCATTCGGCGGGCTGGGACGGCCGCCGCGGCGGCCGGGACGGGTCCGCGCCCGGGAGGGAGCACGGGTCCGCGCCCCCGCGCGGACCGCGATCCGCCCACCGGATCGCCCCGGGGGTCGCGGAGATCACATGCCCGCGCGGCGGGGCGGGCGCCGGGTCAGGAGCGCAGGGCCTCCTCCAGGGAGCGGGCCACCGAGGCGGCCTCCTCCCCCGGCAGGGGTTCGCCCTTGGTGCCCGTCACGTAGAAGGCGTCCACGGCGTTCGCGCCGAGCGTGGAGACGTGCATGCTCCGCACCCGCACCCGCGCCGTCTCCAGGGCCCGCCCGATGCGGTGCAGCAGGCCGGGTGCGTCATGGGCGCGGACCTCGATGACCGTGGCCAGGCGGGACGCGGCGGGGGCGACGGTGACCCGTGCGGGGGGCGCGACGACGCCCCGGCGGCGCGGGTAGGCGGCGTCGCGCTCGGCGAGGCGGGCGGCGATGTCGAGGGAGCCGTCGAGGGCGCGGACGAGGTCGGCGCGCAGCCGGGCCGCCTGCGGCAGGGAGCCGTACTCGGCGGCGACGCGCCAGTTGAGCAGCAGGACCGAGCCCTCGACGCCGTCGGGCAGGTCCAGGGCGCGCAGCTCGGCGGTGCGGACGGTCAGCCGGTGCATGGCGAGGACGCCGGCCACCGAGGGGAGCACGCCGGGCTGGTCGGGGACGGCGATGAGGAGTTCCACGCCGAGCGGCTCCGGGTCCTCGGGGCCGGTGCCGGGTTCGGCGTCGGTGTCGACGGGTTCGGTCTGGGCGCGCAGGGACAGCACGGGTCCGCCGGTGCGGCACGCCTCGATCGCGAGGCGTTCCATCTCGGCGGTCGGCGCGACGGCCTCGGGTTCCTCGGGCGCGTCCCCCGCGAGTACCGCCGAGACCCGTTTGACCAGGTCGGTGACGAGGGACCCGCGCCAGGAGGACCAGGCGGCGGGCCCGGTGGCCAGCGCGTCCGCCTCGGTGAGGGCGTGCAGCAGCTCCAGGGTGCCCTGGGAGCCGACGGCCTCGGCGACGGAGCGGACGGTGGCCGGGTCCTCCAGGTCGCGCCGGGTCGCGGTGTCGACGAGCAGCAGATGGTGGCGTACGAGGGTGGCGAGCACCGCGGCGTCCGTGCGGTCGAAGCCGATACGGGTGGCCACGTCACGGGCGATGATCTCGCCGGCCACGGAGTGGTCGCCGGGCCAGCCCTTGCCGATGTCGTGGAGCAGCGCGGCGACGAGGAGGAGGTCGGGGCGGCCGACGCGGCGGGTCAGTTCGGAGGCGCGGACGGCCGTCTCGATGAGGTGGCGGTCGACGGTCCAGATGTGGACGGCGTTGCGCTGCGGCCGGCAGCGCACCCGCTCCCAGTCGGGCAGCAGCCGGGTGATCAGCCCTTCGGCCTCCAGCGCCTCCCAGACCTCGATGGTGGGCCGGCCCGAGCCGAGGAGGGTGACGAGCTGTTCGCGTGCCTCGGCGGGCCAGGGCGTGGGGAGGGGACGTACGGAGGCGGCCAGACGGCGTACGGCGTGCAGGGACAGCGGCAGGTCCGCCTGCGCGGCGGCGGCCGCGGCCCGCAGCGGGAGCACGGGGTCGCGTTCGGGCCGGGCGGCGCGGGCGAGCACGACCTCGCCGTCCTGTTCGACGACTCCCTCGGCGAGGGGGGAGCGTTCGGCGACGGGCTTGCCGCCGCCGAGCATGGCGCGCAGCCTCGGCCGCACCGCGCGCGAGCGCAGGACGCGTCCCACCTCGCGCCAAGTGACGTCGGACGCGTACGAGACGACGCGGGCGGCCTCGTAGACCTGGCGCAGCAGGGTGTCGGCGTCCAGCAGTCCGAGTTCGGCGGCGACCTGGTCCTGTTCCTGGAGGGCGAGGCGGTCGGTGGCGCGGCCGGTGGCCAGGTGCAGGGCGTCGCGGACGTCCAGGAGCCGGCGGCGGGCGTCGGCGAGGCCTTCGCGGGGTGCGTCGGCGAGCCAGGACGCGGCGACGGCGCGCAGCGCGGTGGCGTCGCGCAGTCCGCCGCGTGCCTCCTTCAGGTCGGGTTCGAGGAGGTACTGGAGTTCGCCCTGGCGTTCGGCGCGTTCCGCGCACAGCTCCTGGAGTTCGGGCAGGCGCTTGGGGGCCTGGTTGCGCCAGTCGGCGAGGACGGCGGTGCGCAGTCCCGCGGTGAGGCCGAGGTCGCCGGCGAGATGGCGGGCGTCGAGGAGGCCGAGCTGGACCTTGAGGTCGTCGGAGGCGGTCTTGCGGGCCTCGGCCGGGGTGCGGACCGAGTGGTCGAGGGCGAGGCCGAGGTCCCACACGGGGTACCAGAGGCGGTCGGCGAGGGCGGCGACGGCACCGGAGTCGGAGCCGTCGTGCAGGAGGAGCAGGTCGAGGTCGCTGCGGGGGGAGAGCTCGCCGCGGCCGTAGCCGCCGACGGCGACGAGGGAGACTCCGCGCAGGCCCTCGGATCCGGCGGCGAACAGCCCGGTCAGCCAGTCGTCGGTCAGTTCGGCGAGGGCGGCACGGCGCGGCGGCCCGGACCGCGCCCCCTCCTGGAGGAGGCGCAGCCGGGCCGCCGCGTAGCCGCTGGGTCCCGAGTCCTCGTCTTCCACTCGCGTGTCCGTGCTCGTCACCCAGCGACTCCTGTCTTTCTGTTCCTGCGGGCCGGTCCCGTCAGAGTGCGTCGGGGCCGCGCTCGCCGGTGCGGACGCGGACGGCCGTGTCGACCGGTACGGACCACACCTTGCCGTCACCGATCTTGCCGGTACGGGCCGCCTTCACGACGACGTCGACGAGCTGTTCGGCGTCGTCGTCCTCGACCAGCACCTCGATGCGGATCTTGGGGACGAGGTCGACCGTGTACTCGGCGCCGCGGTACACCTCGGTGTGTCCCCGCTGCCGACCGTAGCCGCTCGCCTCGGTGACCGTCAGTCCGTGGACGCCGAAGGCCTGGAGCGCCTCCTTGATCTCGTCGAGCCGGTGGGGCTTGACGACGGCGGTGATGAGCTTCATGCGTCCACCTTCTTGGCGTCCGTGTCGGCCGGGACGGGTGCGGCGGTCCGGGCGGAGCCGCCACCGGCACCGCTGAAGTCGTATGCGGTCTCGGCGTGCTCGGCCTGGTCGATGCCGGCGATCTCCTCGTCCTCGGTGACCCGCATACCGAGGGTCTTGTCGATGACGAAGGCGAGGATCGCGGAGACGACCAGGGAGTAGCCGAGGACGGCGAAGACGCCGGCGCACTGCTTCCAGAACTGCGTCAGGCCGCCGCCGTAGAAGAGACCCTCGACCGTCGACTGGCCCTTGCCGCTGGCGAAGAGGCCGATCAGCAGGGAGCCGATGACTCCGCCGACGAGATGGACGCCGACGACGTCCAGGGAGTCGTCGTAGTTGAACCTGTACTTCAGGCCGACGGCCATGGCACACAGGACACCGGCGATGGCACCGACCGCGATGGCACCGAGCGGGGAGACCGCGCCACCGGACGGGGTGATGGCGACGAGACCGGCGACCGCGCCGGAGGCGGCGCCCAGCGTGGTGAACGCGCCGTGCCGGATCTTCTCGTAGAGGAGCCAGGCCAGCATGGCGGCCGCGGTGGCGACCTGCGTGTTGACGAACATCAGCGCGCCGACGCCGTCGTCGTTGCCGAGCCACGAGCCGGCGTTGAATCCGAACCAGCCGAACCACAGCAGGCCGGAGCCGAGCATCACCAGCGGGAGGCTGTGCGGGCGCATCGGGTCCTTCTTGAAACCGACACGCTTGCCGATGACCAAGATCACGCCGAGTGCCGCGGCGCCCGCGTTGATGTGGACCGCCGTACCACCGGCGAAGTCGATCACGCCGAGGTCGAAGGCCCAGCCGCCGGTGCCCCACACCCAGTGGGCGACCGGGAAGTAGACGAGCGTGGCCCACAGGGTGATGAACAGCGACCACGCGGTGAACTTCACCCGGTCCGCGAGCGCACCGCTTATCAGCGCGGGCGTGATGATCGCGAACATGAGCTGGAAGACCATGAAGACGAAGACCGGGATGGTGTATCCGGGCCAGAGTTCCGTCAGACCGATGTTGCTGAGGCCGACCCAGTCGGAGGTCCAGCCGATGAACGATCCCTTGTCCGTGCCGAAGGCGAGGGAGAAGCCGTAGAGCACCCACAGGATGGTGATGATGCCCATGCTGATGAAGCTCATCATCAGCATGTTCAGGGTGCTCTTGACCCGGACCATGCCTCCGTAGAAGAAGGCGAGGCCCGGCGTCATGATGAGCACGAGGGCGGAAGCAATGAGCATGAAGCCTGTGTTCGCGGAGGACAGCTTGGGTGCCTCCGCGGCAAGCGTGATGGCTGGTGCCATCGGCGTCTCCTCGTCGTTGGTACGGCCCCGTGCGGGCGAAGCCTGGATGGTCGTGAGGGGTGGGCCGGTTATGCGCCATGAGATTGACGCAGCGCCGTTTCCGTGGACGCCCCTCGATGTTTCGCACCCGTGACGAAGGCACTCCGCGTGTTACACGTTCATGAACTGACCCATTGCGGTCGAAGCGATCGTTATCGTGACGCAATCTCCTGCGGGACGCCCACGGCGTCCGGGGCGGGGCCGGCCAGGGTTGCCGTACGGGCTGTCCCGGCGGTGGCCGGCCTCCCGCGCGGGAGCGGCGCGGGACGGGGCCGCACACAGCGGAACCGGCCACGGCGGGCCGTCCGATGACCTGGCATGGGGGAGCCGGTCGGGCAGTTCGGGACGGCCGGCCGCAGCCGGGGTACTGGGCGGGGCCGCCTCGGCGGCCGGGGGTCAGACGGCCTCGGCGGTCTCGGGCAGGTCGACGGCGAGCTGGTCGGTGAGGTCGATGACCTCGGCGAGGTCGCCGAACTCGCGGACCGCGGTGTCGACCGTCTTTCGGATACGAGTGTTGACGCGCTCGGAGCGCACTTTCTTGCCGACCCTCAGGGCTTCTTTGGCCAGGACCGCACTCTGCTCGGGCTCACGCTGGAGCAGGTGCACGGTGGCCATGCCGATGAGGTTGAGCGCGTACGACCGCTGGTGCTCGGAGTCCTTGCCGAAGCGGTCGACCGCCTGCTGCATGAGGGGCTCGGCCATGGAGGCGTACGTGGGGCTGCGCCCGGCGACGTAGGCGAGGTCGCGGTAGGAGTGCGAGTTCTCGCCGTACAGCTCGGCCTTGGAGAAGAAGCGGATCCAGTCGGGGTCCGGCTCGTCCCACTCGTGCACGTCGGTGAAGGTGTCCTCGGCCATGCGGACGGCCCGCTTGCACTTTCCCGGCTGGCCCATGTTGGCGTAGGCGCGGGCCTCCATCGCATACAGCATCGACTGCGTGCGCGGGCCCGCGCAGTCACGGCTTCCGTACTGGGCGAGGTGAATCAGCTCCAGCGCGTCCTCCGGCCGCCCGAGGTGGATCATCTGGCGGCTCATGCTGGAGAGGATGTACGAGCCGAGCGGTTTGTCGCCCGCCTCCTTCGAGGCGTGCAGCGCGAGCACGAAGTACTTCTGGGCGGTGGGCTGGAGGCCCACGTCGTAGCTCATCCAGCCCGCCAGCTCGGCGAGTTCGGCGGCGACCTTGAACAGCCGCTTCTCGGTGGCGGCGGGCTGCGGTTCCTGGAGCAGGTCCGTCACCTCGTGCAGCTGGCCGACGACGGCCTTGCGGCGCAGTCCGCCGCCGCACTGCGCGTCCCACTGACGGAACATCACGGTGGTGGATTCCAGGAGGTCGAGCTCCGGCTGGGAGAGCCGGCCGCCGCGGCGGGTCGAGGCCGGCGGCTCGGCCGGCTCGTACGGCGCCGCGGGTGTGGGGACGAGCCAGCGCTGCATGGGCTCGATGAGGGCCGGGCCCGCGGAGAGGCCCAGCGAGCTGCCGAGGAAGCCGCGCCGCGCCAGCATCAGGTCGCTGCGCGAGTACTCGCTGATCAGCGCGACGGTCTGGGGGCCGGTCCACGGCAGGTCGATGCCGGACACGGAGGGTGCCTGGTGGGCGGTGCGCAGACCGAGGTCCTCCACGGCGACGACACAGCCGAACCGCTCGGAGAACAGCTCGGAGAGGATCCGCGGGATCGGCTCGCGCGGGTTCTCCCCGTCCAGCCAGCGGCGCACCCGCGAGGTGTCCGTCGAGATGTGGTTGGCCCCCAACTGGCGGGCCCTGCGGTTCACCTGACGCGCCAGCTCGCCCTTCGACCAGCCACTGCGCACGAACCACGAGCCGAGCAGCTCGTTCGGGCGCTTGTCAGCGTTCGTCCCGCCTCCGCCGTTGCCGCCCACTGGAACGCCCCCACTCCCCGAGACCACTTGTCGCCGCTCTGCGCCAAGCCCTATCAGAATGCCCGTAAACACGGCTGCGCGTCCGGTAGTTCTCACCCTTCGAACGGGAACCCGCCTTGCCCTTGGCATACTCACGAGTAAACAAGAGCCCAGGACTCATGCACACAAAGTAATCCTACGATCACGCGTCCAGCCATGGCGATCCATGAAACGCCACCATTCGCCACCCCTTCGAATGAACTCCGTTCGCCCCGCTCGCGATTCACTTGACACAGAACGACCAAGGGTGGGCGGAGAGGCGCACTCCAGGGCGCACCGAGCCGGGCGCACCACCCCGTGCGCAACCAGGCGCCGCCTGAACCGCGCGATACAGGGCAGCCAGGAACAGAGGGTGACAATCCGGTTCCGTGACGTAACCACGGGCGCATCGAACCCGTTGGAGGGGGCATGGGCTTCACGATCGGCAGTAGTCGGGCGATGCGCGACATCCGGACCGGTGCTCGTCGCCGCGGCCGTTCGTCGGAGGGCACCGCCGTCGCCGCGTTCACCGGACTGTGGGGATGGGACGTGGTCCCGGGTGCCCGAGCCGCCGCGGGGGCGTGCTCGTGCGGCCGGGCCGACTGCCCCGCTCCCGGGGCGCACCCCCTCGCCTTCGCCCCGGTCATCCCGGCGGGCACGACGCTGCACGAGGCGACCGGCGCCTGGGCCGGCTTCCCCGGCGCCGCGGTGATGCTGCCGGTCGGCCGGGCCTTCGACGTGATCGAGGTGGCCGAGGGGGCGGGGCGCCGCGCGCTCGTCCGGCTGGAGCGCATGGGGCTGCCGCTCGGTCCCGTCACGGCCACCCCGGACGGCCGCGCCCAGTTCTTCGTCTCCCCCGGTTCCGCCGCCGAACTCCCCGAGCTGCTCTACCGCCTGGGCTGGGACGACGCCTCCCTCGACCTGCACGGCCTGGGTCCGGGCGCGTTCATCACCGCCCCGCCCTCCGACCGCTCGGGACTCGGCCCGGTCCGCTGGCTGCGCTCCCCCGTCCTCGACTCCGTCACGAAGCCGCCGCCGGCCAGGCTGCTGCTGGGCACGCTCGCCTACGTGGCCTACCGCTCACGGTCCTGAGCGCCGCCGAAAGGCACCGGCGCCGGCACGGGCTCGACAGACGCGGCTCCGACTGCGACACGGGCTCCGGCTCCGCCATCGACGGCTCCCGCGTACGGGAACCCGGACCGCACAGGACGAAGCGCCCGTCCCCCGGCAGTGCCGCGGGGCGGGCGCTTCTTCGTGCACCTACGCGTTCGCGTGGGTGGTCACTCTCCGATAAGGGCGTCAACGAACGCCTCCGGCTCGAACGGCGCCAGGTCGTCCGCGCCCTCGCCGAGCCCGACGAGCTTGACCGGGACGCCGAGCTCGCGCTGCACCGCGATGACGATGCCGCCCTTCGCGGTGCCGTCGAGCTTGGTCAGCACGATGCCGGTGATCTCCACGACCTCGGCGAACACCCGCGCCTGCACCAGACCGTTCTGGCCGGTGGTCGCGTCGAGGACGAGCAGCACCTCGTCGAGCGGGGCGTGCTTCTCCACGACGCGCTTGACCTTGCCCAGCTCGTCCATGAGGCCGGTCTTGGTGTGGAGCCGGCCCGCGGTGTCGATGAGGACGACGTCCGCGCCCTCCTCGATGCCCTCCTTGACCGCGTCGAACGCGATCGAGGCCGGGTCGCCGCCCTCGGGGCCGCGGACCGTACGGGCGCCCACGCGCTCGCCCCAGGTCTGGAGCTGGTCGGCGGCGGCGGCGCGGAAGGTGTCGGCCGCGCCGAGCACGACGTTCTTGCCGTCGGCCACGAGCACGCGCGCGAGCTTGCCGGTGGTGGTGGTCTTGCCGGTGCCGTTGACGCCGACGACCATGACGATGCCCGGGGTGTCGAGGTTCGAGTCGGTCTTGACCGCACGGTCGAACTCCGGGACGAGCAGCTGGATCAGCTCCTCGCGCAGCAGGCCGCGCAGCTCGTCCGGTGTCCGCGTGCCGAGCACCTTCACGCGCTCGCGCAGCCGCTCGACCAGTTCCTGGGTGGGCTGCACGCCGACGTCGGCGACGAGCAGCGTGTCCTCGATCTCCTCCCAGGTCTCGTCGTCCAGGTGCTCGCGCGAGAGCAGCGTGAGCAGCCCCTTGCCGAGCGCGTTCTGCGAGCGCGAGAGCCGGGAGCGCAGCCGCACCAGGCGGCCGGCGGTCGGCTCCGGAATCTCGATCTGGGGGGCGGCCGGCGGTTCCTCGACGACGACCGACGGTGCGGCCGAGCCGTCGGGGAGATCCACCTCCTCCAGGGTGCGGCGCGGTTCGTCGCGCGGCGTCTCGGCCTCGTCGCCGACGTGCGGTTCGGCCGGAGGGGCGGTGATGTCGGGGGCGGCGGGGGGCGGCGGGGGCAGCTGCTTCCGCTTGCGACTGCCGACGACGAGCCCACCGAGCGCGCCGATCACCACCACGGCGATGACTACAGCAAGGATGATGGTTTCCATAACGTGCTCAGTATCCGCCATCCCCTGTGCGGGGAGCTTTTTCCCCGCGCAGGAGAAGGCTTGTAGTTTCGTACGAACAGCGGCGCCCCGGACCGGTCGGCGGGTGTCCGCGCCTCTGGTCACCTGACGCTCCGTCAGCTACGGTCCCCCTCCACACACGAAGGGGGGCTCCCCATGCCCGTGACGGTCGTGCGCTTCAACCTCGTCGAACCCGACGCCACCCCCGCCTCGCTCGGCGCCCGCTACCGGACCGCCGTCGAGATGGCCACGTACGCCGACGACCGCGGGATCACCACGGTGCAGACCGAGGAACACCACGGCGCCGCCAACAACTGGCTGCCCTCGCCCTTCGCCTTCGCGGGGGCGGTCTTCGGGGCGACCCGGCGTGTCGCGGTCACCGTCTCGGCGGTCATCGGTCCGCTGCACGACCCGCTGCGGCTCGCCGAGGACATCGCCGTGCTCGACCTGCTCAGCGGCGGCCGGCTGGTGACCGTGGCCGGCATCGGCTACCGCCCCGAGGAGTACGCGCAGTTCGACGTGGACTGGAAGCGGCGCGGCGAACTCCAGGACGAGCTCCTGGAGACGGTGCTCAAGGCGTGGACCGGCGAGGAGTTCACCTACCGGGGCCGTACGGTACGGGTCACCCCGCGTCCGTTCTCGGACCCGCATCCCCTGCTGCTGGTGGGGGGCTCCTCCAGGGCCGCGGCCCGGCGTGCCGCCCGGCTCGGTCTGCCGTTCTTCCCGAGCGCCCACCTGCCCGAGCTGGAGGCCTACTACAAGGAGCGGCTCATCGAGTACGGCACCGAGGGCTGGACCATGATGCCGGGCGCCGAGACGCCGTTGCTGCACATCGCCGAGGACCCGGACCGGGCCTGGGCCGCGTACGGCCGCCACTTCCTGCACGAGGCACGGACGTACGCCTCCTGGCAGTCGAGCGGTATCCGCTCGGCGGTGAAGTCGGGGGCCACCACGGTCGACGAGCTGCGCGCCGAGGGCGTCTACCGCGTCCTGACCCCCGACCAGTGCGTCGAACAGGGCCTGGACAACCTCGTGCTGCATCCGCTGTCGGGCGGGATGCCCCTGGACGAGGGCTGGCGGAGCCTTCACCTGTTCTGCGAAAGCGTGCTGCCCCGGCTCGCGTGACCTGACGGTCCGAGCCGGGGCGGCACGCCCTCTTCACGAGTACGAGGAGAGGGGCAGCGGGGACTTGGCCCTTCTCCTCGAGTCGGGGGGAGCCACCGGCGGCCGTGGGGAGCCGCCGGTGACACGGGCGGTCAGCCCATCTCCTCCAGCGTCTTGCCCTTCGTCTCCTTGACGAACTTGAGCACGAAGGGGATGGAGAGCACCGCGAAGCAGGTGTAGATCACGTAGGTGCCGGAGAGGTTCCAGTCGGCCAGCGACGGGAAGCTCGCGGTGATGGCCCAGTTGGCGATCCACTGCGCGGAGGCGGCGACACCGAGCGCGGCGGCGCGGATCCGGTTCGGGAACATCTCGCCGAGGAAGACCCAGACCACGACACCCCAGGAGAGGGCGAAGAAGAGGACGAAGACATGGGCGGCGATCAGGGCGACCCAGCCCTGGGTGGCCGGGAGCTTGCCGTCGACCAGGTCGTAGGAGAAGGCCCAGGCCTCCAGGCCGAGACCGATGGCCATACCCACCGAACCGATGAGGGCGAGCGGCCTGCGGCCGATCCGGTCCACGAAGATCATGGCGATCACGGTGCCGATGATGTTGATGATCGACGTGGTGAACGAGTAGAAGAACGAGTCCGTCGGGTCGACGCCGACCGACTGCCACAGCGTCGCGGAGTAGTAGAACGCGATGTTGATGCCGACGAACTGCTGGAAGACCGAGAGCCCGATGCCGACCCAGACGATCGGCAGGAAGAGGAAGCCGCCGCCGAGCAGGTCCTTGAAGGTCGACTTGTGCTCGCGCTTCATGGCCGTCTCGATCTCGTCCATGCGGGCGTCAAGGTCGATCTTGTCGCCCTCGACCTCCTTGAGCACCTCACGGGCGCGGTCCCTGCGGCCCACTTCGAGCAGGAAGCGCGGCGACTCGGGGATGGCGAAGGAGAGCAGACCGTAGAGGACGGCCGGGATGACCATGACGCCGAGCATGACCTGCCACGCCTCCACGCCCAGCAGCTGCCCGCGCTGGTCGCCGCCGGCGGCGTTCAGGATGGCGTAGTTGACGAGCTGCGAGATGGCGATGCCGACGACGATCGCGGCCTGCTGGAACGAGCCGAGCCGTCCGCGGTACGCGGCCGGGGAGACTTCGGCGATGTAGGCGGGGCCGATGACCGAGGCCATGCCGATGGCGAATCCGCCGACGATGCGCCAGAAGGCGAGGTCCCACAGGGCGAAGGGCAGCGCCGAACCGACGGCGCTGATGGTGAAGAGCGTCGCGGAGATCTGCATGCAGCGGATACGCCCGATGCGGTCGGCCATGCGGCCGGCCACGGCGGCACCGATGGCGCAGCCGATCAGGGCGATGGCGATGACCTGGGCCAGGGCGGCGGAGCCGATGTCGTAGCGGCTCCGGATGGCCTCGACCGCGCCATTGATCACAGCGCTGTCGTAGCCGAACAGGAAGCCGCCCATCGCGGCCGCCGCCGCGATGAAGATGACATGCCCGAGATGCTCGGGGTGAGCCGTCCGGGCTCCTGGTGCAGGTGCCTGCGATGCGCTGGTCACGTAAGACTCCTCGGGCCACCGGCCTCGCTGCCGGGGGTGGGGGGCGAAAGCCTTCGTTGGTGGTAACCAGTGGCGCACAGGTTCACGCGGGCCACCACCTGAAGGTAAAAGCAACGTCGCAGAGAATATGCCTTCAACTTTCGAAGTCAAACTTGGGGTGCTTGTGAATTTCTGCGGACCGTCAGGAGATGGTTGTGTTCAAGACTTGAACATCAAGTCGGCTGAATGGCCCAAGGAAAGCCACGGGCGCACCCGTCCGCGCCCTGGCTCCACCGGGTGAAAACCCCGGAACGCGCAGCGCGGCGGCTTGCCCGGGCCCCGCCGTCCGGGCGAGCGGACCACAGGGGTGTCGGTCCGGACGCCGGCCACGAGGCCCGGTCCCGCGGGTACCCGCCGGGCGGGCGTACAAGGCTGTGACGCGCGGCACACGGGACACACCACCCCCGGATCGGCACCGTCCAGGCCGTGTTCCCGTTGCCCGCGACGGCCCGAGCGGCGAGGATCCGGTCATGCCGCAGACCACGGTCGTCAACCTCAAGGGTCATCGCGACGATCCCGCGTACGCCGATGTCATGTACGTCGGCCGCGCCATGCACCGGGGTGGCTGGCATCTGGCCGGCTCCCCGCTGGCGAGCCCGTTCCGGCCGGGCCACGACGGCACCCGGGAGGAGGTCGTCGAGATGTACCGCGCCTATCTGCTGGCCCGTCCGGAACTGCTGGCCCGGATCCCGGCCCTGCGCGGCCACCGTCTGGGCTGCTGGTGCGTTCCCGAGCGCTGTCACGCCGAGGTGCTGGCCGAACTCGCCGACGAGGGCGTGGGCGAGGGCCTTCCGGCGCCGGACGAGGAGTAGCCGGGCTTCAGCGCAGTCGCTGGCTGATGACCTTCGAGACGCCGTCGCCCTGCATGGAGACGCCGTACAACGCGTCCGCGACCTCCATCGTGCGCTTCTGATGCGTGATCACGATGAGCTGCGATGCCTCCTGGAGCTCCTGCATGATCCTGATCAGCCGCTGGAGGTTGGTGTCGTCCAGGGCCGCCTCGACCTCGTCCATCACGTAGAACGGGCTGGGGCGCGCCTTGAAGATCGACACCAGGAGCGCCACGGCGGTCAGCGACCGCTCGCCGCCGGAGAGCAGGCTGAGCCGCTTGACCTTCTTGCCCGGCGGCCTGGCCTCCACGTCGACACCCGTGGTGAGCATGTTGTCGGGGTCGGTCAGGATGAGCCGCCCGTCCCCGCCCGGGAACAGCCGGCTGAAGACGCCCTCGAACTCCCGGGCCGTGTCCCGGTACGCCTCGGTGAAGACCTGCTCGACGCGCTCGTCGACCTCCTTCACCACCTGGAGAAGGTCGGCCCGCGTCTTCTTCAGGTCCTCCAGCTGCTCGCTGAGGAACTTGTGGCGCTCCTCAAGGGCGGCGAACTCCTCCAGGGCCAGCGGATTGACCTTGCCGAGCTGCTGGTAGGCCCGCTCGGCCGACTTGAGGCGCTTCTCCTGCTCGGCCCGGTGGAACCGCCGGGGCTGGTTGCGCGGATGCTCGGGGTCCTCGGGCAGCTCCTCGCCCTCGGCGGGCAGCGACGGCGGTACGAGCTGGTCGGGGCCGTAGTCCGCGACGAGTCCCGCCGGTTCGACGCCGAGTTCGTCCAGCGCCTTCGCCTCCAGCTGCTCCATCCGCATCCGCTTCTCGGCGCCGAGCACCTCGCCCCGGTGCACCGAGTCGGTGAGCTTGTCGAGTTCGTCCTTGAGATCGCGGCCCCGACCGCGCGCGGCCACGAGCTCCTGCTCACGACGGGCCTTCGCGCTGTCGGCGGCGGTGCGCTCCTCCTCGGCGCGGGCGAGCGAGATCTCGACGTGCGCGAGCAACTGGCGCGCGCCGGAGGCGACGGCCGAGGCGACGGCCGCCTCGTGGCGAAGCCGGGCGCGCCGCTGTTCGGCACGCGCGCGTGCCTCGCGTTCGGCGCGGGCGGCGCGGTCCAGCGAGTCGGCCCGTCCGGCGAGTCCCTTCACCCGCTCCTCGTGCGTACGGACCTGGAGGCGGGCCTCCATCTCGGTCTGCCGCGCGTTGGCGCCGTCGGCGGCGAGCCGGTCACGCACGGAGGTGTCGGGTTCCTCCTCGACCGGCATCTCCTCGGCCACGGCGAGCCGTTCGGCCAGTTCCTCCGCCTCGGTCAGGGCCCGGTCCAGTGCCTCCTGCGCGCGGGCGGCGGCCGCGGTGCTCCGCTCCGCCTCCCCCGCGGCGCCGCGTGCCTGTCCCGCCAGCCGTCCGAGCTGCTGCGCGACGGACGACTTCTCCCGCTCGGCGGCCCGCCGCCGCTCCCCCAACTCCTCCACGAGCGCGGCCCGTTCCTTGCGCCGCTCGGTCGCGAGCCGCTGCGCCTCGGCCAACTCCTCGCAAGCCACGGCCAGTTCCTCCAGTTCGGCCGTGGCCTCGTCCACGGACGCCTGCACTTCGAGGAGGCTGGGCGCCCCGGCGGACCCGCCGTGCGCGAAGTGCGCCCCGAGCAGGTCGCCTTCGGCGGTCACCGCGGTGAGTCCGGGGCGCGCGTGGACCAGGTCCTCTGCCTCCTCCAGGGTGCCGACGACGACGACTCCGCGCAGCAGCCGCCGTACGGCGGGCATCAGCTCGGCGGGACCCCGGACCAGGTCGGCGGCGTACGAGGGCCCGTCGCCGGCCTCCCCGTCCGGGCCGTGTCCTCGAAGGAGTACGCCGGCGGGGGCGCCGTTCGCCGGTGCGGTGCCGGTGTCCGCGCCGGTGCCGGGTTCCTCGGGTGCTCCCGCGAGCAGCAGGGCCGCGCGGCCCGCGTCCTGCTTGCGCAGCAGCCGGATGGCCTCGGCCGCCGAGGCGGGGGTGGTGACCGCGACGGCGTCGGCGGCGGCGCCGAACGCGGCGGCGAGCGCGACCTCGAAACCGGGGGTGACCGACAGCAGTGCGGCGGCGGGACCGAGTACTCCGGTGAGCCGGTCCGTGGCGCCGAGCAGCACGCCCGTGCCGTCCTTGCGCCGCAGACCGAGGGCGAGCGCGTCGCGGCGGGCCCGGGTGGCGGCCCGTTCGCGTTCCGAGGCGGTGGCGGCCTCGCGGGCGGTGCTCAGGGAGGCCTCGGCGTCGGACAGGGCCGCCCTGGCCGCCTCGTGCCGTGCGGTGAGGTCGGCGTCGTCCGCGTCGAGCCCGTCCACCTCGGCCTTCAGCTGCTCGTACTCCTCCTGGGCGGTGACCGCGCGTTCCTGCGCCTCGTCCCGGGCGGCGGCGAGCCGGTCGATCTCGGCCTGCGCCGAGGCGGCGCGCGAACGGGCCGCGTTGACCTGGCCGCCCAGGCGGGCCAGGCCCTCGCGGCGGTCGGCGATGGCGCGGGCCACGTCCTTGAGCCGGCGTTCCTCGACGGTCAGTTCGCGCTCCAGCTCGGCGCGGTGCGCGACGGTGTCCTCCAGGGCCCGTTCGGCCGCCTCCAGGGCCGCTTCGAGTTCGGCCTCCTGCTCGCGGACGCGCGCGGCCTCGCGCTCCATGTCCTCCGGGTCGCGTCCGCGCCGCTCCTCGGCGGGCACCGAGGTGGCGCTCTTGACCCGCGCATCGGCCAGCGAGACCGTGCCGCGCACCCGCTCGGCGAGCTGGGAGAGGTCGTACCAGGTCTGCTGCGCGCGCTGGAGACGCGGCGTCAGCTGCCGTACCTCGTCCTCCAGCAGGGCCTCCCGCTGGAGCGCCTTCCTGAGTTCGGCCTCGGCGGAGTCCTTGCGCTGCTTGAGCGCGGCCTCGTCGGCGATCTCGGACTGGAGCGCCCCCCGCAGGCGTACGAGGTCGTCGGCGAGCAGGCGCAGCCGGGCGTCGCGCAGGTCCGCCTGGATGACGGCGGCGCGGCGGGCGACGGCGGCCTGCCGGCCGAGCGGCTTGAGCTGGCGCCGCAGTTCGTCGGTGAGGTCCTGGACGCGGGCGAGGTTCGCCTGCATGGCGTCCAGCTTCCGCAGCGCCTTCTCCTTGCGCTTGCGGTGCTTGAGGACGCCGGCCGCCTCCTCGATGAAGGCGCGGCGACCCATCGGGTCGGCGTGCAGGACGGAGTCGAGCTGGCCCTGTCCGACGATGACGTGCATCTCACGGCCGATGCCGGAGTCGGACAACAGCTCCTGGATGTCGAGCAGTCGGCAGGTGTCGCCGTTGATCTGGTACTCGCTGCCGCCGTTGCGGAACATGATCCGCGTGATGGTGACCTCGGCGTACTCGATGGGCAGCGCCCCGTCGGAGTTGTCGATGGTCAGGGAGACCTCGGCGCGGCCGAGCGGCGGACGCCCGGTGGTCCCGGCGAAGATGACGTCCTCCATCTTGCCGCCGCGCAGCGACTTGGCGCCCTGCTCGCCCATGACCCAGCTGAGCGCGTCCACGACGTTGGACTTGCCCGAGCCGTTGGGGCCCACGACACAGGTGATGCCCGGTTCGAACCGCAGGGTGGTCGCGGAGGCGAACGACTTGAAGCCGCGCAGGGTCAGGGCCTTGAGGTGCACGCCGCCGGACTCTACCTTTCGGGCCGGTCTCACTCCATGAACGCGCGGTTTCGCCCATGAAGGCGCAGGGCAGACCAGACGTTGAAGAGGGGGGAACGTTGCCCGGGGGAAAGAAAGAAGGGACGCCGGACGGCGTCCCTTGCAAATCCGACAACTTAGCGGTTGATTCGGGCTGCCCAACCACTGCTGTCATGGTGCGGTGCAGTGGTCAGGTGAGCGCAGGCTCCGCCTGGGGAACGTCGATGCTCTCGAGAAGCGAGTCGTGAGAAGCGGCAGCCGCGAGCGCGTCGTTCTCGGCCTGGATCCGTACGAGCTCGGATTCGAGGTCCTGGACGCGCTGCTGGAGCCGTCGCATCTCGGCAATGAGTCGCGGGTCGGAGCCGCCGACGTAACCGAGAAGCGCCTTTGCCATGATGGATGGTCCTCCACACTGAGTGACCGACCGAAGCGGTGTGGGTCGTGAGGGAATCGCACCCGCGATGCTTGACACTGCTGTTGTCGTGCTGCCGTTCCACATGCCAAACAGCTAAGGTGCGCGGGGCTTTCAGCGTCTCACCAAAAAGTTTGACGGTCAACACGATCACGCCCTGCATCGGCGGGCAACCCACTGTCGCGCGGCTTCTGGAACGGCGGCGCGGCGACTCCGGTGGGACCCTCAGGGCGTCGGGATCATCGTTATCTCGGGAGCCTGCCACTTCGCATCCTTCTTGGCAACCACCAGGCTCTTTCCACTACTGACGGGTGCCGGGGGCATACGCCACGCCACCTTCAGGGGGCCTCGCGGGGACCCTCGTCAGCGGATGGCGAAGCCGTCGTAGATCCCGCGGGGCGTGTCCCAGATCTCAGTGACTCCGTCCACCCGGCCGGGCGTGTCGTCTCCCTGGAGCCAGTCGAGCAGACTCTGGCAGCCGGCCCGGGGGCCCTCCGCGACCACCTGGACCCGTCCGTCGTCGAGATTGAGAGCAAAACCACTCAGCTCGCCGATCTCCAGCGCCCTGGCCCGCGTAAACCAGCGGAAACCCACACCTTGGACCCGTCCGCGGACCCAGACGACCAGCCGTGAAACCTCGTTCATGGCTGCACGCTAACCGGACAATGTCTCGTGGAGCACATCCTCCCCACGCGCCATGGGGTACCGTCCCGGACCAATGAGTCTCACTGGAAACTCACTCTTCCGGGTGAGTTTGAAGTGAGGATCGCTGACTCAAGATCGAGGAAGGCCCAAGAGATGGGACGCCACCGACGCTCCGACGCCGGCCGCGCCGCCACAGGGCGCGCCACCGGAGTCACAGAGACGAGCGAGACCCACACGGAAAGCTACGGCCCGGAGAACCTGTACGGCTACGCGGCCGTCGCCGATCTCCCCTCCGCCGCCTCCGCCCGCTCGCACCGCAAGCGCAAGGGACCGAGCCCCGTCAAGACGGGTCTGCTCGGCGTCTCGGCCGCCGTGGCCCTCGGCACCGTGGCCGTCGCGGCCGGTGTCGTGCCCGGCAGCGACAACTACGCGCTCGGTGGTGGCAGCAACAACTCCGACAACATCCAGGCCGCGAGCTCGCCCTCCAGCATCGACCGGCAGCAGGGCGGCACGTCCGGCAGCGCGGACGCCCGCGGGGGCACCTCGACGAGCCGCGGCTCCGGGCGCGCGACCACCACCCCCTCGACCACCGCACCCTCGGCCTCCACCTCGCCGTCGGCCGCTCCGACCACCACGGCCCCGCCGAAGAAGCAGGCGGTCCCGGGCAAGGAAGCCGGCTCGTCGAAGCAGAAGGAGACGACGACCGCGCCCGAGGCTCCGAAGCCCTCGCAGACCCAGACCAGCGCGCCGGTCGCCGTGGCCCCGGTGAACGTGTCCGCGCAGGCGGCCGCCGAGGCCGAGGTGCTCAAGCTCGTCAACGACGAGCGCTCCAAGGTCGGTTGCAGCCCCGTCGCCGCGAACAGCGCCCTGACGGATCTCGCCCAGGCCTTCAGCGAGGACATGGCGGCACGGGACTTCTTCGACCACACCGACCCCAGCGGTCTCACCCCCTGGGACCGCGCGGCGAAGGCCGGGATAGCCAGCCTCGGCGGCGAGAACATAGCCCGCGGCCAGGCCGACGCGGCGGCCGTCATGGACGCCTGGATGAACAGCCCCGGCCACAAGGCCAACATCCTGAACTGCGACTTCAAGACCCTCGGCGTCGGAGTCCACTTCGGCGAGGGCGGCCCTTGGTGGACGCAGGACTTCGGCTACTGAGCCAACCGCTGACGACATGACCGGCCCGCTCGGGGGGTCGGTCATGTCGTGTTTCCGGGCCGGAACGGCGGAACGACGGGCTAACCAGGAGTCAGCGCAACCCCTCGGGTGGCGCTGTGGCTGAGTATGCTGGCCGCATGGAAACGTCCCCGCGGATCACCGAACGCGACGAAAGCGGCGCCGGGTGCGAGGACGGCAAGGGTCTCGCGTACGACGTGTTCGCCCGTGGCTGTCCGTCCCGGGGCACGCTGGAGCATGTCACCGGCCGCTGGGGCTCCCTCACGCTGGGCGCGCTGTACGACGGCACGTTCCGGTTCAACGAACTGCGCCGCCGGGTCGACGGCGTCAGCGAGAAGATGCTCTCGCAGACCCTGCACGCGCTGGAGCGCGACGGTCTGGTGAACCGGGACGCGCGGCCCACGAACCCGCCGCGCGTCGACTACACCCTCACACCGCTGGGCCGCGAGGTCGCCGCGCGTCTGCTGGCCCTCATCGGTTTCGTCGAGGGCCGCATGGACGACGTCCTGGCGGCCCGCGGACGCTACGACGAGAACCGCGGGGCCCGGTAGGGCGTGAAGGCGTCGGGGCCGCGCTCCGGGCGTCAGAGCGCCGGGCGCGGAGCGCGCTGGCAGCGCGGGCAGAAGTAGCTGGAGCGGTTCATCCAGGGCCGCCGGCGGATCGGAGTCCCGCAGCGGTGACACGGCTCGCCCTCGCGCCCGTACGCGTCGAGCGAGCGATCGAAGTAGCCCGACTCACCGTTGACGTTGACGTACAGGCTGTCGAAGCTGGTGCCGCCGACGGCGAGGGCGTCGTTCATGACCTCGCGGACGTGGCCGAGGAGTTCGGCGGTGCGCGGCCGGGTCATGGTCCCCGCGGGACGTTCGTAGTGCAGCTTGGACCGCCACAGGGCCTCGTCCGCGTAGATGTTCCCGACGCCGCTGATCAGTGACTGGTCGAGCAGGGCGCGCTTGAGCGTCGTACGGCGGGCCCGCAGCGCGGTGTGGAACGCGGCGTCGTCGAAGAGCGGGTCGAGCGGGTCGCGGGCGATGTGCGCGATGACGTCGGGCAGGCCGTCCGCGGTGTTCTCGTGCAGCGACAGCCCGCCGAAGGTGCGCTGGTCGACGAACCGCAGCTCGGTGCCCTGATCGTCCTCGAAGCGGACGCGGATGCGCAGATGCTTCTCCTCCGCGGCGCCCTCGGGCTGCACCAGAAGCTGACCGCTCATGCCGAGGTGCGCGAGCACGGAGAAGGGCGAGTCGTCGAGCGGCAGCCACAGGTACTTGCCGCGGCGCATCGCCCGGCCCACCCGGTGCCCGGAGAGCGCCTTCGCGAACGCGTCGGGCCCCGCCAGGTGCCGCCGTACGGCCCGCGGATGGCGGACCTCCACCGATCCGACCACCCGCCCGGTGACCCAGCGCTCCAACCCCCGCCGCACGACCTCGACTTCGGGCAGCTCGGGCACGGGACTCCTCCTGGGGGACGGGCTGGGGGGCGATGCCGGAAGGGTACAACGAGCCCGGCGACGGCCGACGGGGAACGGTCCGGCGCAACGCACGGACCCCGCCGCGGCGCGTGCGCCGTGGCGGGGTCCTGTGGTGCGTTTGTTGCGGGTGCTGCGCGTACCGCGGTACGTCAGCGGGTCGAAGGAGTCAGGCCGTGGCCGAGTCGGTGGTGGGCGCCGAGGAGACGTCGGCGCTCTCCTCCTCGTCCCGGGCCGCCTGCTGGGCGGTGTGTGCCGCCTGCTCCGCGGCCTGGGCAGACTTCGCCCGCTCGTCCGCGGCGGAGTGGATGGCACGCCACGCGGACTCCGCGGCCTGCTGCTCCGCCTCCTTCTTGCTGCGGCCGGTGCCGGTGCCGTACGAGACGCCTCCGACGCGGGCGGCAGCAGTGAAGACCTTCTCGTGGTCCGGGCCGGTCTCCGTGACCAGGTACTCGGGAACCCCGAGCCCCTCGGTCGCGGTGAGCTCCTGGAGACTGGTCTTCCAGTCCAGGCCGGCACCGAGATTCGAGGACTTCTCGATCAGCGGGTCGAAAAGACGGTGGACGAGTTCGCCCGCCGCTTCGAGACCCTGGTCGAGATAGACAGCGCCGATCACCGCTTCGAGGGTGTCGGCGAGGATGGACGCCTTGTCCCGGCCTCCCGTGCCTTCCTCGCCCCGGCCGAGCCGGATGAAGGAGCCGAGTTCGAGGCCGCGGCCCACCTCCGCCAGCGCACGAGAATTGACCACCGCGGCCCGCAGTTTGGCCAGCTGGCCCTCGGGCAGGTCGGGGTGGGTGCGGTACAGCGTGTCCGTGACCACGAGGCCCAGTACGGAGTCCCCGAGGAACTCCAGACGCTCGTTGGTCGGCAGACCGCCGTTCTCGTACGCGTAGGAACGGTGGGTCAGCGCACGCACCAGAAGGGCGGACTCGAGCTTGTAGCCGAGCCGCCCTTCCAGAAGCGTGTGGGACGAGGCTGTGTTGTCCGCCTTTTTCTTGGCGGTTGAATCCGCCTTGGCGTCAGACATCAGACCTCTCACCGGCCGCTCAGACCTCGAGGACCTGGCGCTTGTTGTAGGTGCCACAAGCCGGGCACGCGATGTGCTGCAGCTTGGGCTCGTGGCAGCGCTCGCACGCAACCAGGGTGGGGACCGCAGCCTTCCACTGCGACCGGCGGTGGCGCGTGTTGCTGCGCGACATCTTCCGCTTCGGAACAGCCACGGCTACTTCTCCTGCTTCTCGTCGACGCCAGGCTCGGCGCCGCTCAACTCGTCCTTCTCGCCATCTTCGAGTGAACCGGCGAGTCCTTGCAGTGCCGCCCAACGGATGTCGACGGCGTCGTGACGGTGGTCCGGGTCGTCCGCGAGCCTGGCTCCGCATTCGGAGCACAGACCCGGGCAGTCGTCCTGGCACACCGGCTGCATCGGCAGTGCGAGCACCACCGCATCCCGCAGCACGGGTTCGAGGTCGAACAAGCCGTCCTCGAGGAAGAGCGTGTCCTCGTCGTCCTCGGCGTCGTCGACCGGCTCCGCCTTGGGGCGGCCCCGGTCATCGGCGTCAGGGTACGAGAACATCTCCTGGAAGTCCGCTTCGAGCACCTGCTCAAGCGGCTCCAGACACCTTACGCACTCCCCCTTCACCGAGCCACGGGCGGTGCCTGTGACAAGCACCCCTTCCATGACCGACTCCAGACGGAGTTCGAGCTCCACCGGGGCGCCTTCCGGCACTCCGATGACTCCCTGGATCCCGAGATCCGCGGGAGCGTCGATCGTGCGGGTCAGGCGCTGTAGCGCGCCAGGACGCCGCCCCAGCTCGTGTGTGTCGAACACGAGAGGATTGCGGTGGTCGAGGCGGGCGTTCAGAGCCATTCCTGCTTTCGATCTTCGAACTGGGGTGAACGCCGCCCCAGGTCTCCCTCGGGCAGCGCTGATCGCGGACGTACACGCGACCGAAGAGCCAGGATACTGGACCTTTCGCTCACGGCCCAATCCGGTGCGCGCGCCCACCCCGGCCGGCGGCGCGCACCCTTCCCGGCCGCGGGATCAGTGGCCCCCGCGCCCCTGCTCGTACGCCCTCAGCTGGTCGGCGCTGATCATGCTGGTGTCGAAGAGGCTGGCCTCGTCGAGGGCGTGGTTCTGCTGGTCCATGGCATGGGCCTGCTGCTGGGCGTACGCCTGCTGGCTCTGGTCGTACCCCTGCTGGTCGTAGCCCTGCTGCTGGTACGCGGCGTACGGGTCGGCCTGCTGGTAGCCGTAGGCGTCCTGCTGCTGGGCGTACTGCTGCTGGTAGCTGTACGGGTCGGCCTGCTGCTGGTAGGCGTACGCCTCCTGCTGGCCGTAGGAGGGCTGGGCGGCCGGTTCCGGGGCCCGGGCGCTCTGCTCGGGCTCCTCGGCGAGCTCCGCGAGGCCGGCCAGGTAGTCGGCGTCGCTGGTGTGCGCCCCGGGCGTCCCGTCCTCCCCGAAGGTGCCGAGCGTGCCGAGGTCGTCCGAGGCGATCCGGCCCTGGAGCTTCTCCCGGCCGCGGCCGACGGCCTCCAGGGTCTTGGCCAGGACGGCCTCGAAGGCGCCGAGCTTGGCGTCGACGTAGTCGTCGGCGTTGCGGCGCAGGGTCTCCGGGTCGTAGCTGCGCTCGGGGGCGTCCTCGTCCTCGTACCCCTGCTCGTCGAGGCCGGGGCCGGTGCCGAGGAGCTTCTCGCGGCCGCGGCCGACGGAGCCGAGGGTCTTGGTGAGGACGACCTCGAAGTTGGCGAGCTGGGAGTCGACGTAGTCGTCGGCCTCCGCGCGGATCTCCTCGGCCTCCCTGCGGGACTCGTTGAGAATGCGGTCCGCCTCGTTCTGCGAGCGGCGGGCGACCTCGGTGTCGGAGATCAGCGAACCGCGCTCGGCGTGCGCGGTCTCGATGATCCGCTCGGCCTCCTGACGGGCCCGTTCGACCATCTCCTCGCGGCCGCCGATCAGCTCCTGGGCCTGGGCGAGGGAGCCGGGCAGCGCCTGGCGCACCTCCTCCAGCATCGAGAGCAGGTCGGCGCGGTTGACCACGCACGACGCCGACATCGGCATGGAACGGGCGCTGCCGACCGCCGAGACGATCTCATCGAGCTTCTTCTGTACGTCCACCGTGTGCTCGCCACTCTCTACAGCTGTGATGGAGACGGACGGGACGACTGTACGACCACTCCCGCGCCGCCCGACACCGGGTGACGGACAGTCAGTCGCTCAGTTCTCGCCCAGACGCTCCGTGAGCGCCTCCAGGACCACCGGCGGCACCAGGTGCGAGATGTCGCCGCCCCAGTTCGCGACTTCCTTCACCAGGGAGGAGGAGAGGAAGCTGTAGGTGGGGCTGGTCGGGATGAACAGGGTCTCGACGCCCGAGAGGCCGTTGTTCATCTGGGCCATCTGGAGTTCGTAGTCGAAGTCGCTGACCGCGCGCAGGCCCTTGACGATGGCCGGGATGTCCCGCTGCTTGCAGTAGTCGACCAGGAGGCCGTGATAGGCCTCGACCTGGACGTTGCCGAACTCGGCCGTGACCTCGCGGATCAGCTCGATCCGCTCGTCGACCGTGAACAGGCCTTTCTTGGACTGATTGATCATCACGACGACGTGCACGACGTCGTACAGCGCGGAGGCGCGGGCGATGATGTCGAGATGTCCGTTGGTGATGGGGTCGAATGACCCCGGACAGACGGCGCGGCGCAACAGTGGTCCCTCGCTCTCCGGTCCGGTCATCGTGCGTCTTCGCACGTAGAGGCGGCGCGACCGTACCAAAACGTGCCCTCGCCGTAACGACGGGCCCTCAGGGCCTCGAAACCCTCGGGCCAGCCGAACACACCGCCTCTGGTGCTGCGCTCCACGGTGACGAGCGCATCCTCCGCGAGCCAGCCCCCGGTGCGGAGTGTGAGCAGAATCTCCCGAAGATCGTCGTCCGGGACGACGTACGGGGGGTCGAGGAAGACCAGGTCGTAAGGCTCCGACGGCGCCGCCGTCCGTACGATCTGCTCCGCTTTGCCCGCTCTGACCTCGGCGCCGGGCAGGCCCAGCGTCCTGACGTTGTCGCGGACGGTCCTGGCCGCGCGGGCGTCCGCCTCCACGAGCAGGGTGTGCCCGGCACCGCGGCTGAGCGCCTCCAGGCCGACGGCGCCCGATCCGGCGTACAGGTCGAGGACGCGCTCGCCCTCCAGCGGGCCGCCGAGCAGGGACTCCCAGGTGGAGAAGAGGCCCTCGCGTGCCCGGTCGGAGGTGGGGCGGGTGCCGGTGCCCGGCGGCACGGCCAGACGGCGTCCGCCGGCCCGGCCGGCGATCACGCGGGTCATGGGGGTCCTTTGCGCTGGGGGTGGTCGATTCCCTCCCAGTCTCTCAGCCGCGGGGCGGTCGCCGCCGCTCAGCCCTTGTCCAGGTACTGCTCCCGTTCCTCGTCGAGCAGGGCGTCCAGGGCGACGCGCAGGCCCGGCAGGCCGGTGAGGTCCGGGTCCGCCGCGACGACCGAGGCGGCCTCCTCGCGGGCCTCGGCGATGATCTCCTCGTCCTCGATGACGGCGAGCATGCGCAGCGAGGAGCGGACGCCGGACTGGGCCTGGCCGAGGACGTCGCCCTCGCGGCGCTGTTCGAGGTCGATGCGGGAGAGCTCGAAGCCGTCCAGGGTCGAGGCCACCGCGTTCAGGCGCTGACGGGCCGGGCTCGCCTCCGGCATCTCGGAGACCAGCAGGCACAGTCCCGCCGCCGAGCCGCGGCCGACGCGGCCGCGGAGCTGGTGGAGCTGGGAGACGCCGAAGCGGTCGGCGTCCATGATCACCATGGCGGTGGCGTTCGGTACGTTCACCCCGACCTCGATCACGGTGGTGGCGACCAGGACGTGCGTCTCGCCCGCGGCGAAGCGGCGCATGACGGCGTCCTTGTCGTCCGGGTGCATCCTGCCGTGCAGGACCTCGACCCGCAGGCCCTGGAGGGGACCCTTGGCGAGCTGGTCGGCGACGTCGAGGACGGCCATCGGCGGGCGCTTCTCCGCCTCGTCCTCCGGGGACTTCTTCCGGGCGCCTTTCTTGTCGTCCTCCTCGTCGCCGATGCGGGGGCAGACGACGTACGCCTGATGGCCGTTCTCCACTTCCTCGCGCACGCGCTCCCACGCGCGCGCGAGGAAGTGCGGCTTGTCCGCGGCGGGGACGACATGGCTGGCGATCGGGGAGCGTCCGGCGGGGAGCTGGTCGAGCACGGAGGTCTCCAGGTCGCCGAAGACCGTCATCGCGACCGTGCGCGGGATGGGGGTGGCGGTCATGACCAGGAGGTGCGGGGGCTGCTTGCCCTTGCCGCGCAGGGCGTCGCGCTGCTCGACGCCGAAGCGGTGCTGCTCGTCGACGACGACCAGGCCCAGATCGTGGAACTGCACCTTGTCCTCGATCAGCGCGTGGGTGCCGATCACGATGCCGGCCTCGCCGGTGACCAGGTCGAGCAGCGCCTGGCGCCGCCCGGCCGCGCCCATGGAGCCGGTGAGCAGCACGACCTTCGTGGAGTGCTCGGCCCCGCCGAGCATGCCGCCCTCGGCCAGCTCGCCCATCATCTCGGTGATCGACCGGTGGTGCTGCTGTGCGAGCACCTCGGTGGGCGCGAGCATCGCGGCCTGCCCGCCGGCGTCGACCACGGCGAGCATGGCGCGCAGGGCCACCATCGTCTTGCCCGATCCGACCTCCCCCTGGAGCAGGCGGTGCATCGGGTGTTCGGTGGCGAGGCCGTCGAAGATCTCCTTGGAGACCTTCTGCTGGCCCTCGGTGAGGGTGAAGGGCAGCCGGGCGTCGAAGGCGGTCAGCAGGCCGTCCGGCAGGGGGACGCGGGCGACGGCCGGGAGCTGGGCGTCGGCGTGGCGGCGGCGGGCCAGGGCGACCTGGAGGACGAAGGCCTCGTCCCACTTGAGGCGGGCCCGGGCGTCGTGGACGTCCGCCTTGGTGTGCGGGCGGTGGATCTTGAGGAGGGCCTCGGGGAGGGTGACCAGGCCGCGGCCGCTTCGCAGCGGGTCGGGGAGGGGGTCGACCGCCTCCTGGGCGCTGGGCAGCACCGTCTGCACGGACTTGGCGATCTTCCACGACTCCAGCTTGGCGGTGGCCGGGTAGATCGGGATGAGGGCGCCCGCCCAGCTGCCGACGCTCTCCGCGGCCTCGTCGTCCTCGCCGCGCAGCAGTTCGTAGGCCGGGTGGGCCAGCTGGAGGCGGCGGTTGAAGACGGAGACCTTGCCGGAGAACATCGCGCGGGTGCCGGGCAGCAGGTCCTTGTGGGGCTTGTGCACGCCGTTTCCGAAGAAGACGAGCTGGATACGGCCGCTGCCGTCCGTGATGGTGACCTCGAGGCGCTGGCCCTTGCCGCGGGGCGCCTTGGCGGAGGCGAAGGTGTGCAGGCGGGCGTCGGCGACCTGGGCGACCACCGTCACGTGCTCGTCCATCGGCAGGTCGGCGAGGTGGGTGAGCTGCCCGCGCTCCTCGTATCTGCGGGGGTAGTGGTGCAGCAGGTCGCCGACGGTGTGCAGGCCGAGATGCTCGGCCATCACCTTCGCGGTGGCGGGACCGAGCGCCTTCTTCAGTGGTTCTTCGAGCACGGGCACGAGATCCATTGCACACCACCGCACTGACATTGCCGTATAGGTCCTGGAAATCCGCTGGTCAGACGGCTGGTTCCGGGCCTAGGATGACGCGCCCGGCCCTCTTCGCGGTCACCGCCTCCCGGGACCGCCCTACCCCGCGCCGTCGCCCGTTCCCCCCGCCGGCCGGCGCAGCGACGATGGACTCCCAGACCTCACAGCCGTCCCCGGCCTCCCCGTCACCTCATACGTTCCAGGTCGACCTGCGCGGTCTGGTCGACCTCCTCTCCCATCACCTCTACTCCAGCCCCAAGGTCTATCTGCGCGAGCTGTTGCAGAACGCCGTCGACGCGATCACGGCGCGGCGCGCCGAGCAGCCGGACGCCCCGGCCACGGTGCGGCTGCACGCCGAGGGCGGGACCCTGCGGGTGGAGGACTCCGGTGTCGGGCTCACCGAGTCCGACGTGCACAGTCTGCTGGCGACCATCGGCCGCAGCTCCAAGCGGAACGACGGTCTGGAGTCGGCGCGTTCGGAGTTCCTCGGCCAGTTCGGCATCGGGCTGCTGGCGTGCTTCGTCGTCGCCGAGCGGATCCGGGTGGTCAGCCTCAGCGCCCGGACGCCCGACGCGGCCCCGGTCGAGTGGACGGCGGCCGACGACGGCTCGTACACCGTGCGCACCCTGCCGCGGGAGGCCCGCACCGAGCCGGGCACCACCGTGCACCTGGTGGCGCGGGCCGGGGCGGGCGAGTGGCTGAGCCCGGAGCGGGTCCGGTCGCTGGCGCGCGACTTCGGGGCGCTGCTGCCGTACGACGTACGCGTCGGCGACGAGGCGGTCGCGGACCTGCCCGCGCCCTGGGACCGGCCCCATCCGAGCCCCTCCGCCCGGCGGGTCGCCCTGGCCCGGCACTGCCGGGAGCTGTTCGGTTTCACGCCGTTGGACTCGATCGACCTGAACGTGCCGCTGGCGGGCGTCCGGGGCGTGGCCTACGTCCTGCCGACGGCGGTCTCCCCCGCCCAGCGCGCGAGCCACCGGGTGCACCTGAAGGGCATGCTGCTCACCGAGCGGGCCGAACAGCTGCTGCCCGACTGGGCGTTCTTCGTGCGCTGCGTCCTCGACACGGACAGCCTGCGGCCCACCGCGTCCCGCGAGTCGCTGTACGAGGACGAGACGCTCGCCGCCGTACGGGAGGCGCTGGGCGAGCGCATCCGGTCCTGGCTGACCGGCCTCGCGGCGGGTGATCCGGAGCGTCTCGCGGCCTTCCTGTCCGTGCACCACCTGGGGGTGAAGTCGCTGGCGCGGCACGACGCGGAGATGCTGCGCACGATGCTGCCGTGGCTGCCCTTCGAGACGACCGACGGACGGCTGTCCCTCGAGGAGTTCGCGCAGCGGCACCCGCTGGTGCACTTCACCCGGACCGTCGAGGAGTACCGGCAGGTCGCGCCGATCGCCTCCGCGCAGGGCGTCGGGGTCGTCAACGGCGGCTACACGTACGACAGCGAGCTGATCGAGGCGCTGCCCGCCGTGCGCCCGGGTACGGCCGTCTCCGAGCTGGACGCGGACACCGTGACCGCGCACCTCGACACCGTCGATCCGGCCGAGGAGCTGGCGCTGTCGGGCTTCCTCGCGGCCGCGCGGGCCCGGCTCGATCCGCTGAACTGCGATGTGGTGCTGCGCGCCTTCCATCCCCTGTCGGTGCCCGCCCTGCATCTGGACGACCGCGCGGCCCGCCACGAACAGGCCCGTGCGGAGGCCGAGGAGCAGGCCGACGACCTGTGGGCGGGCATTCTCGGCTCGCTGCGCGGCAGCGCGCCACGCGCCCGGCTGGTCCTCAACCATCTCAACCCGCTGATCCGCAGGATCGGTTCGCTCGGCGATCCGGACCTGATCGGCACCGCCACCGAGTCCCTGTACGGGCAGGCCCTGCTGATGGCCCAGCGCCCGCTGCGGCCCGCCGACTCGGCGCTCCTGAACCGCGCCTTCATCGGCCTCCTGGAGTGGGCCACCCACACCGACCCCGGAACGGACGGCCGCCGATGAGCTCCGCCATGGACTTCGACTCACTGCGCCGGGCCATGGCGGACAACTACGAGCAGCCCGAGGGGCCCGGCCGCAACGCGCGCGCGGAGCAGCTGCTCGTGGAGGCCGAGAAGCTGGACGTCCCGCTCGCCGTCATAGAGGCGCTCGGCCACCAGCTGAAGGTGTACAACTACAGCTCCGAGAAAGGGAAGATGTTCGTTCCCTTCGCGCGTCTGCTGCGCATGTGGGACGAACACCCGGAGGACTTCGACGAGTTCGAGATCCACTCGCTGCACTGGGTCTTCAAGTGGATGTCGGCGGGCATGCTCGACCAGCCGCACGTCCCGCTCGCCTCCATAGAGAAGTGGCTCGGCGAGATGGAGCGGCGCTACCGTCTGGCCGGTCACTCCGAACGGGCCGTGCGCGGCGCCGAGTTCAGTGTCGCCGCCCATCTGGGCGATCTGGAGCGCGCCGAGCGGGCGTACGGCGCCTGGCTGGCGGCGGACCGTGACGCGATGGCCGACTGCCACGCGTGCGAGCTGCACGGGCAGGGGTGGTGGCGGGCGGTGCGCGGCGCGGACGGGGAGGCGCTTGAGCTGTGGGCGCCGGTGCTCGCCGGCGAGTACGCCTGCGCCCACGAGCCGCACAGCGTCCTCGCGTCCTCCCTGCTGCCGCTGCTGCGCCTCGGGCGGGTCGAGGAGGCCCGCGCCCATCATCTGCGCGGGTTCCGGCTGGTGCGGGCCATGGAGAGCATGCGGGGCGCCTACGCGGACCACGTGGAGTTCTGCGCCCTGACCGGGAACGAGGCGCGCGCCCTGGAACTGCTCGCCGAGCGCCCGGCCTATTTCACGGACTCGGGTGATCCGCGCAGCAGGCTGGACTTCCTGTCGGTCGTGGCGCTCACGATGGACCGGCTGACCGCGCTCGGGCACGCCGGACAGCCGGTTCCCGGGCCCGCCGGACGGACGTGGACGGCGGCGGAACTCGCCGCGTACGCGCGCGGGGAGGCGCTGGCGCTGGCCGCGCGGTTCGACGACCGCAACGGCACGCCGTACATCGGCGAGCGGGTCCGCGCGCGCATGGACCGGCCGCCGCTCGTCGGCCGGCTGCCCCTCGGGGTCCGCTCCGCGGGTCCCGCGGGCGCCGGGCACCATCGGACGGCACCGGTGTCCGCCGGTACGTCGCCGCCTGAGGCCGAGGCCGCCGAACCGGGTCTTGAGGCGCTGCTCGCCGAGGCGCGGCGGCTCTCCGCGCTGCGGGACCCGGACGCGGTCCCGGCGTGGGCGGCGGTGGGGCGCGCCGCCGAGGGCCTCGAACTGGAGCCGCGCGACCGCGCGGAGATCGCCGATCACGCGGCGATGGGCCGCGGGCCGCAGGGAGCCGCGCTCTTCCAGGAGGCCGCCGAGCTGTACGCGCGGGCGGGCGATCCCGGTGAGGCCCTCGCGGCCCGTTCCCGGGCCGCCCATGTCCGGGCGCTGTCGGGCGGATCCTCGGAGAAGGCCCTGGCGGCCGTGGCGGAGTTGCGTGAGCAGGTGCTCGCCCTGTTCGCGGACGGCAGGACACAGGCCGCGCAGACGGCGTCCGTGCTGGTGAGCCGGGCGCGGACGCTGTTGCACCGGGTGGACGAGCTGGAGAGCGCGGCCGTGGACGGACGGCCGCTCACCGGCGTCGGCCCGGACTCCGAGGCCGAGGTCATGGCCGCCGCCGAGGAGGCGGCGGTCGAGCTGCTGGAGTTCGCGGAGCCGTACGTCGGGGAGGACGTGGCGCTCGCGTCGCGGGCCGCCGAGGCGTACGCGATGCTCGGGGAGCTCGCCGCCCGCACCGACGACGCCGAGGGGGCCGCCGGACACCTGCGGCGCGCCGTCGACGGGTTCGTGGCGGCGGGGCTGCCGTGGTTCGCCGTCGAGTACGACTCCCGGCTCGCCGCCATCGCCACGCACCTCGGCGATCCGGAGGCCGCGGAACGGGCGACGCGGGCCGCGCTGGAGCACGGCGGGTCCCATCTGGAGCCGGCGGGCCATGCCCAGCTTCATCTGCGGCTCGCCGAGACGCTCGCGGCCACCGGGCGGTTCGGCCCCGCCGCTGAGCACGCCCTGGAGGCCGCGCACTGGGCCGACGCGGCGGACCAGGCCGCCACGTTCGGGGCGTGGGCGCGCCACCACCTCGGTGGCTTTCTGCTGCGCCTGGGGAGGTGGGCCGAGGCCGCCGAGATCCTGGAGTCGGCGCTGCCTGATCTGACCGCCGAGCTGCACGGCGAGGGCTCGATCGTGCAGACCCGCTGGTGGCTCGGCGACTGTCTCACCGAGCTCGGCGAACACCGCGAGGCCGCCGGACACTGGCTGCGCGCCGCCGGGATCGCCCGGCACTGGCCCGAGCAGCGCGACCACGCGATGCTCGCGAACCTCGCTGCCGAGGCCCTCGCGAACGCCGGGCTGGCCGCCGAGGCGGATCAGGCCTACGTCCGCGCCTGCGGTCTGTGGCGCGAGCTGGGCGACGCCGGTGCGCTGGTGCGCGCGCTGCGGGCCCGCGCGTGGAGCGCGGCCGGGCGGGAGGGAGGACTCGGCGAGGCGCGGGAGCTGATGGCGGAGGCCGTCCGTGAGTGCGAGGCGGCGGCCGTGCTCCCGCCCGGGGCGGCCCGGCCGGGAGGGGGTGACGGCGGCGAAGCCGCGGTCCAGGCAGGCGACGAGGACCGGGGCGCGGACGACGGGCGTCGCATGGTCACCGAACTCGGGCACACCCACAGCCAGTTCGGCGATCTGGTGGCCCGCTCGGTCCCTGACGCCGCCGAGGAGGGTGACCGTGCCGTACGGGAGGCGTTCGAGGAGGCCCTCGGGCACATGAACCGGGCGGCCGCCGTGTTCGCCTCGCTCGGAGAGACCCTGCTCGGTTCGAGGACCGGCGCCGAGCTGGCCGCCGGCCGGCTGGAGACCGAGCTGGGGCTGCGTGAGGCCGCCACGGCACGCGCGCACACCGTTCTCGCCCTGTGCGAGCGGCTGGAAGGGGAGGCCGCCGTGGCCCGGCGGGCCGAGGCCGAGAAGCTGATCGCGCTCGCCCGGGAGGCCGGCTAGGGCGTGGTGGCGGGGCCCGTCGTGTCGCCGGCGCGGATCGTGTCGGCCGCGCGGCGCAGTTCGCCGAGGACCGTCCGTACGGCCTTGCGTGCCGCGCGTTCGGGACGGTGGAGCACGTCGATGCGGCGGACGGCGTGCACCCCGGTCAGGGGTCTGAGGACCAGGGCGGGATGCGGCCGGGTGGTCCAGCGGGGCATCAGGGCGAGCCCCCCTCCCGCGGCGACGATCTCCGCGACCACCGTGAACTCGTTGACGCGGTGGACGATGTCGAGCCGCCGGTTCGCGGCGGTCGCGATGGCGTCGACGGTGGCCATCAGCGGGAAACCGTCGTGCACGGTGATCCAGGGCTGGTCCGCGACATCACGCGCGGTCAGGCTCGTCTCCCGGGCCAGCGGGTGGCTGGCGGGCAGGGCGACGTCCAGGGGTTCGCTCAGCAGCGTGCTCGCGGTGACGGTAGGCGGCCAGGGCGGCGTGTGCGCGAGATGGTGGGCGACGACGAGGTCGTAGTCCCGGGTGAGCCGGGGGAAATGGTCCTGCGCCACGTCCTCGTCGGCCAGCGCGAGCCGCGGGGCCGCGGCGGCCCGGTCGCGCAGCAGGACGGGGAAGAACGTGGCGGCCGCGCTGTGGAAGGCGGCCACCGACACCTCCCCGGCCGGTTCGCCGACGAACTCGTCCACGCAGTGCCGTGCCCGCGCGAGGGCGCTCTCCACCTCGACGGCCGCGCCGGCCAGCACCCGCCCTGCGTCCGTCAGCACCAGCCGCCGTCCGTCGCGTTCGGTGAGCGGGACCGGGATCGAGCGTTGCAGGAGCCGCAGGTGCTGGGAGATCGCCGAGGGGGTCATCAGCAGCGCCTCCGCCACGGCGGTGACACTTCCCAGCTCGCCCAGTTCACGCAGGATCCGCAGCTGCCGCTCGTTCACCCGTTCATTGTAGTGATGCTTAAGAGATGGTGAAGAACCTCGCTCTGGGCTTCAGGGTCGCGGTGAGGGAACGTGTGGGGCGTGTCCCGAGTCCGCAGCACCGACGCGGTGCTTCTCCTTGTCGCCGTCGTCTGGGGTTCCAGTTACCTGGCCGCCAAGTCCGCCACGTCGGCACTCCCCGTCCTGCTGGTCCTCTTCGCGCGGTACGGCATCTCGGCCGCGGCCTGTGCCGCGCTCCTCGGCGTCCGGCGCCGGGCGCGGCGCTGCACGCGCGACGAGCTGCGGGTCGGGGCGGTGCTGGGGGTCACCCAGGCGGCGGTCCTGGTCCTGGAGACGTACGGGGTCGCCCACACCAGTGCCGCCAACGCGGGCCTGCTGATCAGCCTCACCATCGTGCTCACCCCGCTGCTGGACCGTACGTCCTGCGCGGCCTGGCTGCCGCCCCGCTACTTCGCCGCGACCGGCCTGTGTCTGCTCGCCGTCGTCCTTCTGGTGTCCGGCAGCGGCTTCCACTCGCCCGGCGGCGGCGACCTGCTGATCCTCGCCGCCGCACTGGTCCGCGCGGCCCATGTGGCCCTGGTGGGACGGCTCACCGCCCGTCACCCGGTGCGCCCGCTGCACGTCACGGCCGTCCAGACGCTCGTCGGTGCCGTCCTGTTCGCGGTGCCCGTCGCGGGCAGCCTGACGACACTCGGCGGGGTCGACGCCGGCGGCTGGGCGCGGCTCTTCTATCTCGCCCTGTTCTGCGGCCTGTTCGCCTTCCTCGCCCAGACCTGGGCGGTGCAGCGCAGCTCCGCCAGCCGGGTCAGTCTGCTGCTGGGCACCGAGCCGGTCTGGGCCGTCGCGGTCGGCGTCGTCCTGGGCGGCGAGCATCTGACGGCTCTCACCGCACTCGGCGCCCTGCTCATGGTCGCCGGGACCTACTGGGGCCAGGCCGTCGAACGCGCCCACCGGACGGCCGGGGTCCCGGAGGTCCCCCGGCGGGCCGAGGTGCCCGCGAGCGCCTGACCGCCGGCACCGGGTCCGCTACTCGACCCCGATCAGCAGCAGCGCGCCCTGGCGGCCGCCTCGGTACACGACGGTGTCCACCGCGAGGTACGCCTCCCGCACCCGTGCCTCCAGGTGCGCGGTGATGCTCTCGGGGGCCTCGTCCCCGAGGACGAGCGTGACCATCTCGCCGCCGGCCGCGAGCATGCGGTCGAGGACCGCCTCCGCCGTGGCGGTCACGTCGGTGCCGATGACGGCGACGTCACCGTCGATGAGCCCGAGGACGTCCCCGGCCTGGCAGATGCCGGCCATGGTCCAGGACTGCCGCTCGGCGACGGCGACCTCGGCGTAGCGGGTCGCGCCCGCCGCCGAGGTCATGGCGACGACGTCCTCGTCGAAGCGGCGCCCCGGTTCGTGCACGGCCAGCGCGGCGATGCCCTGCACCGCGGACCGGGTCGGGATCAGCGCGACCCGGACGCCCTCGGCGCGTGCCTGTTCGGCGGCCGCCGCCGCGGTGTGCCGCAGGTCGGCGTCGTTCGGGAGCAGCACCACCTCGCGCGCGTGGGCCCGTCGTACGGCCTCCACGAGCTCCCCGCTGGCGGGCGGTTCGTCCGGCCGCGCGAGGACGGTGGTGGCCCCGGCCTCCGAGTAGAGGCCGGCCAGGCCCTCGCCCGGCACGACCGCCACGACGGCCCGCTGGGCCCGCTCGCGGGGCGGACGCCCCGCCCCGGACCCGGTGTGCGCGTCGCCGAGACCGAAGTGGGTGATCCGGATGCGGTACGGACGTCCCGCCTCGACGCCGGCCTCGACGGCCGCGCCCGCGTCGTCCACGTGCACATGGACGTTCCACAGTCCGTCTCCGCCGACCACGACGAGGGAGTCGCCGAGGGAGTCGAGCCGGTCGCGCAGCCGGTCCACCGCGGTGTCCTCCGCCTCCAGCAGGTAGATCACCTCGAAGGCGGGATGCCCGCTCTCCGCGGACCCGTCCCCGCAGGCGGTCCCGGCGTCGGCGCCGTGGCCGTGCGGCCCGTCCGGCCCCACCGGTCCGGCGGTCCGCTGTCCGTGTTCCGTCCCGGATCCCCGGGCCCCGGTGCCGCCCGCGCCCGGAGTGCTGTCCGAACCCGTCGCACCAGAGGCGGTGCCGGAATGCGTGGCGCCCGGGGCGCCGGACGCCCCGGGAGCGGTCTCCTCCCCCGGTCCGGGCGCCCTGGGCGCCTCCCCCGTGAAGGTCTCCGCCAGCGCCCCGAGCACCGCCAGCAGTCCCCGGCCGCCCGCGTCGACGACACCGGCCCGCTCCAGGACGTCGAGCTGTCCGGTGGTCGCGGTGAGCGCGGCGCCCGCGCCCGCGTAGGCGGCGAGCGCGACCGTGCCGCAGTCCCCCTCGACGCCCAGGGCCGCGTCGGCGGCGGCCGAGGCGACGGTGAGGACCGTGCCCTCGACGGGGTGCGCGACCGCCCCGCGGGCGGAGTCGGCGGCGTTGCGCAGGGCCAGGCACAGGCCCCGGCCGTCGGTGTGAGCCGTCTCACCTTCGGCCGCCAGCACCTGGGCCATGCCCCGCAGCAGCTGCGCGAGGATGGTCCCGGAGTTGCCCCGGGCCCCGATCAGGGCCCCGTGCGCCATCGCCCTGATGGCGTCGGCGAGCGGGACCCCGGCTCCCCCGGCCGTCGCGGGATCCCCGGCGGCCCCGGAGCCGTCGGCCCCCGCCGCCGCCGGCGCAGCGACGGCCACCGCCTCGTATCCGGCGAACAGCGCCTCGACGGCGGCGGCGGCGGATTCCACGGTCAGATACAGGTTCGTCCCGGTGTCCCCGTCGGCGACCGGGTAGACATTGATCGCGTCGATCTCCTCGCGCGCGCGGCCCAGGGCCCGGAGCGCGAGCCCGCACCAGGTGCGCACCGCGAGAGCATCGAATGTCTGCGGCACCTGCGGCACCTGCGCCTCCTTGAGCTGCTGGACGTGGGACGCAGCGTAGACCCAGAACCGGTTGCCGCCGGTGGAGGGCCCCCGGGGCCGGGGGAGGGCGATGGCGACCGGCAGATGATGGTAGTTTCGTTCTCCGGACGCAGTCGTTGTATGCTGCTCCAGTTGCCCGATCCGATCGGGCCATCCCCCTGGCAGCGCCCCTCAGATCCTAGATCTTGATCCTCGGCATGCCGGGATCAACCGTAAGTGCATCTGAAGTCTTTGGAGTGACCCGTGGCTGCCAACTGCGACGTCTGCGGCAAGGGGCCGGGCTTCGGCAACAACATCTCGCACTCGCACCGCCGTACACCGCGTCGCTGGAACCCCAACATCCAGCGCGTCCGTACCGTGGTGGGCGGGACGCCGAAGCGCGTGAACGCTTGCACCTCGTGCATCAAGGCCGGCAAGGTCACGCGCTGACAACCGCTAGCGCGCGGCCACTGCTGGTTCGCTTGCACTGAACCCGTCCACCTCACGGTGGGCGGGTTTTTTGCTGCCCCGGCACCGGCGGACCGCCCGGGCGCAGGTGCCACCGGACGGCCCCGGCGTCCGGGGTGTGCACCCCGGACGCCGGAAGCCTCAGGACTCGATGTCCCCGAAGTGGTCCCAGCCGCCCTTGCTCGTCCAGGGAGCGCCGTCCACGGTCACCCGGGGCAGGGCCGAGGGGTTGAGGACCTCGCCGATCACCTTCCAGCGCGCGGGCAGCTTCACGTCCGGCGGGAAGGTGGCGACGATCGCGTGATCCTCGCCACCGGTGAGCACCCACTGGATCGGGTCCACCCCGACGGCCTGGCCGATGTCGTTCATCTGCGAGGGGATGTCGATGTCCCCGGAGCGGATGTCGATGCGCACCTTGCTCGCCTCGGCGATGTGCCCGAGGTCCGCGATCAGACCGTCGCTGACGTCCGTCATCGAGGTCGCGCCGAGCCCGGCGGCCGCCGGACCCGCGTGGTACGGCGGCTCGGGCCTGCGGTGTGCCTCGACGAAGGCGCGCGGCGAGCGGAACCCCCGGGAGAGCACCGCGAACCCGGCCGCGGACCAGCCCAGCCAGCCCGTCACGGCCACGACGTCACCGGGCTGGGCCCCGCCCCGGGTGACCGGCTCGTGGTTGCGCAGATCGCCGAGCGCGGTGATCGCGACGGTGATGGTCTCGCCCCGTACGACGTCCCCGCCGACCACGGCCGCGCCCGCGACCTGGCACTCGTCGCGCAGCCCGTCCATCAGCTCGGAGGGCCAGGTGGCCGGGAGCTCGGCGGGCACGACCAGGCCGAGCAGCAGCGCGGTCGGTACCGCGCCCATCGCGGCGATGTCCGCGAGGTTCTGCGCGGCGGCCTTGCGGCCGACGTCGTACGCCGTGGACCAGTCGCGGCGGAAGTGACGTCCTTCCAGGAGGATGTCGGTGCTCGCCACGACCCTGCGGTCCGGCGCTGCCACCACCGCGGCGTCGTCGCCCGGTCCGACGCGGACCGCCGGGGTGGTGGTGAGGCGCGAGGTGAGCTCTCGGATGAGCCCGAACTCCCCCAGCTCGCCCACGGTGCCCTTCATGATCGTCGTGCTCCCTCTGTCGCCGCTCGTGCCCGGTCGCGAGCCGTCTGAGTACTCGGTACGGTCGAGTTGACCGTCAACTTGCGCAGTCCCTCCACCCCGGCGCGCGAGCCCCAGTCACCGCAGGTCTCCCCGCGGCGAGCGGCAACGCGATACCGTGGCGTTCCTTTTCCCCACATGATCCTCGTGGCCGCCCTGGAGGTTCCGTGGTACAGGCGTACATCCTGATCCAGACGGAGGTCGGCAAGGCGTCGACCGTCGCCGAGACGATCGGCAAGATCCCGGGGGTGATCCAGGCCGAGGACGTGACCGGACCGTACGACGTGATCGTGCGCGCCCAGGCCGACACCGTGGACGAACTCGGCCGCATGGTCGTGGCCAAGGTCCAGCAGGTGGACGGCATCACCCGCACCCTGACCTGTCCGGTCGTGCACCTGTAGCCCCCGTCTACCCTTGGCCGGTGAACTTCTTCCGTCACCGGCACACCGCCTCCCTCGGGCTGCCCTCCCTCGCGGCGCTGATCGCGATTGCGGGCTGCTCCTCAGCAGACGACAGCGCGTCCGTCGCGGTTCCGAACCCGGGTACGAAGGTCACCGAGCTGTGCCAGAACCTGGACAAGGTGCTGCCGCGGACCGTGGACGGCCGGCGCCGTGAGGACCCGGAGCCCCGGTCCGCGCTGACCGCGGGCTGGGGAAGCCCGGCGATCATACTGCGCTGCGGTGTCGAGCGGCCGCCGAAGATGATCGATCCGAGGGTGGCGACGGGCGACGACCCGAAGGCGGTGGCCGGCGGGGTGAACGGCGTCGACTGGCTGATGGAGAAGCAGGACGACGGGACGACCCGCCTCACCACCGCGTCGCGTCTGGCGTACGTCCAGGTCACCGTGCCCGCGGGCGCCGATGCCTCCGGCGTGCTCGTCGACCTGGCCGCCTCCGTCAAGAAGGCGATCCCGAAGGGGATCGCCGACTGACGTGCTGGTCCGGTGCGTGCTCAGCGCAGCCCGGTGGACCGGCGCAGCGCCGCCTGGATCAGACGGTCGACGAGCTCGGCGTAGCCGACGCCCGTCTCCCGCCACATCCGCGGGTACATGGAGATGGGCGTGAAGCCCGGCATCGTGTTGATCTCGTTGATCACGAACTCGCCGTCCTCGGTGAGGAAGAAGTCCGCGCGGACCAGGCCCTCGCAGGAGGCCGCGTCGAAGGCCTCGACGGCCAGGCGGCGGACCTCGGCGGTCTGCTCCTCGGTGAGCGGCGCCGGCACGATCCCGTCGGCCGCGTCGATGTACTTGGCCTCGAAGTCGTAGAACGCGTGCGACTGCACGGGCGGGATCTCCGCGGGAACCGACGCGCGCGGCCCGTCCTCGAACTCCAGGACACCGCACTCGATCTCGCGGCCGCGCAGCAGCGCCTCCACGATGATCTTCGGGTCGTGCCGCTGGGCCTCCTCGATCGCCTCGTCGAGGCCCGAGAGGTCGTCGACCTTCGTGATGCCGAACGACGAGCCCGCGCGCGCGGGCTTCACGAAGAGCGGCCAGCCGTGCTCACCGGCGAAGTCGACGATCCTCTTGCGGGCGGCGGACTGGTCCTGCTGCCACTCGCGCGGCCGGATCACCATGTACGGGCCCACCTTCAGGCCGAACGAGGTGAACACCCGCTTCATGTAGTCCTTGTCCTGGCCGACGGCCGAGGCGAGGACGCCCGAGCCGACATAGGGGACACCGGACAGCTCCAGGAGGCCCTGGAGGGTGCCGTCCTCGCCGTACGGGCCGTGCAGCATCGGGAAGACGACGTCGACCTCGCCGAGCGCCTTGGGGACCGACCCGGGCTCGGTGTAGACGACTTCACGGTTCGCGGGGTCGACGGGGAGCACCACGCCGCCCTCGGCGGACTCGGCGAGCTGCTCGACGCTGGGCTGCTTGCGGTCGACGATCGCCATGCGTTCCGGCTCGTCCGCGGTGAGCGCCCAACGGCCGTCCTGGGTGATGCCGATCGGCAGTACGTCGTATTTCGTACGGTCGATGGCGCTCAGGACGGCGCCGGCCGTGACCACGGAGATCCCGTGTTCGGAGCTGCGGCCGCCGAAGACGACGGCCACGCGCGGCTTGCGCGTCGGCCGCTCAGGGCTCTGGGGGAGGTTCTCGGTGCTCATATCGGGTTGAGAGTACCCGGTGGTACGCGGTGAGTCAGCGCCCCACGGCGGCCGTTGCTCAGCGTCGCTCCCGCCGTTGCGGAGCGTCGCCCACCTGGCGGTTCACCGGGGACGGTTCACCGGCGTTCGGACTTCGCGCTGCGCCCCATCAGCTCCTTGAGGGCGACCACCGGGGGCTTGCCCTCGTGGACGATGCTGACGACCGTCTCCGTGATCGGCATGTCGACGCCGTGCCTGCGGGCCAGATCGAGCACCGACTCACAGGACTTGACGCCCTCGGCGGTCTGCCGGGTGACCGCGATGGTCTCCTGGAGGGTCATGCCCCGGCCGAGGTTGATGCCGAAGGTGTGGTTGCGCGACAGCGGCGAGGAGCAGGTCGCGGCGAGGTCGCCGAGGCCCGCGAGGCCGGAGAACGTCATCGGGTCCGCGCCCATGACGAGTCCGAGCCGGGTGGTCTCGGCCAGGCCGCGGGTGATCAGCGAGCCCTTGGCGTTGTCGCCCAGGCCCATGCCGTCGGCGATGCCGACGGCGAGACCGATCACGTTCTTGACCGCGCCGCCGAGTTCGCAGCCCACCACGTCGGTGTTCGTGTACGGGCGGAAGTACGGCGTGTGGCAGGCGGTCTGGATGCGCCGGGCCACCTCCTCGTCGCGGCAGGCGACGACGCCGGCCGCGGGCATCCGCTGGGCGACCTCCTTGGCGAGGTTGGGTCCGGTGACCACGGCGACGCGGTCGGCGGAGACCTTGGCGACCTCCTCGATCACCTCGCTCATCCGCTTCACGGTGCCGAGTTCGACGCCCTTCATGAGCGAGACGAGCACGGTGTCGGGGGCGAGCAGCGGCACCCACTCCGCGAGGTTGGCGCGCAGGGTCTGGGACGGGACCGCGAGGACGGTGAAGTCGGCGTCGCGGGCGGCCTTCGCCGGGTCGGCGGTGGCCCGCAGGTTCTCCGGGAGTTCGATCCCGGGGAGGTAGTCCGGGTTCATCCGTGTGGAGTTGACCGCGTCGGCGAGTTCGGGGCGGCGCGCCCACAGGGTGACGTCGCATCCGGCGTCGGCGAGGACCATGCCGAAGGCCGTACCCCACGATCCGGTCCCGAAGACGGCGGCCCTGACCGGCTTGCTCACGTGCCCTGCCCCTCTTCCTGCTGTGCCTTCGACTTGGCCGCGGCCTTGCGGCGCTGCGCGATGCGCACCTCGCGCGGGTCGTACACGTTCTCGGGCGCCTTCTCGCCGCGGATCAGCTCCAGCTGCGCGGTGATGGCCGCCATGATGACCTCGGTGACCTCTTTCAGGAGGTCCGGGTTCATCTCCCGGTCGTAGTAGCGCGAGAGGTCCACCGGCGGGCCCGCGAGCACGTGGTGGGTCTTGCGCGGGAGGATCTCGGGCTTCTTGGCGTACGGGGGCAGGAGTTCGTTGGCGCCCCACTGGGCGACCGGGATCACCGGGCACCTGGTCTGGAGCGCGACCCGCGCCGCACCGGTCTTGCCGGTCATCGGCCAGCCGTCGGGGTCACGGGTGAGCGTGCCCTCGGGGTAGAACGCGACGCACTCGCCGCGTTCCACGGCGTCGATCGCGGCCCGGAAGGCGCTCAGGGCGTCGGTGCTCTCGCGATAGACGGGAATCTGTCCGGTGCCGCGCATCGCGGCGCCGACGAATCCCTTCTTGAAAAGGCCGGCCTTCGCCAGGAACCGCGGAACACGCCCGGTGTTGTACTGGTAGTGCGCGTACGCGAACGGGTCCACGTGGGAATTGTGGTTCACCGCGGTGATAAATCCGCCCTCGGCCGGAATGTTCTCCATCCCACGCCAGTCCCGCTTGATCAGAACCACGAGCGGCGGTTTGACGAGAACCGCTGCAAAGCGGTACCAGAAGCCGATTCTGCGGCGGGGCACGCGGACACCTTCCTCTAGAGCCTGGGGGGCCGCACAAGTGTCGCTCCAGGCCGCCTGTCTGTCGAGAACACCGTACGCCCCGACACCCGGACCGCCAGGGTGGCCAGGTCACAATAAGGCGTGACCGGAGAGGGTGGAGTGCTCGTGCGGTGGACCTTGGTCGTACCCCTCAAGGCGCTGGCGCGGGCCAAGAGCAGGCTGGCGGACACCGCCTCCGACGTGGTGCGGCCCGGTCTCGCCCTCGCGTTCGCGCAGGACACGGTGGCGGCGGCGCTGGCCTGCGCCGCCGTCCGGGATGTGGTGGTCGTCACGGGCGACGCCCTGGCCGGGCGGGAGCTGGCCGCGCTGGGCGCGCGCATCGTCGCGGACGAGCCGGGCGGGGGTCTCAACGCGGCGCTGGCGCACGGGGCGGGGACCGTACGGGCCCTCGATCCGGAAAGCGCCGTCGCGGCCCTGAACGCGGATCTGCCCGCTCTGCGGCCCTCGGAATTGGCCCGGGTTCTGGCCGCCGCGGGTGAATTCCCCCGCGCTTTTCTGGCCGATGCCGCCGGAATCGGGACCACTCTCCTGGCCGCCTCCACGGGCCGGGAATTGCTCCCCGCTTTCGGTGGTGATTCCCGGGCCCGCCATCGCGCCTCGGGGGCCGCGGAACTCCGGCTCGACGCGGTGGACTCCGTACGACGGGACGTGGACACCCGGGAGGATCTGCGGGCGGCGCTGACGCTCGGCGTGGGGCCGCGCACGGCGGCCGCCGCGGCGCGGCTGCTGATTCCCGGGCAGTGAACCGGACGCGGGAACGCGGGTGGCCGGTCCGTGCGCGGTGCCGTGTGCGGCGGGATCAGTAGGCTGCCCTCATGCAGGCGACCTCGTACACGTACGACCCCGAGACCCGCAGCGGACAGGTGCTGCTCGACGACGGCACCCCGGTGCCCTTCGACGGTCCGGCGTTCGACGCCGGCGGGCTGCGGCTGCTGCGGCCGGGCCAGCGCGTGCGGATCGAGACCGAGGGCGAGGGCGCGCGGCTGCGGATCACCCTGATCACGCTCCAGACGTTCTGATCGCGCTCCGGACGTCCTGGACTCGCTCCGGACGCTCCGAACTCGCTCCCGGCGTTCCGGACATGCCGCGGGCCGGGCTCCCGGTGGGAGCCCGGCCCGGCGCGTGAGGTGCCCCTGCGCCCGGTTTCCTGCGGGCGGCGGCCTTCTTGGGGGTGGCGTTCTTCGGGGTGGTCTAGCGGGCGGTGGCCTTCTTCGCGGTGGTCTTGCGGGCCGCCGACTTCTTGGCGGGGGCCTTCTTGGCCGTGGCCTTCTTCGCCGGGGCCTTCTTGGCGGCGGTCTTCTTGGCCGCGGTCGTCTTCGCCGTGGTCTTCTTGGCGGCGGCCGTCTTCGCCGTCGTCTTCTTCGCCGCGGTCTTCTTCACGGCGGCGGTGGTCTTCTTCGCGACGGTCTTCTTCGCCGCGGTCTTCCTGACCGCCGCCTTCTTGGCGGTGGTGGCCTTCTTGGCCGCGGCCTTCTTCACCGTCGCGGAAGCGCCGCCGGACAGGCTGCCCTTCGGGGCCTTCTTGACCGCGACGTCGTTCTTCGGGAGCTTCTTCGAGCCGCTCACGAGGTCCTTGAACCCCTGGCCGGCACGGAAGCGCGGCACGGAGGTCTTCTTGACCCGAACACGCTCACCCGTCTGAGGGTTGCGGGCGTAGCGGGCCGGGCGGTCGACCTTCTCGAAGGAACCGAAGCCGGTGACCGAGACCCGGTCTCCGCCGACAACCGCACGGACGATGGCGTCCAGTACCGCGTCGACCGCGTCGGCGGCCTGCTGACGCCCGCCGACCTTGTCGGCAATCGCTTCTACGAGCTGCGCCTTGTTCACGTCTTCCCCTTCGGAGACATTGCCCGAACGAATGCGTTCAAGCCTTTTCGCACGTTAGGCAGATATATACCGCAAATCAAACACGAAACGGGCTAATCACCCTTGTGCCGCAACGAACTCGGGCCGCGGCGCAGTTCGTCAGTGATCCCCTTCGAGGAATCGGCCCTCGTCGAGGTCGCTGGTGAACCGGTCCAGCCGCCTTGCCGCGTCGGCGAGATCGTGTTTGGCCGCGGCCGTAATGACCAGCAGCTTCCGGGTCAGCGCCATCCGTACGCCCTCCGGGACTTGCAGTGCGCGCACTGTTGTGTGCGCTTCCTTGAGTTGGGCCGCGACTGCCGTGTAGAGCTCGAGTTGGCCGTCACGTTCCATGCACAGATTGTGCCATCTGGGGCGAGTTGTCGCCTGCGCAGGGGGTAACTGCCGCCCCCCGGAGGCCTCCTGACCCCCTTGGCCGGAAGTCGCCCATGGGGTCGACTACCCAGGCAATCCCCTTTGTAACTACGGGAGTTGACCCCCCTTGTAGGGGTGTGCGGGAGTCGTTCGGAAGCGGAAACAGCTGTACCCCCAACCGTCCACGATTGGGGGTACAGAGGGGTGTTGCGTGGCTGAAATCAGTCGCGACCCGGCCGCCGTGCGGCCCCCGGGTCAGACCGGGAGCGTCCTCGGCTTGTGCGAGGGCCGCTTGGCCTCGTACGCCGCGATGTCGCCCTCGTTCTGGAGGGTGATGGAGATGTCGTCCAGCCCGTTCAGCAGCCGCCAGCGGGCGTTCTCGTCGAGCTCGAAGGCGGCGGTGACGCCCTCGGCCCGTACCTCACGCGTCTGGAGGTCGACCGTGATCTCGGCCTGCGGGTCCTTCTCCGACAGCTCCTGGAGCGCCTCCACGATCTTCTGGTCAAGAACCACCGTGAGCAGGCCGTTCTTGAGCGAGTTGCCGCGGAAGATGTCGGCGAACCGGGACGAGATCACGGTCTTGAAGCCGTAGTTCTGGAGCGCCCAGACGGCGTGCTCGCGGGAGGAGCCCGTACCGAAGTCGGGACCCGCGACCAGAACCGAGGCGCCCTCGCGCTCCGGCTGGTTGAGGACGAAGGAGGAGTCCTTGCGCCAGGCCTCGAAGAGACCGTCCTCGAAGCCGTCCCTGGTCACCTTCTTGAGCCAGTGGGCGGGGATGATCTGGTCGGTGTCGACGTTGCTGCGGCGCAGCGGGACGGCCCGGCCGGTGTGCGTGGTGAATGCTTCCATGACTCTCAGACTCCAGCGGGCACGGGGGCGTCGGACAGATCGGCCGGGGAGGCCAGGTGGCCGAGGACCGCCGAGGCGGCGGCGACCTGCGGCGAGACCAGGTGCGTACGGCCGCCCTTGCCCTGCCTGCCCTCGAAGTTGCGGTTGGAGGTGGACGCGGAGCGCTCACCGGGAGCCAGCTGGTCGGGGTTCATGCCCAGACACATCGAGCAGCCCGCGTGCCGCCATTCGGCGCCGGCCTCCTTGAAGACGACGTCCAGGCCCTCGGAGACGGCCTGGAGACCGACCCGCGCGGAGCCGGGGACGACCAGCATCCGTACGCCGTCGGCGACTTTGCGGCCCTCGACGATCGCGGCGGCAGCGCGCAGGTCCTCGATACGGCCGTTGGTGCACGAACCTACGAAGACGGTGTCGACCTTGATCTCGCGCAGCGGCTGTCCGGCGGTCAACCCCATGTATTCCAGGGCCTTTTCGGCTGCCAGTCGCTCCGAAGCGTCTTCGTACGAAGCCGGGTCGGGGACGTTCGCCGAAAGCGGCGCTCCCTGGCCGGGGTTGGTGCCCCAGGTGACGAACGGCGACAGGGAGGCGGCGTCGATGACGACCTCGGCGTCGAATTCGGCGTCGTCGTCGGACTTCAGCGTCTTCCAGTACGAGACGGCGGCGTCCCACTCCTCGCCCTCGGGGGCGTGGGCGCGGCCCTTGAGGTACGCGAAGGTGGTCTCGTCGGGGGCGATCATGCCCGCGCGGGCGCCGGCCTCGATCGACATGTTGCAGATCGTCATCCGGGCCTCCATCGAGAGCTTCTCGATGGCCGAGCCGCGGTATTCCAGGATGTAGCCCTGGCCGCCGCCCGTACCGATCTTGGCGATGATCGCCAGGATCAGGTCCTTGGCGCTGACCCCCTCGGGCAGCTCCCCGTCGATGGTGATGGCCATGGTCTTGGGACGGGCCAGCGGCAGCGTCTGGGTGGCCAGCACGTGCTCCACCTGCGAGGTGCCGATGCCGAACGCCAGGGCCCCGAAGGCGCCGTGCGTGGAGGTGTGCGAGTCACCGCAGACCACGGTGGTGCCGGGCTGGGTCAGACCCAGCTGCGGTCCCACCACGTGCACCACGCCCTGCTCGACGTCGCCCAGCGAGTGCAGCCGCACGCCGAACTCGGCGGCGTTCTTGCGCAGCGTCTCCAGCTGGACCCGGGAGACCGGGTCGGCGATGGGCTTGTCGATGTCGAGGGTCGGGGTGTTGTGATCCTCGGTGGCGATGGTGAGGTCGAGGCGGCGCACCTGGCGCCCGGCCTGACGCAGACCGTCGAAGGCCTGCGGGCTGGTCACCTCGTGCAGCAGGTGCAGATCGATGAAGAGGAGGTCGGGCTCGCCCTCGGCGCGCCGGACGACGTGGTCGTCCCAGACCTTCTCCGCGAGTGTCCTACCCATCGCTTTCCCTCCGGCCGGCTTGTGTGGCGCCGGCCCAACTAGAGATATCGGGGCGGTGGACGTCCGCACCCCTCGTGCCGGACGTCGTCCGCCGGACCCGTTGGTCCGCGGGCCGCTGTGTCTACAAGGGTGGCGCGTTCCACCGGAAATTGAACTTGCGTTTCACAGAGTGAGACGCGAGTATCGTTTCATGGACAACAGTAGCGGCGTCGGCGTTCTGGACAAGGCAGCCCTTGTCCTGAGCGCTCTGGAGTCCGGTCCGGCCACCCTCGCGGGCTTGGTCGCGGCGACCGGACTGGCACGACCCACGGCACATCGCCTCGCCGTGGCACTTGAACACCACCGCATGGTGGCGCGCGACATGCAGGGCCGCTTCATCCTCGGCCCCCGGCTCGCCGAGCTGGCCGCGGCCGCCGGCGAGGACCGCCTCCTCGCGACGGCGGGCCCGGTGCTCACGCACCTGCGGGACATCACGGGCGAGAGCGCGCAGCTCTACCGCCGCCAGGGCGACATGCGCATCTGCGTCGCCGCGGCCGAGCGGCTGTCCGGTCTGCGGGACACGGTCCCGGTGGGCTCCACCCTCACGATGAAGGCCGGTTCCTCCGCCCAGATCCTGATGGCCTGGGAGGAGCCGGAGCGGCTGCACCGCGGTCTCCAGGGCGCCCGTTTCACCGCCACCGCGCTGTCGGGTGTACGGCGCCGGGGCTGGGCCCAGTCGATCGGCGAGCGCGAGCCGGGCGTGGCGTCCGTCTCCGCGCCGGTCCGCGGGCCCTCGAACCGTGTCGTGGCCGCCGTCTCGGTCTCCGGGCCGATCGAGCGCCTGACCCGGCACCCGGGCCGTATGCACGCCCAGGCCGTCATCGACGCCGCCGGCCGGCTGTCCGAGGCCCTGCGCCGCACGGGCTGAACTCCGCACCGCTCCCGAGCGACGGGAGGGCCGGCCTCAACGCCGCGGCAGGCCCTTCCCGAAGCACCACGTCCCGTACGCGGGGTGCGCCGATTCCCGGTGCACCCCGCTCCCCGTTTCCGGGTGATCCAACTCACGGACCCGCTCGGCGAGTTGCTCCGGGTCCGGGACCCAGGGAACCGGAGACGCACGGAGATCCGGAACGCCGAAAGGGCCCCCACCGAAGTGGAGACCCTTGCGGACCGTGTACCCCCGACCGGATTCGAACCGGCGCTACTGCCGTGAGAGGGCAGCGTGCTAGGCCGCTACACAACGGGGGCCTGAATCCTGCGTTTCCGCAGAGTTCGGGGCTGGGCTACCAGGACTCGAACCTAGAATGACGGTACCAGAAACCGTAGTGTTGCCAATTACACCATAGCCCATGGTGGTTTAGACCAATGTGGTCAGTACCCCCGACCGGATTCGAACCGGCGCTACTGCCGTGAGAGGGCAGCGTGCTAGGCCGCTACACAACGGGGGCCCTAGCGATCCTGCATGGAGGGCAGCGGGTGCGACCCGGACTGCCTTCCTGAGAAGGATCTGTACCCCCGACCGGATTCGAACCGGCGCTACTGCCGTGAGAGGGCAGCGTGCTAGGCCGCTACACAACGGGGGCTTTGCGGATCTGGATCTCCGCGGTGCAGATGAGCTCTGCGAGCTGGCCTACCAGGACTCGAACCTAGAATGACGGTACCAGAAACCGTAGTGTTGCCAATTACACCATAGGCCACAGAAACGCAATCCCGTACGAAGATCTTGTTTCGGCTGACGTCTCCGGGCTCCGGCCTTTCGGCCCGCTCCCGGCGGCGCAGAAAGAACATTACCCGAAGGTGGACCCCGCTCCAAAACGGGTATCCGCGCCGACGATCGCGGGCAACTCGGCGAGTGATCCGATGCGATGCGGACCGGCCCGTCCTGGAGCGCCGGGGGCCCGGTCGCCGCCGCGGTCGATCCAGACCGAGAGCAGACCGGCGTCGGCGGCGCCCCGTCCGTCGATCTCCGGATGGTCCCCGACGTAGGCGACACGGTGCGGCGGCAGCCCGAGGGCCTCGCAGGCCGCGTGGAAGGCGGCCGCGGCGGGTTTGGAGACGCCCAGCTCGGCCGCGCACAGGATGGCCTCGAAGCGGTCGTGCACGCCGAGGGCGCGCAGCTTGCGGTCCTGCACGTGGATGCTGGAGTTGGAGAGCACCGCGTGCCGGTGGCTGGCGACGAGCGCGTCCAGGGCCGGCAGGACGTCCGGGAACAGGGTCCAGGCGCCCTCGTAGTGCGTGACGTACCGGCCGAACCACGCGTCGGCCTCGGCGTCGCTCAGCGGCTCCCCCAGGAACACCCTGACGCGGTCGCGCCGCTGGCCCTGCCAGTCGGTCTCACCGGCCGCGTAGCGGGCCCACTGGGCGTCGGTGACCTCCCGCCAGCGCGTGAGGGCCGACTCCACGGTCGTGCCGTCGTCGAGCAGGCCCTCGGCCGCGAGATGGCCCCGCATCCCGGCCCGGTCCGCGCTCGTGTAGTCGAAGAGCGTGTCGTCGATGTCCCACACCACGGCGTCGATGCCCATGCCCCGACGGTATCGCCGCACCCGGGCGGCTGTCCCTCGGGGGGCGCGACCGCCGTGCCGGGAAAAGGAGTTGACGGACGCGGCGGGCTCGCTCCCGCAGGCGGGCCCGGGTACGCGCCGGGGGCGGTGCCCGAACCGGACACCGCCCCCGCTCACGTACGTACGACGGCTACGCGGCGAGCCGCTCCAGCGCGGCGTCGACGCGGGCCAGCGTCCTCTCCTTGCCCAGGATCTCCAGGGACTCGAAGAGCGGCAGGCCGACCGTGCGGCCGGTGACGGCGACACGGACCGGGGCCTGGGCCTTGCCGAGCTTGAGGCCGTGCTCCTCGCCGGCGGCCAGGACGGCCTCCTTGAGGGACTCCGGAGAGGTCCAGTCGGCCGCCTCCAGCTTCGCGCGGGCCGTGCGGAGCAGGGCGTCGCTGCCCTCCTTCATGGCCTTCGCCCAGGACGCCTCGTCGACGGCCGGCTCCGGCAGGAACAGGAAGTCGACGTTGTCCGTGATCTCGGAGAGGACCTTCATCCGCGACTGGGCGTGCGGGGCGATCGCCTGCCACTTCGCCTCGTCGAAGTCCTCCGGCGCCCAGGGCGCGAAGGGGGCGCGCAGCCAGGGGGCGCAGCGCTCCGTGAAGTCCTTCACATCGAGCATGCGGATGTGGTCGGCGTTGATCGCCTCGCACTTCTTCAGGTCGAAGCGGGCCGGGTTCGGGTTCACATCCGTGACGTCGAACGCGGCGACCATCTCGTCGATCGAGAAGATGTCGCGGTCGGCGGCGAGGGACCAGCCGAGCAGGGAGAGGTAGTTCAGCAGGCCCTCGGGGAGGAAGCCGCGCTCGCGGTAGAGGTTGAGCGAGGACTCCGGGTCGCGCTTGGAGAGCTTCTTGTTGCCCTCGCCCATCACGTACGGGAGGTGGCCGAAGGCCGGGGTCTCCTTGGCGATGCCCAGCTCGGTCAGCGCCTTGTAGAGGGCGATCTGCCGGGGGGTGGAGGAGAGCAGGTCCTCGCCGCGCAGGACGTGGGTGATCTCCATCAGGGCGTCGTCGACGGGGTTGACGAGCGTGTACAGCGGCGCGCCGTTGGCGCGGACGATGCCGTAGTCCGGGACGTTCTCCGGGAGGTAGGTGATCTCGCCGCGGACCAGGTCGTCGAAGGTGATCGGCTCGTCGGGCATCCGGAAGCGGACGATGGGCTTGCGGCCCTCGGCCTCGTAGGCGGCCTTCTGCTCGGCACTCAGGTCGCGGCAGTGGCCGTCGTAGCCGGAGGGCTTGCCGGCGGCGCGGGCCGCGTCGCGGCGGGTGTCCAGCTCCTCGGTCGAGCAGTAGCAGGGGTACGCGTGGCCCGCGTCCAGGAGCTTGGCGGCCACGTCCGCGTACAGGTCCATGCGCTGCGACTGGCGGTACGGCGCGTGCGGGCCGCCGATCTCGGGGCCCTCGTCCCAGTCGAAGCCCAGCCAGCGCATCGAGTCGAGCAGCTGGTCGTACGACTCCTCGGAGTCGCGGGCCGCGTCGGTGTCCTCGATGCGGAAGACCAGGGTGCCTTCGTTGTGCCGGGCGAACGCCCAGTTGAACAGGGCGGTGCGGACCAGCCCGACATGGGGGTTGCCGGTCGGGGAGGGACAGAAACGTACACGGACGTTAGCCACGCTTGATCACCTTGTTGGTGAGAGTGCCGATGCCTTCGATGGTGACGGCGACCTCGTCGCCGACGTTCAGGGGGCCGACCCCGGCCGGGGTGCCGGTGAGGATCACATCGCCGGGGAGCAGTGTCATGGCCTCGGTGATGTTGACGATCAGGTCCTCGACGGAGTGGATCATCTCGCTGGTGCGGCCGAGCTGGCGCTGCTGCCCGTTGACCGTGCACTGGATGGTCAGGTCGGCGGGGTCGAGGTCGGTCTCGATCCAGGGGCCGAGCGGGCAGGAGCTGTCGAAGCCCTTGGCGCGGGCCCACTGCTTCTCGCGCCGCTGCACATCGCGGGCGGTGACGTCGTTGGCGCAGGTGTAGCCGAGGATGACGTCCTTCACGCGCTCGCGCGGGACCTCGCGGCACATACGGCCGATGACGACGGCGAGCTCCGCCTCGTGGTGGAGCTCGCTGGAGAAGGAGGGGTACTGGATCGGGTCGCCGGGCCCGGTCACCGAGGTCGAGGGCTTGAAGAAGGCGAACGGGGCCTCGGGCACCTCGTTGCCGAGCTCCTTGGCGTGCTCGGCGTAGTTGCGGCCGAAGGCCACGACCTTGTTCGGGAGCACCGGCGGCAGCAGCCGGACCTTGTTCAGCGGGACCTTCGTACCGGAGAGCTCGAAGTCCGCGAACGGAATGCCCTTGATGATGTCGAGGACGAGCTCGTCCGGCTTGTCGCCCTCGACCGCGCCGAAAGCGACGTTGCCGTCGATGGAGAATCTGGCGATGCGCACGGGATCCTTGCGCCCCTCACTGAGCTGGCTGGAGTCTGACGCTCCAGGCTAACGCGGCAAGGGCTGCGGGCTGCGCGAATATGAGCCGGTGCGGTGAGCGGCGGGGCGCTCGCCGCTGCGGTGGGCGGCGGGGCACGCCGGGCGACGGCGGGCCCGTACGCGGATGTCAGTGGCCGGCGGGGCCGCGCGCCCGGCGCGGCCCTCGGCCGGCCGCCGTGGTCACTCCGCGGCGGAGGCCGCGACCGGGGCGTCCATCAGGACGGTGCGGCGGGGGTTGGCCGTCTGGAGGGGAAGCTCGACCGAGTGCTCCGGCCGTTCCGTCGTGCGCAGGGCGTCGGCGTCCTCGAGGTGCGCCAGCGTCGTGCGCCGCGGGTTGGCAATGTTGCGGAACATCATCGTCGTCTTCACCGTTTTGCTCGACCTTGTCGTCCTGGGCGCCTGCGAGGGCAAAGAGCCCCACATAGGCGCGGGTTGTCGGATTCGCCATCCCTGTAAAGCGTCAGGCTAAACATTCAATTCCCTGGCGATGCCGTGAAGACGCCATGATCGCCGTGTGAGTTTGCTCACTCGCCAAGGGGCAAACCGGTCAATCGAGGCCCTCAACTCGGGCCGCCCAAACGGACATTACTCCACTGAACCAGTCATTCCGCTCCTGATCATCGCGACTGGGACAGGGTGGGGGCACCCCCGGCTCGTAGGCCTATGCCCGGTATGTACGAGAACCCCTTGCACACCTGGTGACAGGCCACTCACATGGTGTCACGGAGGTCACAGCCTGGTACACGGCCCTTGTTGGAGATCCTGCACTGTGCTGGAATTCCTCGGACCGCCGCGGATTCACGATCCGGCGCGCAGGGGCGCTACTGAGCGCCGAGTGGCGGCGGGAAGGGGGAACCTGCGCCGGTCACTCAGACCACATACACAGAGCGCATCTGCGCCTGTGTACAAACGCCGACACCGTCCCGCCGTTCCAGCGGAGGGGCGCCTGGTCCAGAGGTTGCGACGCTAGTGCAGGGACGTTTCAAGAGGGATGGCAGCGCTTCGGCGGAGCCGGAGCCGCGCGGCGGGACCGACCGCGGTTCCTCGCCCCAGCACGCCCAGAACCCGGGACCGGCAGAGGTCGGAGGCAGCGGTGAACACTCCGCTCGCGCCGGCGCGAAGCCCAAGGCTCCCGCCACCACGACCGACGCCACGCAGGCGAGCACCACACCGAGTTACGGCTCGCGTGTAGCCCTGCGCAACTGGCGCATCTCGACGCGACTCGTCTCGCTGCTCGCACTCCCCGTGGTCGCCGCGACCTCGCTGGGTGCGCTCCGCATCAACGACTCGATGGACAACATCCAGCAGCTCGACAACATGCGACTGCTGACCGAGATGACCAAGCAGGCCACCGAGCTCGCCGCCGCGCTCCAGAAGGAGCGCGACGAGTCGGCCGGTCCGCTGGCTCACGGGGCCCTCGCCACCGACTTCAAGGTCAAGGCGGTGCGTGACAACACCGACGTGGCCAAGAAGCACTTCCTCCAGGGCACGCAGCAGGTCGACGACGCCACGTCGAAGGGCCAGCTGTCCGGCGTCCACGACAGCCTCGTCGGTGTCGTCAGCGAGCTCTACAAGCTCAACCAGATCCGCAGCGACGCCTACAACGACCCGCAGAACGCGACCCAGACGGTGGACGCGTACCACCGACTGGTCACCGAGCTCCTCGCGCTCTCGCAGGACATGGCCGAGGCGACCAGCAACCCGGAGATGATCCAGCGCACCCGTGCGCTGGCGGCCTTCTCCTCCGCCAAGGAGTACGCCTCCGTCCAGCGGGCCATCATCGCCGCCGCGCTGCCCACGCGCCCGACGGTCTTCGGAACCCTCTCCAAGAACGACCAGCAGTACGCGCTGTCCGCGCAGGAGAGCCAGGACTCCGAGAACAGCAGCTTCAAGAACATCTACGGTGCCGGCAGCACGGAACTGCTCCTGCCCATCGAGGGTGACAACCCGACGATCAAGTCGGCCGACCAGTACGCCAAGCGCGTGCTGAGCAACCCCGAGGGTCTGAAGACGCAGAACAAGCGGTCGTACCTCGACTGGCTCGACGACGACTCGGCCAAGATCGACCAGATGTCGAAGATCGAGACCACGCTGCTCAGCGAGATGGAGCAGAAGGCCCGTGAGCTGCGCAACCAGTCCCAGAGTGAAGCGATCATCTCCGGTGTACTGATCCTGCTCGTCCTCGGTGTCTCGCTCGTCGGCGCCTTCGTCGTGGCCCGGTCCATGATCCGCTCGCTGCGCCGCCTCCAGGACACCGCCACCCGGGTCGCCACGGACCGTCTGCCCGAGCTCGTCAAGCAGCTCTCGGAGTCGGACCCGCAGGACGTCGACACCTCGGTGGAATCCGTCGGTGTGCACTCCCGGGACGAGATCGGCCAGGTGGCCGCGGCCTTCGACGACGTGCACCGCGAGGCCGTCCGCCTCGCCGCCGAGCAGGCCCTTCTGCGAGGCAACGTCAACGCGATGTTCACCAACCTCTCGCGCCGTTCGCAGGGTCTCATCCAGCGCCAGCTCTCGCTCATATCCGAGCTGGAGTCCCGCGAGGCCGACCCCGACCAGCTCTCCTCGCTGTTCAAGCTCGACCACCTCGCGACCCGCATGCGCCGTAACGGTGAAAACCTTCTCGTTCTCGCCGGTGAAGAGCCCGGTCGCCGCTGGACCCGTCCGGTCCCGCTGGTCGACGTCCTCCGCGCCGCCGCCTCCGAGGTGGAGCAGTACGAGCGCATCGAACTCGCCTCGGTGCCCGGCACCGAGGTCGCCGGCCGGGTCGTCAACGACCTCGTCCACCTGCTCGCAGAGCTGCTGGAGAACGCCACCTCGTTCTCCTCCCCGCAGACCAAGGTCAAGGTCACCGGTCACGCCCTGCCCGACGGCCGGGTGCTGATCGAGATCCACGACACCGGTATCGGTCTGTCCCCCGAGGACCTGGCCGCGATCAACGAGCGGCTCGCCGCTCCGCCCACGGTGGACGTCTCCGTCTCCCGACGCATGGGTCTGTTCGTGGTCGGTCGTCTGTCGCAGCGTCACGGCATCCGCATCCAGCTGCGTCCGTCCGACTCCGGTGGTACGACCGCGCTGGTCATGCTGCCCGTGGACGTCGCCCAGGGCGGCAAGAAGCCCATGCCGAACAAGCCCGGCCAGGGTGCCTCCGGCGGCGGCCCCGCCGCCGCGCAGGCCTCGGCCGGTGTGGCCGCGGCCCGTCGCTCGAGCGGCCCCTCGCTCGGCGCGGGATCCCCCTCCGCTCCCGGCGGTTCCCTCGGCGCCTCTCCGCAGCGCGGACAGGTCGGCGCGGGCCAGGGCCAGCGGGCGGCACTGCCCGGCAGCAACCAGGGCGCTCGCCCCGGTGCCTCCGGCGGTGGCCGCGGTCAGCAGGGCGGTCAGCGCGGCGGGCAGGCTCCCGCGGGCGCCAACGCCTTCGGACAGAGCCCGCAGCAGGGCTTCCCGGCCCAGAACGGCTCGCAGCCGGGCTTCGACGGCGGACAGGGTTCCCCGAACGCCTTCGGTGACACCTCCGGCGGCCGGAAGAACTCCTACGGCAACGGCTCGGGCCAGAACTCCTTCGGCGACAGCGGTGCGGCTCCGGCCGCCCCCGCTCCGACGCAGGCCCCGTCCGGCAAGAGCGGCCGTCGCCGGCCGCAGCTGCCCGGACGCGGCGGCTCCTCCGCCCGTGCCGAGCTGCCCGGCAGCAACGCCGGTTCGCGCACGCCGAGCTGGAGCGACGACAACGCGCAGCCGCCGGCTCCGCGCAACGCGCCCGACACCCCGCGCGGCCACGAGGACCCCGACTCCACCTCGCGCATGCCGCGCATCGACGACCGGCAGAACCCCGCGTCCACCTCGGAGTTCGCCCGTCCCGACTTCGACGCCCCGCGCCCCGGCGCGAGCGCGCCGCAGAACAACGGCCAGAACAACGGCCAGTACGGCTACGGCAACCAGTCCCCCGCGGGCCAGAACCCGGCCTCCACGGGACAGTTCGCCGCACAGGGCTACGGGGCCTCCCAGTCCCCGTCGTCCACCGGCCAGTTCGCCCAGCCGGGCTACGCGCCTTCCCAGGACCCCGCGTCCACCGGGCAGTTCGCGGCACCCGGCTACGGCAACGGGCAGGGCTCGTCCACCGGACAGTACGAACGGCCCGCCACCCCACAGGCGCCCGCTCGTCCGCAGACCCCCGAGGCGCTTCCGCCGGCCTCGAGCCCCGGTGACGGCCGTACCCCGCTGTACGACACGCTGGAGACCAACTGGTTCCACGGTCAGGCGAACGGCTCGGACGGTGCGCCCACCAACGGCACCGCCCAGAACAACGGTTCCCAGGGATACGCACAGGCCGCCCCCCAGCAGCCGCAGACTCCCCCGGTCCCGCAGCGGCCGGCCGCCGCACCGGCCGCCACCACCACGTGGCGCAGCTCTCCCAACGACGACCTCGTCAAGCAGGCAGAGCGTTCCCGCAAGCCGTCGGCAGGCGGGGTCACCACCTCAGGCCTGCCGCGCCGCGTCCCGCGAGCCAACCTCGTCGCGGGTACGGCACAGCAGCAACAGCACCAAAGCGGTCCGCAGGTCTCGCGTGCGCCCGATGACGTACGCGGCCGGCTGACCAATCTCCGTCGGGGCATTCAGCAAGGTCGACAGGCCGCTCCCAACGGCCAGACCGGCAGCTTCCCCAGCCCCACTCACCAGCAGGAGCGTTAGTTGAGCCCGATGAGCCAGGCGGCACAGAACCTCAACTGGTTGATCACCAACTTCGTGGACAACACCCCCGGGGTGTCCCACACCGTCGTCGTGTCCGCCGACGGACTCCTTCTGGCAATGTCCGAAGGCTTCCCCCGCGACCGCGCGGACCAACTGGCGGCCGTGGCCTCCGGACTCACTTCGCTGACCGCCGGGGCCTCCCGGATCTTCGAAGGCGGCTCGGTGGCCCAGACGGTCGTGGAGATGGAGCGCGGTTTCCTCTTCCTGATGTCGGTTTCGGACGGATCGTCCCTCGCGGTCCTCTCCCACCCGGAGTGCGACATCGGCCTTGTCGGCTACGAGATGGCACTGCTCGTCGACCGTGCGGGCGCCGTCCTCACGCCGGACCTGCGTGCCGAACTACAAGGCAGTCTGCTTCACTGACCGCCGCCGGATCCAGACACCGCACGAAATCACCGTCCGGCCGCCACAATCCCCCCACCGGCCTCAACAGACGGCACGACTGACCGACTTGCTGTCCCGCCCGGAGGATTCATGACCCCGCCCCCCGCCTCTCATGATCCGTACGCCGAGTCGTACGGGGATGAAGGCGACCAGCCGCTGGTACGTCCGTACGCGATGACCGGCGGCCGGACCAGGCCGCGGTACCAACTGGCCATAGAGGCTCTGATCAGCACCACGGCCGATCCGGCCCAGCTGATGGGTCTGCTCCCCGAACACCAGCGCATCTGCCATCTGTGCCGGGAAGTGAAGTCGGTGGCCGAGGTGTCGGCCCTCCTGTCCATGCCGCTCGGCGTGGCCAGGATCCTTGTCGCGGACCTCGCCGAGGCCGGACTTGTCGCCATTCACCAGCCTGGCGGCGATGAGAACAACGGCGGCGCGCCGGACGTGACACTGCTCGAAAGGGTGCTCAGTGGACTTCGCAAGCTCTGACGGAGGCCGGGCGACCACCTCCGCGAAGATCGTCGTAGCGGGTGGCTTCGGTGTCGGCAAGACCACGTTCGTGGGCGCCGTCTCCGAGATCAACCCCCTGCGGACCGAGGCCGTCATGACCTCCGCTTCGGCGGGCATCGACGACCTCACCCACACCGGGGACAAGACCACCACCACGGTGGCCATGGACTTCGGCCGTATCACCCTCGACCAGGACCTGATCCTGTACCTCTTCGGTACGCCGGGCCAGGACCGCTTCTGGTTCATGTGGGACGACCTGGTCCGCGGCGCCATCGGCGCCGTGGTCCTGGTGGACACCCGGCGTCTCGCCGACTGCTTCCCGGCGGTCGACTACTTCGAGAACAGCGGCCTGCCGTTCGTCATCGCCCTCAACGGCTTCGACGGTCACCAGCCGTACAACCCGGAGGAAGTGCGCGAGGCCCTTCAGATCGGCCCGGACGCCCCGATCATCACGACGGACGCCCGTCACCGTGCAGATGCGAAGAGCGCTCTCATCACGCTGGTCGAGCACGCCCTCATGGCACGGCTGCGGTAGCAGCCAAGTAGACGGCTCCCTATGGAAGTTGTCGTAGAAGCATTGGAGCCGGCTGTGTCATTTGACACGGCCGGCCTCGGTGTTCATAACGTTTCGACAGAGAATTTCGCTGGCCCCGACACGCATAGCGGTCGCCCGATGCCCCTGCGTTCATGAAAGCCCCGTCTTTTGGCGGGGCTCGCTCTTTATGACCGTTTTATCTGTGGCCGGCACCACTCGGAATCACCCGTTCCGAGTGTTTGGAATGGCGCTGCTTGGCGTGCTGGAATGCGCTGAACTGCCCAGTAGTCAAGGGCGCTGGTAGATACGGCGGCACACAGTAGGTGCCGACGCCGAGAGGTTGTTGGTCGAGTGAGGCGAAGCATGAACGGTCCCGAGCCGTCGGCACGGGGCAACTTCACCCCGCCGGCGCGCGGAGCGGCGCCCGCACAAGTCGCCGGCCCCGAGCCCACGCCGGCGCCCGCGTCGAGCGGGAGCCGATTCTCCCCGCGCAACTGGCGCGTGCCGACCAGGCTGAACGCGATCCTGCTCATACCCGTGGTGGTCGGCCTCGTCATGGGCGGCTTCCAGGTGAAGAGCTCGATCGACACCTGGCAGGAAGCCCAGGACGCCGAGAAGACGGCCCGCCTGGTGCAGGCGGCCCTGAACTACGGCGACAAACTGTTCGTCGAGCGCGACCTCAGCGCCGCACCGCTGCTGACCGGCAAGGGTGCGAAGGACGCGACCGTCGTCAAGGTCCGCCGGGACACCGACCTGGCCGCCGACGCCTTCGACCAGGCCGCCCAGAACATGCCGAAGACGCCGGGCCTGGAGCGCCGCCTCGCGGTCTTCCGCAACGTCGAGCCCGGTCTCACGAAGCTGCGGGCCCTCGCCTACGGCAGCAAGCTCACCGGTGTGCAGACCGAGGAGGGCTACCTCCAGATCCAGCACCCGCTGATGGAGTTCGCCAACGAGCTCGGCCTGGGCACCGGAAACATCACCAGCTACGGCCGTACGGTCTACGCGATCTCGCTGTCCAAGGCCGCGCTGTCGCTGGAGCGGTCCATCGGTCTGCACATGCTGATCAAGCCGGGTCCCGGTCTGAGCAGCCTCGACAGCCAGCGCGTCGCCCTGTCCTCGTACGCCTACCTCGAGGGCATCGCCGTCGAGGAGTACCGCGGTGGTGGTACCGAGGCCGACGCGACCAAGCTCGACGAGGCCACGGCCAGGATCAAGGCCGATCTGACGGCGAAGGCGCGGGAAGCCGCGGCCGCCGACCCGAACTACGTGCCGCCGCCCGCGAACCCGGTCACCATGGTCACCTCGCTGGCGAAGCTCCCCTCCCCGCAGCCCGCCGACCGCGCCACGCTGGCCGCGAACGGCATCACCGCGCAGAACTGGATGGCGGTCAACACCGCCAAGTACAACGCGTACCGCCAGATCGAGTCCGACCTCGCCGACAAGGCCGTGGCCGAGGCCGGTGACATCTCCAACACGGCGCAGACCGACGCCTTCATCACCGGTGCCATCGTCGTGGTCGCCCTGCTCGCCGCGTTCATCCTGGCCGGCATGGTGGCCCGCCAGATGAGCCGCGCGATGCGCCAGCTGCGCAGCGCCGCCTTCAATGTCGCCGAGCAGCGCCTGCCGATGCTGGTCGACCAGCTCTCGCGCACCGACCCCGGCCGGGTCGACACCCGCGTGCAGCCGATCCCGATCAACACGACGGACGAGATCGGCGAGGTCGCCCGCGCCTTCGACCAGGTCCACCGCGAGGCCGTGCGACTGGCCGCCGAGCAGGCCCTCCTGCGAGGCAACATCAACGCGATCTTCACGAACCTCTCGCGCCGCAACCAGTCGCTGATCGAGGGCCAGCTGACCCTGATCACCGACCTGGAGAACAACGAGGCCGACCCGGACCAGCTGGAGAACCTCTTCCGCCTGGACCACCTCGCGACCCGTATGCGCCGCAACGGCGAGAACCTCCTGGTCCTCGCCGGCGAGGAGCCCGGCCGCCGCTGGGACCAGCCGGTCCCGCTGGTCGACGTCCTGCGCGCCGCCTCCTCCGAGGTGGAGCAGTACGAGCGCATCGAGCTCTCCGGCGTCCCGGAGGCCGAGATCCACGGCCGCGCCGTGACCGACCTCGTGCACCTGCTGGCCGAGCTGCTGGAGAACGCGACCACGTTCTCCTCCCCGCAGACCAAGGTCCGCGTCACCGCGACCCGTCTTCCCGACGGCCGCATCATGGTCGAGATCCACGACAAGGGCATCGGCCTCACCGCCGAGGACTTCGCGGACATCAACCACAAGCTGGCCAACCCGCCGACCGTGGACGCCGCGATCTCGCAGCGCATGGGCCTGTTCGTGGTCGGCCGGCTGTCCGACCGCCACGGCATCCGGGTCCAGCTGCGCCCCTCGGGCGAGCAGGCCGGCACCACCTCCCTGGTCATGCTGCCCGACGCCATCACCCACGGTGGCGGTGGCGAGCAGCAGCCGATGCGCGACGAGTTCACCGTGTCCCAGATCATTCCCGAGCAGCAGCAGTCGTTCCAGGGTGAGAACTTCGGGGCCCAGCAGCAGCCCGTGCTGACCGCCGCGGACCTCGGTTTCGACGACAGCCGCTACGAGGTCCCGGACGACATCCGCGATCTGGACCCCGTGGGCCGCTCCCTCATGCGCGAGGGGCGCCGTGCGGCCCTGGAGGCCCAGACGCACGGCCCGGAGGCCACGGAGGCCCCCCAGGGCTACGCCGAGGGCTTCGAGGCCCAGCCCGGCTCCGGGTACGACGACGGGCAGGCGTCCTTCGACGGCGCCCCGGCGTACGACGGCGCCCAGGGCGTGCACGAGGAGCAGCAGACGACGTACGACCAGCAGACGTCGTACGAGGAGCCGCAGCAGGCCGCGTACGACGAGGCGTACTTCCCGTCCAACGGCGGCTACCCTGAGCCCTCCTACACGGAGCCGGTCCAGCAGGAGCACGCCGGAATGGGCGGCTCCGCCCCGGAGACCCTGTCGGGCTTCGGTGAGCCGTCCTACCAGGACGACTGGCCGCAGCCGCAGCAGCAGGACATGTACCAGGGCGGGTACCGGCCCGACTACGCTCCGCAAGCGGAATCTCCGCAGGTCGCTGACGCGAGTGAGCGGGACAGCGTAGGCTTTGGTCGTCCGGGTCCGGCCGTCTCGGCCCCCCACACGATGACCGACGCGGGACTCCCGCGTCGCGGAGCCGCCCCGGCCGGCAACGGTCGGCGCCCCGCGGAACCGGCGAGGGAGCAGTCGGCGCCCATGTCCTCCGGGAACACGGGCGATGACTGGCGGTCGTCCAACGACGACCGGTGGCAGCGCGCCGAGCAGCTGAAGAAGCCCAAGGCGGGCGGGGTCACCTCGTCCGGTCTGCCGCGGCGGGTGCCCAAGGCCAACCTGGTCGAGGGAACCGCGGAATCGACCCCCCAGGGAGGCCCCCAGGTCTCCCGTGCTCCCGAGGACGTCCGGGGCAGGCTGAGCAACCTGCGTCGCGGTGTCGAGCGGGGACGCAGTGCAGGTAGTGAGACGAACGGTCAGGGCCTCGGTTCTGACAGCACCTACAACCAGGAGCGTTAGTGTGAGCCCGATGAGCCAGGCGGCACAGAACCTGAACTGGTTGATCACCAACTTCGTGGACAACACCCCCGGTGTGTCGCACACAGTGGTGGTCTCCGCCGATGGACTCCTTCTGGCTATGTCCGAAGGCTTTCCCCGCGACCGCGCCGACCAGCTCGCCGCCGTCGCGTCCGGTCTGACCTCCTTGACCGCGGGCGCGTCCCGTATCTTCGAGGGCGGCCACGTGAACCAGACCGTTGTGGAGATGGAGCGAGGATTCCTCTTCCTCATGTCCGTTTCGGATGGTTCTTCCCTCGCAGTACTCGCACACCCTGAGGCGGACATCGGTCTCATTGGGTACGAGATGGCGCTTCTGGTGGACCGTGCGGGCACGGTTCTCACTCCGGACCTTCGTGCGGAGCTCCAGGGCAGCCTTCTCAACTAATAGACAGACGGTGCGAATTGTCGTCCCGGGGCCGTAAGGTTTCGGGACGCGGTCCCAGCGTTGGGTGCCCGGCACAGTCGGAGGAGGAGAGAGAGTGGTAACACCCCCAGGCGGTTCGTCTTCGGGCAATTGGTCGTACGGCCCCGGCCAGGGGCAGGGCGACGGTTCAGGCGACCCGAACCGGTACAACTTTCCTCCCTCCGCACCCCACCAGCGACGGCAGCCGTACGCGCCCCAGGGTCCCCAGGGCCCCGGGCCGTCCCCGTACGACCAGCCGCCGGCGCCGCGCATCCAGCCCGTGCAGCCGCAGCGACGTTCTCCCGAGGCGGCGCCCGCCGGGTCGTCCAACAACCCCCTGGTGCGTCCCTACGCCATGACGGGTGGCCGCACCAGGCCCCGCTACCAGCTCGCCATCGAGGCACTGGTGCACACCACCGCGCAGCCGCACCAGATGCAGGGCCAGTTGCCCGAGCATCAGCGCATCTGCAACCTCTGCCGTGAGATCAAGTCGGTGGCCGAGATCTCGGCCCTGCTGACCATCCCTCTCGGTGTGGCCAGGATCCTCGTCGCCGACTTGGCGGAGGCGGGCCTGGTCGCCATTCATCAGCCGGGCGGCGACGAGAGCGCCGGCGGCCAGCCAGCCGTGACATTGCTCGAAAGGGTGCTCAGTGGACTTCGCAAGCTCTAGCGGAGGGCCTTCCCGCTCCACCACGTCCGCGAAGATCGTGGTGGCGGGCGGCTTCGGCGTGGGCAAGACCACGTTCGTCGGCGCCGTCTCGGAGATCAACCCGCTGCGCACCGAGGCCGTCATGACGTCCGCTTCGGCGGGCATCGACGACCTCACGCACACCGGAGACAAGACGACGACGACCGTCGCCATGGACTTCGGCCGTATCACCCTCGACCAGGACCTGATTCTGTACCTCTTCGGTACGCCGGGTCAGGACCGCTTCTGGTTCATGTGGGACGACCTGGTCCGCGGCGCCATCGGCGCGATCGTCCTGGTGGACACCCGGCGTCTCGCCGACTGCTTCCCGGCGGTCGACTACTTCGAGAACAGCGGCCTGCCGTTCGTGATCGCCCTCAACGGCTTCGACGGCAACCAGCCGTACAACCCGGAGGAAGTCCGCGAGGCCCTTCAGATCGGCCCGGACGCCCCGATCATCACGACGGACGCCCGTCACCGCGCGGACGCCAAGTCGGCGCTCATCACGCTGGTCGAGCACGCCCTCATGGCGCGCCTGCGCTAGCGTCACCCGCTCGCACGACGACGGCCCCTGCTTCTCCGCCCGGAGAGACAGGGGCCGTCGTGCGTCCGTGGGCCCGAGGGTGCCTCGGGCCCGAACACACGCGTGCGGTACGCGCATACGGGAGCGCCGGGCTCAACTGGCGCCCCATACGGCCCCGTTGGACGCGAGGCAGACAGGGGCTGCCCGAATATCCATGGAAGAGCGCCCAGTTGGCCCTGGAGGGCGCCCACGGGCCTCCGGACACACCGCAGCCCCGCTCTCCGTCGGGAGGGCGGGGCTGTCGGCGTCGGAGTCTCAGTGCCAGCTGTGCGGCGCCCGGAAGCCGGGCTCGCGCTCCAGCCGGCGCCAGCCGGCCTTGCGGTGGGGGCGGTGGGAGGAGGCGGCATCTGTGGGAGCGGAGGCGGCACGGGCCAGGAGGATCGCCGTGATGGCGGCGACCTCCTCGGGCTCGGCATGGCCCTTCTCGACGCGGATGTCAGCGTTGCTCATAGGTTTCAGTCTCCAGGAGAGAGGTTTCCGCGGGGGTACCGCGGAGAATCCGCCGGGTTACTGCGGGGGGTTGCCGTGCTTGCGGGAGGGCAGGTCCGCGTGCTTGGTGTGCAGCATCGCGAGCGACTTGATCAGGACCTCGCGGGTCTCCGCGGGGTCGATGACGTCGTCGACCAGCCCGCGCTCGGCGGCGTAGTACGGGTGCATCAGCTCGGCCTTGTACTCCTTGACCATGCGGACGCGCATCGCCTCGGGATCGGCGGCATCGGCGATCTGACGGCGGAAGATGACGTTGGCGGCACCCTCGGCGCCCATCACGGCGATCTCGTTCGTCGGCCAGGCGTAGGTGAGGTCGGCCCCGATGGACTGGCTGTCCATGACGATGTAGGCACCTCCGTACGCCTTGCGCAGGATGAGCGAGATCCGCGGCACCGTCGCGTTGCAGTAGGCGTAGAGCAGCTTCGCGCCGTGCCGGATGATCCCGCCGTGCTCCTGGTCGACACCCGGGAGGAACCCGGGCACGTCCAGCAACGTGATGATCGGGATATTGAAAGCGTCACACATCTGGACAAAGCGTGCAGCTTTTTCGGACGCCTCGATGTCGAGGACACCCGCGAGGCTCTGCGGCTGGTTGGCGACGATGCCGACGACCTGGCCGTCGAGGCGGGCCAGCGCGCAGATGATGTTGCGGGCCCAGCGCTCGTGGACCTCCAGGTAGTCGCCGTCGTCGACGAGCTCCTCGATGACCTTGGTCATGTCGTACGGGCGGTTGCCGTCGGCCGGGACCAGGTCGAGGAGCACCTCGCTGCGGCGGTCGGCCGGGTCGGCGGACTCGGCGCGCGGCGGGTTCTCGCGGTTGTTCTGCGGGAGCATCGACAGGAGGTAGCGCACCTCGGCGATGCAGGTCTCCTCGTCGTCGTAGGCGAAGTGGCACACGCCCGAGGTCTCGGCGTGCACGTCCGCGCCACCCAGACCGTTCTGGGTGATCTCCTCGCCGGTGACCGCCTTGACCACGTCCGGTCCGGTGATGAACATCTGCGAGGTCTCACGGACCATGAACACGAAGTCCGTCAGGGCGGGGCTGTAGGCCGCGCCGCCCGCACACGGGCCCAGCATCACCGAGATCTGCGGGATCACACCCGAGGCGCGGGTGTTGCGCTGGAAGATCCCGCCGTAACCGGCCAGGGCGGAGACGCCCTCCTGGATCCGGGCGCCCGCGCCGTCGTTCAGCGACACCAGCGGCGCACCCGCCGCGATCGCCATGTCCATGATCTTGTGGATCTTCGTCGCGTGGGCCTCGCCCAGCGCCCCGCCGAAGATCCGGAAGTCGTGCGCGTACACGAACACCGTCCGGCCCTCGACCGTGCCCCACCCGGTGATCACACCGTCGGTGTACGGCTTCTTCGCCTCCAGACCGAACCCGGTCGCCCGGTGCCGGCGCAACTGCTCGACCTCCTGGAACGAGCCCGCGTCCAGCAGCAGCTCGATCCGCTCCCGCGCGGTCAGCTTGCCCTTGGCATGCTGCGCCTCGGTCGCCTTCTCGCTGGGACCCCGCAAGGCCTCCGCACGGATGGCGTGCAGTTCCGCCACACGGCCACGCGCGTCCGTCGGCTCGCCTGTGGGGATCGTGGTGCTCGCGGTGTCGGCCTCGTCCAAAACGGTCATGTAGCGACCATACGAAGTCCGCCAAGGAAAGAGGCCCGTCGACTCTGCACAGTCCTCGGACCGTTTTCCTGGTGCCCCTGAACAGAACCACCATCACATGCAGGCGATCCGACTGCCCGGAGGGGTTCGGGTTTGTTGAGGTCACACAAACCGTTCGGCCGCGTGCCACCCGACATTCATGAGCGGCCCATGCCGTCACCGGGGTGACACGACCCCCCGTTCAGCGGTCCGCGCACCCCCGCGCGCGTCCGGGCCCGGTGCCGGGGGGCCGCGTACGCCTCACCGAGCGTCACCTTCCCTCCACCTTACGGATACTGTTGAAAGTTGAACGGAATAGGTCTACGGTGGTCCACGTTGACCTCGTTGAACATTCAACAGAACGCCGCCGTGGCTCTCCCCGGAACCGCGGCCCGTCCCCCAAGGAGCATCTGATGGGCATCTTCGGCCGCAAGACCACCGGCACCACCGAGACCTCCGCCGCCGCGACGGCCACCGCGACGACCGGCGTCGTCAGCCCGGACCTGGCCGCGCTGACCGGCGACTACACCATCGACCCGGCCCACTCGACGATCGGCTTCGTCGCCCGGCACGCGATGGTCACCAACGTCAAGGGCTCGTTCAAGGACTTCGAGGGCACGCTCCACCTGGACGGCGGCGACCCGTCCCGGTCCACGGCCTCGCTCGACATCACGATGGACAGCATCGACACCGGGTCCGCCGACCGCGACGGTCACCTCAAGAGCGCCGACTTCTTCAAGACCGACGAGTTCCCCGCGATGACCTTCCGCTCCGTCAAGGCGGAGGCCCTCGGCGGTGACGACTACCGGATCACCGGCGACCTGGAGATCCTCGGCACCACCAAGCAGATCAGCATCGACCTGGAGTTCAACGGCTCCGCGAAGGACCCGTTCGGCAACGAGCGCGTGGGCTTCGAGGGCAAGGCCGAGATCCTGCGCTCCGACTGGGGCCTCACCTGGAACGCGGCCCTGGAGACCGGCGGCGTCCTCGTCTCCGACAAGATCAAGCTGAACTTCGACATCTCGGCGATCAAGAACGCCGGCTGAGCCGCGGGCCGACGGCCCCCGCACCGCCGAACGCTGTTCTCCGGCGCCGGGCTCCCCTCACGGGGGTGCCCGGCGCCGCCGTGTGCGCGGACGACGGCACCTCGCGTGAGCTGTACGCGGCGCCCCGCGAAGCCTGTGCGCCGCACCGCGTGAGCCGTGCGCCGCATCCCTTGTAGCCCGTGCGCGGCACCGCGTAGCCAGTGCGCCGCACCCTCGTAGCCCGTGCGCCGCACCCCTCGTGAGCCGAGCGCCGCACCCTCAGAAGCCGCCCCCGAAGTCGCCACCCCCGCCGCCGAAGTCGCCGCCCCCGCCGTCGCCGAAGCCGCCTCCGAAGTCGCCGGGGTCGAAGTCCGCGCCGGAGACATCGCCTCCGTCGTAGCCGCCGCCGAAGTCGCCGTAGCCGGTGCCGTACGCCGCCCCGTACCCGGGGCTCGCCATCATGCTGCCGAGCACGGTCCCGACGAGCAGGCCCGGCAGCACTCCGCCGCCGAAATAGCCGCCCGCCCAGGGCCCGTACGCCGGGCCCGCGTCCCAGTACGGGCGGCGCCCGCGGTCCGTCTCGACCTCGCGGACCGCCGGTTCCTCACCGCCGGACAGACGCATCCAGTCCGCCTTGCAGACCGGGACCTCGCGGGGCGCGCCCCCGGCGGGCGTCCAGGCCGTGTCGGTCACGGACGGACCGTGGCGGGGGTCGAAGAAGCAGGGCGCGCGGCGCTCGGGGACCGGGCGGCCCTCGCGGCGCGCCGCGAGCACGGCGAGCGAGAAGCGGCCCTCCTCCAGCGACCGGGTGACCCCGCGTACGTCCTCCGGCCGCTGGGCCTTGGCCATGAAGGACTTCGCCTGTTCGTAGGCGTCCAGCGCGCGTTCGTAGTCCGCGCGCATCGCGTCGTCGGCGCCGGCCTCCGCCGGGTGGAAGTCCAGCCGGTCCAGTTCCTCGCCGAAGGCGGTGATGTCCTCGTCCACGACCACGCGGAGCCGGTCGAGCGCGGCCCGCTGCTCCTCCCGCTCACGGCGCCGGTTGCGGCGCACGACCGCGTAGGCGCCCGCGCCGCCGAGGACGGCCACCGCGCCGACCACGATCAGCGCTCCGGTCGGGACGCTGCTGCTGTCCATGCTGCCGCCCCAGCTCTCGGGGGCCGAACCGTGGATGTTGGCGAGAGCGCGGTCGGTGAACTCGTTCAGCTGGGTGTTCGCGTCCGAGACGCCCTGGACGCTGGTCACGAGGTTCTGGACGGCCGAGCGGGACATCACCGCGGAGTCGGCGCGGGCGTCGAAACGGTCGCCGAGTCTGATCGCGTAGAGGCCGGTGATCCCGGTGGCGGTGCGCAGGTCCTGGAAGAGGTTCGCGGTGGGGAAGCCGGCGGGGAGCACGGCGACGAAGACAGGCCGGTCCGCCTTCTCGATCTTGGCGGTCAGAGCGTCGGCCTCCGAGGCGGAGAGCTGGCCCGAGGCGGCCGGGTCCACATAGACGGGGCCCTTCCTCAGGGCCGCCGCGACGGTGGAGACATCGGTGGCGGCGTGGGCCCGGGGTGCCGGGATCCACACCATCGCCAGGGCCGCGAGCGTCAGTGCGACCAACAGGCCTGGAAGTCCTCGGGTGCGTGCGGCCCTCATGCCTTGAAGCTACCCGAACCGGAGCGAAACAGGACATCGGAACGGCTGTTCCGCGGTCGCGCGGGAGCCGGTCGGGCACCCCGGCCCCGGGCCCCGCGGCCGTCTCACACGACCTCGGGCTCGGCGTCGGACTCGGCGTCGGACTCGGACTCGGCGTCGGGCGCGGCGTCGGGCTCGGCGTCGGACCGCCGGCACGGAACGATTCGGTTCCATCTTCCGGAACTGTGGCCTCCATCACAGCCGCGCCTGACATGAACCTGCTGAAGTGGCCGGATGATCGGACTCATCCTTCGCGTGCTCCCGTTCTGGGTGCGCGAGCCGCTGCTCATCGCCGTCGGCTTCCCCTTCAGCGGTTTCCTCTTCTACGCGGCGGCCAGGGACGGGTCCGCCTTCGGCGCGTTCCTCGGCCTCGCGGTGCTCGTGTTCTCCGTGATCCGCGTGTACACCGTGGTCAAGGCCCTCCAGGCCCGCAGGCTCGCGAAGGAGCTGAGGAGCGCCGCTCCGGTGACGCCGCCCGCGACGTAGGGACCGCGGAGGAGAACGCGGGCCGGCCGGGGCCGATGTGCGGCCCCGGCCGGCCCTGCGCGTTCTCCCTCATCCCGCGCGGTACGCCTGGGCCAGCTTCGCCACCGCCTCTCCGTAGTGGCCGGTCAGGAGCAGATGGTCCGCGTCCGCGAAGGGACCCGCGTTCGCCGCGGTGACCGCCGAGCCGATCTTCTGCTGGACGAGCAGGCGGGCCTTCGTCACGGCCGCGCGGCCCGTCCCGTCGGCGCCGCGCCGCTCCGCCGCCGAGGCCACCCGGGCGAGCTCCCTCAGCGTGGCGGTCCCGCCCGAGGAGACCTTCGTCAGCGTCGTGAGGCCCCATCCGTACGGGAACTGCGGGTCGTAGGTGGTGTCACCGACGTTGATCGGCAGCTGGGCCTCCGACTTCGGCCAGGTGACCGGGAGCTGTCCGGTGAAGGCGCGCCTTCCGTAGAGGACGTCCGCGACCCCGTCGCCCTCGGTGCCCGGCAGCCACGAGGCCACCAGGGCGTTCACCGAGCCGAGCCGGTCGCCGATGAGCTGCGGGCGGCCCGAGACGATCAGCACCGCGCACTTCATGGCCGCGCAGACCTTGTCGACGGCCGCCTTGTCGGCCGCGGTCAGCTCCAGGTCGTTGCCGTTGCCGACGTCACCGACGCCCTCCGCGTACGGGGTCTCGCCGACGACGACCACACCGACGTCGTATCCGGCGGTCGGCGCCGAGGCGTCCTTGGAGTAGGTGACGTCGCCCCCGGCGTTGCGCATGCCCTGGAGGATCGTCGTGCCCTTGGTGACCGCGCCGGACGAGCCCTGCCAGGTGAGGGTCCAGCCGCCGGTCTGGTTGCCCAGGTCGTCCGCGTTCGAACCGGCGACGTACACCTTCTGGGACTTCCTCAGCGGCAGCACACCGCCGGCGTTCTTCAGCAGGACCTGGGACTCGGCCGCCGCCTGCCGCGCCACGTCCCGGTGCGCGGCCGAGCCGATCCGCGCGGCGCCGCTCGTGTCCGCGTAGGGCTTCTCGAAGAGGCCCAGCCTGAACTTCTGGGTGAGGATGCGCGACACGGCGTCGTCGATCCGCCGCTGGGTGACCCGGCCGGCCGTCACCTCGTCCATGAGCGTCGTCCGGAAGTCCTTGTACGCGTACGGCACCATCATCATGTCCACGCCCGCGTTGACCGAGGTGCGGACGTGCGCGGCGTAGTCGCCGGGGAGCTGGTCGATGGCGTTCCAGTCGCTGATCACGAAGCCGTCGAAGCCCATCCGGCCCTTGAGCACGCCGTTGATCATGTCGGCGCGGGCGTGCATCTTCACCGGGCCCTGGCCGTCACCGACGATGTCGAGCGAGGAGTACGAGGGCATGACCGTGCCGACACCCCGGTCGACGGCCGTCTGGAACGGTGCCAGGTGCACGGCTTCCAGCTGCTTCCTGGTGACCGTGGTGACGCCCTGGTCGAGGGTGTACGAACCGGTCGTGGACGTGCCGTAGCCGGTGCCGCCGTCGCCGACGAAGTGCTTGGCGGTGGCGAGGACCTTGTCGTCGTCCTTCAGGTCCCTGCCGTCACGGGCGCCCTGGAGGCCCTGGATGATCGTCTCCATGGACTTCACGAGCGCAGGGTCCTCGCCGAAGGACTCGTAGGAGCGGCCCCAGCGTTCGTCGCGGGTCACGCACAGGCAGGGCGCGAAGTCCCAGGGGATGCCGGTGGCGCGGACCTCGGAGGCGGTCACCGCGCCCGTCCGCTCGGCCAGCCGGGGATCACGGGTGGCGCCGATGCCGATGTTGTGGGGCATGATCGTCGCGCCCGCGAGGTTGTTGTGGCCGTGCACGGCGTCCACGCCGTAGATCAGCGGGATCTGGAACCGGGTGGCCCGCGCCCGCAGCTGGTAGCCGTCGATCATCCGCGCCCAGGCGGCGGGGGTGTTGGGGGTCGGGGTGGAGCCGCCGCCGGAGAGCAGGGACCCCAGGTCGTAGGAGGCGATGTCACCGCCCGTGCCGATCGCGCCGCGCTCGGCCTGGGTCATCTGCCCGGCCTTCTCCTCCAGGGACATCCGGGAGAGGAGGTCGGCGACCCGCTTCCTGACGGGCAGCTTCGGGTCCAGATACGGCAGTCCGTGGGCGTCGATGACCACCTGCGGGGTCTCGGCGGGGGCCTTGGCACCGGTCACCGTGAACGTGAGGGGGATCGTCTCGGCGGCCTCGGCTGACTTGTCGTGCCGGGTCGCGACGGTGACGGTGCGGCTCGTGCCGGACGTCGTGCCCGCCGGGAAGGTGATCTCGCCCTTGACGGGGGTGTAGTCCCGGCCCGGCTCGGCGGTGCCGCCCGCGCTCTCGTACGCGACGGTCACCGGTTCGTCGATCGGGGCGGAGCCGGTGGTGGCGACGGAGACCTTCACGGCGGCCGTGCCGCCCTCCCGTACCGGGTAGACGGCGGCGTCCGTGGTGACGGAGGCCCGCAGGGACTGGTCGGCCTTTCCGTAGAGCTCGACGTCGTCCATGGCGAACTGCCCGTGGACACCGACCGGGAGGGTCAGGGCGTAGCCCCACATCTGGCTCAGCCCGAGGACGTGGTCGATGCCGCCGACGGGCTGGTAGTCCGTTCGGTAGACGAAGTCGCCGAAGGGGATCTCGATCTGCTTCCAGCCGGTGAAGTCGTCCGTGAAGGACGTCGTCCACAGCTCGGAGGCCTCGCCGTTGACGCCACCGTCCTTGATCTCGAAGGAGATCTTCTTGGCGGTGTTCCGGCCGTCCCACCAGAAGCGGATGCCCTTGTGCGCGGACCAGTCGTGGGCCGGCTGGTCCGCGGCGAAGTCGTGGGTGAAGCCGCCGTAGCCGCTGATGTCGTAGTCGCCGGTGAGGACCTTCGCCCCCTCGGGCGCGTCGGACCACGCGGTCAGGGCCAGCTTGGGCGGGTCGTCGCTGTCGCCGCCCCAGGTGAAGAGGCCCTCGGCGGGCTGGCTCGCGAAGGGCACCTCGCCCTCGAAGCGGTCGACGGGGACCGGCGCGGGTTCATCGGCCGCCGCCGCTCCCGCCGAGGCGAGCGGAAGCAGTGCGGCGATCAGCGCGGCACCGGCCAGCAGAGCGGTTCTTCGTACGGAATTCCGATCGAGCCCGGTCAATGGGGTTCCCCTCGACTCTCACGTTGTTCTGACGACGTGCTTCCCGACGATGACGTGCTCGTTCTGTTCCCTGCTCCTCGGACGCTTTGTCTCACGGCTTAGATCACGGCGTGAGTTAACTGGCGTCCCGGCAAGGCGTCAAGACTTCACGCCAGAACCGGTACACACTCAACTCCCGTCCGGATCAGAGCAGTTGTTCCTTCAGAATCTGAACGCGCAACCCCTTGACGCGCCCCCGAAGCCGTCATTTACTCACGCCTCGCACGCCTCCCACCCCCACCTCCAGAAGGGCGGCGCTCCATGAGGAGATCCAGCAGGAGATCCACTCGGGCGGTTCGGGCGGTCCTCGCCGGGCTGCTCGTCACCGCCGGATTCACGGCGGCCGCGCCCGCGCACGCCGCGGGTGAACAGGTCACGGCCTATCTGACGACCACGGACGACGACGGCGGGCGCCATGTGGTGCGCGGGCTCCAGGCCCAGGCTCCGTTCGCCTTCCAGTCGGGCAGCGGCGGCGCCGGCGAGAACATCACCGTCGACGAGAACACCCGGTACCAGACCTTCACCGGCGGCGGCGCGTCCTTCACGGACACCGCCGCGTGGCTGATGAACAGCAGCGGGGCCCTGTCGCAGAGCACCCGCGACGCGACGATGCGCAAGCTCTTCTCCCCCACGGACGGCATCGGGCTGTCCTTCCTGCGCAACCCGATGGGCGCCTCGGACCTCGCGCGCTACGGCTACACCTACGACGACGTGCCGGCCGGGCAGAGCGACCCGAACCTGGCGCAGTTCTCCCTCGCGCACGACCTGGCCGACGTGGTGCCGCTCACGAAGCAGGCACTCCAGCTCAACCCGGCCCTGACGGTCATGGCCTCGCCGTGGACGGCACCGGCCTGGATGAAGGACAGCGGGTCGCTGAACGGCGGCTGGCTGAAGGCGGAGGACTACGGCGCGTACGCCTCGTACTTCGTGAAGTACCTCCAGGGCTACCGGGACCAGGGTGTCCCCGTCGCGTACGTCACCGCCCAGAACGAGCCGACCTGCTGCTCGGGCTATCCCTCGATGAGCTGGAACGCCTCGGGGCTCGCCTACTTCACCAAGAGCGAGCTGCTGCCGAAGCTCCAGGCCGCCGGGCTGTCGACCAAGGTGCTCGCCCACGACTGGAACTGGGACGTGTACGACTCCTACGCCGCCCAGACCGTCGACGACGCGGCGGTCCGCTCGCACCCGAACTTCGGCGGCATCGCCTGGCACGGGTACGGCGGTGACGTCACGAAGCAGACGAGCGTGCACAACCAGTACCCCGGCCTCGACGCCTTCGGGACCGAGCACTCGGGCGGCACGTGGATCGCCAACCAGCAGCGCGAGGACATGCTCAACATCGTCGACTACACCCGCAACTGGGCGAAGTCGGTGACCAAGTGGTCGCTCGCCGTGGACCAGAACAAGGGCCCGCACAACGGCGGTTGCGGAACCTGCACCGGGCTGATCACCGTGCACAACGGGGACGGCGCGAGCGGGACCGTCGACTACACGGTCGAGTACTACACGATGGGCCAGCTGACGAAGTTCGTCCGGCCCGGGGCCCAGCGGATCGCCTCCACCGCCTCCTCCGCCGTCCCGAACGTCGCCTGGCGCAACCCGGACGGCGGCAAGGCCCTGATCGCCTACAACGACGCGTCGGCCGCCAAGACGGTGACGATCAACTGGGGTTCTCAGCACGCCACTTACTCACTGCCGGGCAAGACGTCGGCGACCTTCACCTGGTCCGGCACTCCGTCGGACGGGGGCGGCCGGTCGGGCGCGTTCGTCGGGCTGGCCGGCAAGTGCCTCGACGTGGCGGGCGGTTCCGGTGCCAACGGCACGGCGGTGCAGCTCTACGACTGCAACGGCACCACCGCCCAGTCCTGGACCGTGGGGACCGACGGTTCGGTGCGCGCCCTCGGGAAGTGCCTCGACGTCACCTCGGGGTCGACGTCCGACGGCGCCAAGATCCAGCTCTACGACTGCAACGGTTCGGGCGCCCAGCAGTGGTCGTACAACTCCTCGACGGGTGACGTGGTCAACACCGCGGCGAACAGATGCCTCGACGTGACGGACAACTCGTCGGCCAACGGGGCGCGGGCGCAGATCTGGTCGTGCACGGGGGCCGCCAACCAGAAGTGGCAGTTGCAGTAGCGCGGTCCGTGTCCCGTCCCCGGCGGGGACGGGACACGGACTCCCGCCGGAGCCCTAGGAGGCCGGTTCGACGCCGGCTCGCAGCAGGCCGTACGTGTACGCGTCCTCCAGCGCCTGCCAGGACGCGGCGATGACGTTCTCCGCCACGCCGACCGTGGACCACTCCCCCGTGCCGTCGGACGTGGAGATCAGGACGCGGGTCGTGGACTGCGTGCCGTGCTTGCCCTCCAGGATGCGGACCTTGTAGTCGACCAGCTCCAGCTTGGCCAGCTGCGGGTACAGCGTCTCCAGGGCCACGCGCAGGGCGCGGTCCAGGGCGTTGACCGGGCCGTTGCCCTCGGCGGTGGCGACGATGCGCTCGCCCTTGGCGAAGAGCTTGACCGTGGCCTCGTTGGCGTGGCTGCCGTCGGGGCGGTCCTCGACGATGGCCCGCCAGGACTCGACCTCGAAGTAGGTGCGCCTGCGGCCCTCGGCCTCCTCGCGGAGCAGGAGTTCGAAGGAGGCGTCGGCGGCCTCGTACGTGTAGCCCTTGAGCTCGCGTTCCTTGACGCGCTCGACGACCCGGGCGACCAGTTCGCGGTCGTCGCCGAGGTCGACGCCGAGTTCCTTGCCCTTGAGCTCGATGGAGGCGCGGCCGGCCATGTCGGAGACCAGCATCCGCATGGTGTTGCCGACCTGCTCGGGGTCGATGTGCTGGTAGAGGTCGGGGTCGACCTTGATCGCGGAGGCGTGCAGGCCCGCCTTGTGCGCGAACGCCGACACGCCCACGTAGGGCTGGTGGGTGGAGGGGGTGAGGTTGACGACCTCGGCGATCGCGTGGGAGATGCGGGTCATCTCCCGCAGCGCGCCCTCGGGGAGCACCTTCTTGCCGTACTTGAGCTCCAGCGCCGCCACGACGGGGAAGAGGTTGGAGTTGCCGACCCGTTCGCCGTAGCCGTTGGCGGTGCACTGGACGTGGGTGGCGCCGGCGTCGACCGCGGCGAGGGTGTTGGCGACCGCGCAGCCGGTGTCGTCCTGGGCGTGGATGCCGAGGCGGGCGCCGGTGTCGGCGAGGACGGTGGAGACCACGGCCTGGACCTGGGCGGGGAGCATGCCGCCGTTGGTGTCGCACAGCACGACCACGTCGGCGCCGGCCTCGTGCGCGGCGCGGACCACGGACTTCGCGTAGGCGGGGTTCGCGCGGTAGCCGTCGAAGAAGTGCTCGCAGTCCACGAACACCCGCCGGCCCTGCGCGACCAGGTGGGAGACGGTGTCGCGGACCATCTCCAGGTTCTCCTCCAGCGTGGTGCGCAGCGCCAGCTCCACATGCCGGTCGTGGGACTTGGCGACCAGCGTGATCACCGGGGCGCCGGAGTCCAGGAGCGCCTTGACCTGGGGGTCCTCCGCGGCCTTGCCGCCTGCCCTGCGGGTCGCCCCGAAGGCCACGAGCTCGGCGTGCCGGAAGTCGATCTCCTGGGCGGCGCGGGCGAAGAACTCGGTGTCGCGGGGGTTGGCGCCGGGCCAGCCGCCCTCGATGAAGCCCACCCCGAAGTCGTCCAGGTGCCGCGCGATGGCCAGCTTGTCCGCCACGGTGAGGTTGATGCCCTCGCGCTGCGCGCCGTCGCGCAGCGTCGTGTCGAAGACGTGGAAGGAATCGTCGACTTCGCTGGTTTCCGTCATGGTCTCAAGGCTCCTGTATTGAATCTCGGTCTACCGGAATGACCGGCTCCACCGTCCCCCAATGATCCCTCGCGCTGCGCTCCCGGCTGAAGGTGGGCCAGAAAAGCGAAAAACCCCTCGCGGGTGCGAGAGGTCTGCGCGCGGGTCGAGGACGACGGTGTCCGCCCGTACCTGGTCGTACGTGGCGGTCACTGCGGACCGGCGCGCCTGCTGCCAATAATCGTGGCGAACGAGAGCACGGGGGCAGTGTGGCACATACCGCCCCCGTGATCACACGGTGTCTCAGGATGCGAGCACTGGGCTACAGGACCGGCGGGCCGGCGTCCGCTCGGCCCAGCGCCTCGTCGAGGAACTCCCGCACGTGGGACAGGACCTGCGCGCGGCTGGTGCCGCGCAGGCCGATCGCCACATGGATGGAGAAGCCGTCCAGCAGGGCGCGCAGCCGGGCACCGAAGCGGTCCGCGTCGAGGGGCCGGAACTCGCCGCGCGAGACGCCCTCGGCGAGCAGGGCGACGAGGTCGCGGTGCCAGGCGCCCTCGATGGCCACCTGCCGTTCGCGGGCGTCGTCGTCCGCGTTCTGGGAGTGGTTCCAGACCTCCAGCCACAGGGTCCAGTGCGGGTCCCGGTGGCCGTCGGGGACGTACAGGTCGACGTAGGCGTCCAGGCGTTCGCGGGCGGTTCCGCGCGCGGCGAGCAGCCTGCCGCGTTCGGCGCCGAGGCGGCCCTCGCTCCACTCCAGGGTGCGCAGCAGCAGCTCGTCCTTGGAACGGAAGTAGTACAGGAGATGGCCGCTGCTCATGCCGACCTCACGGCCGAGCGCCGCCATGGTGAGCTTCTCCAGACCGCGTTCGGCGATCATCTCCATGGCGGCGGCGAGGACCTCCTCGCGCGGTGGCGCGTTCTTCCGCGCACCGGCCATCCGTGACTCCCGTTGTCAGACCTTCGGCTGCTGCTGGGTGATGCAGTGGATGCCACCGCCGCCCGCGAAGATCGTACGTGCGTCCACCAGCGTCACGGTCCGCTCGGGGAACAGCCGGCGGAAGATGTCCGCCGCGGTCTCGTCGCGCGGGTCGTCGAAGCCGCACAGGACGACGCCGTCGTTGCAGAGGTAGTGGTTGATGTAGGAGTAGTCGGCCCAGTGGCCGTCGGCCTCCAGGACGGTCGGGGCGGGGACCTCGACGACCTCGATGGCGCGGCCGCGCGCGTCGGTCTGGGCCCTGAGCAGCCCGATGACCTCCCGGCTCACCTCGTGGTCGGGGTGCGCGGGGTCCTGCTGGGAGTGGGCGACGATCACGCCGGGCCGGGCGAAGGCGGCGACGATGTCGACGTGGCCGAGGGTGCCGAAGCCGTACGGGGGGTAGTCGCCGGTCAGGCCGCGCGGCAGCCAGATGGCCTTCTCGGTGCCGAGCTGGGCGTGGATCTCGGCCTCGACCTGCTCGCGGCTCCAGCCGGGGTTGCGCTCCGGGCCGAGCTGCACGGTCTCGGTGAGCAGCACGGTGCCCTCGCCGTCGACGTGGATCGCGCCGCCCTCGTTGACCATCCGGGAGGCGTACGTCTTCGCCCCGGCCAGGCCCGCGACCTCGGCGCCGATCTTGGAGTCGTGCTCCCAGCGGGCCCAGTCCTGGGCGCCCCAGCCGTTGAACGTCCAGTCCACGGCCGCGAGTTCACCGTGCCCGTCGGTGAGGAAGGTGGGGCCGATGTCGCGCATCCAGGCGTCGTCGAGTTCCCGCTCGACGAGGTCGATGCCGGGGCCGAGGAGTTCGGCGGCCGGCGCGGACTGGCCCGGGCCGCACACGACCGTGACCGGCTCGAAGCGGCGGACCGCACGGGCCACCTCCGCCCAGGCGGCGCGGGAGGCGGCGAGGTCCTCGGGGCTGTCGAAGGTGGGGTTGGGGCCCGGCCACGCCATCCAGGTGCGCTCGTGCGGGGTCCACTCGGCGGGCATGCGGAAGCCGTCGGCGGCAGCAGACATGGGGTGTTCCTTACGGGCTGTGTCCATCAGAGGAAGTACAGGCGGTTGAGGGAGACCGAGTCGGCGGGCTCGGAGCGCAGCGGGTCGCCGTCGAGGGTGACCAGGCCGGTGCGCTGGTCGACGTCGACCGCTCCGGTACGGGAGTTGAGGCGCAGGTCGGCGGGTCCGATGCCGCGGGTGCCGCGGACCGCGACGCGGCGGCGGCGGGTGGGCATGGTGTCGTTGCCCTGGTCGAGCGCGGCCTGGGCGACGAAGGCCACCGAGATCTCGGCGGGGGTCGCGCCGTGCGCCCCGAACTGTGGTCCGAGGACGAGGGGTTCGCAGGTGTCGGTGGCGGCGTTGGGGTCGCCGACGACTCCGTAGGCCGGGAAGCCGGACTTCAGGACGAGCTGCGGTTTGGCGCCGAAGTACTCGGGGCGCCAGAGCACGATGTCGGCGAGCTTGCCGGTCTCGATGGAGCCGACCTCGTGGGCGAGGCCGTGCGCGATGGCCGGGTTGATGGTCAGTTTGGCCATGTAGCGCAGGACGCGTTCGTTGTCGTGGTCCTCGGGGGCGCCGAACTCGGCCTTCATCTTCCCGGCCATGGCGAAGGTGCGGCGGACGGTCTCGCCTGCGCGGCCCATGCCCTGGGCGTCGGATGAGGTGATGCCGATGGCGCCCAGGTCGTGCAGCACGTCCTCGGCGCCCATGGTCCCGGCGCGGATGCGGTCGCGGGCCATGGCGGCGTCGCCGGGCAGGTCGGTCTTCAGGTCGTGGACGGAGACGATCATGCCGTAGTGCTCGGCGACCGCGTCCCGGCCGAAGGGCAGGGTCGGGTTGGTGGAGGAGCCGATGACGTTCGGGACGCCCGCCATCTTCAGCACGTTCGGGACGTGTCCGCCGCCGCAGCCCTCGATGTGGAAGGCGTGGATGGTGCGTCCTTCGAGGACCCTGAGGGTGTCCTCGACGGACAGGCACTCGTTCAGCCCGTCGCTGTGCAGGGCCACTTGGACGTCGTGGTCCTCGGCGACCCGCAGGGCGGTGTCGAGGGCGCGGGTGTGGGCGCCCATGTCCTCGTGGACCTTGAAGCCGCTGGCCCCGCCCTCGGCCAGCGCCTCGATCAGCGGGGCGTCGTGGGAGGACGAACCCCGGCCCAGGAAGCCGATGTTGACCGGCCAGGCGTCGAAGGCGGAGAACGCGTGACGCAGCGCCCAGGGCGAGTTGACGCCGACGCCCCACACCGGGCCGAACTCCTGGCCGATGATCGTGGTGACGCCGGAGGCGAGCGAGGCCTCCATGATGCGCGGCGAGAGCAGATGGACGTGGGTGTCGACGGCTCCGGCGGTGGCGACGAGTCCCTCGCCGGAGACGATGGACGTGCCGGTGCCGACGACGACGTCGACGCCGTCGAGGGTGTCGGGGTTGCCGGCCCGCCCGATCGAGCAGATGCGGCCCTCGCGGATACCGATGGACACCTTGCGGATGCCCTGGACGGCGTCGATCACCACGACGTTGCTGATGACGACGTCGCAGGTGTCCCGGACGGCGGCGGCCTTCAAGTGCAGTCCGTCGCGGGCCGTCTTGCCGAATCCGGCGAGGAACTCGTCCCCGGGGAGCTGGGCGTCGGACTCGACGCGGACGGTGAGCCCCGAGTCGCCGAGCCTGATCCGGTCGCCGGCACGGGGGCCGTGGGTGGCGGCGTACTCGTAGGGGGTGAGGCGGCGGGCCTCGGCGGGGTGGCCTCCGGGGCGGCTCATCGCTCGGCCTCCTGGTCGCGGGTGTCGGGGACGCCGAGGTATCCGCAGGCGGCGGCCCGGCGCAGGGCCTCTTCCCTGGCTCCGGGGGCGTCCAGCGGTCCGTCGACGAGACCCGCGAAGCCGATGGCGACGCGTGCTCCGCCGATGGGCCGCAGCCCGACCTCGGCGCTCTCCCCCGGGCCGAAGCGGACGGAGGAGCCGGCGGGCACGGCCAGCCGCATGCCGTAGGCGGCCGCGCGGTCGAAGTCGAGCCGCGGGTTGGCCTCGAAGAAGTGGAAGTGGGAGGTGACGGAGACGGGGACGCCGGCCGTGTTGGTCACGGACAGGCGCACGGCCGCCTCGGGCTCGGTGTGCTCGGGACCCGGCAGCAGCGCGCCGGGGGCCCGGTCGCCGAGTCCGCCGCCGATCGGGTCGGTGACGACCGCGAGGCGCGAGCCGTCGTCGAAGACGGCCTCGACATGCACCTCGGTGACGATGTCGGCGACGCCGGGCAGGACGTCGTCCGGGCCGAGGACGCAGCGGGCCGCCTCGATCGCCTCGGCGAGCCGTCCGCCGTCACGGGCGGTCTCGCAGACCGTGTCCGCGATCAGCGCGGTGGCCTCCGGCACGTTGAGCCTGAGGCCGCGCGCCCTGCGGGCACGGGCCAGTTCGGCGGCCGAGAACAGCAGCAGTCGGTCACGTTCCGTGGGGGTCAGTCTCACGCCGCGACACCTCCTCGCCTTCCTCCGTTTAGAGCATCACTCTAAACGCCCGATTCATGGAAGGGAAACATTGACGTAGCAGCATCTGAGGCGCCACATTGAGCGTCGCTCTAACTCTTGGCGCTTCCCGCGCCACGCCAGGCGGCCGTCAAAGGAGACCCAGCCATGCCGATCGAACAGCGCGGAGTCGACACGATCCCCGACGAGGAACGCACCAGCGGGCCGCGCGATCTCGTGTCGATCCTGCTCGGTTCCAACCTCTGCCTCGGGGTGATCATCTTCGGCTGGCTGCCGCCCTCGTTCGGGCTCGACTGGTGGTCCTCGGTCAGCTCGATCGTGGCAGGCACCGTGGTCGGAACCGCGCTCACCGCGCCGCTTGCGCTGGTCTCGCTGCGCACCGGCACCAACCTCTCCACCTCCTCCGGCGCGCAGTTCGGCGTGCGCGGACGGCTCGTCGGCTCGATCGTCGGCCTGCTGCTGGCGCTCGGCTACACCGCGCTGACCGTGTGGATCGGGGGCGACGTGATGATCGGCGTGCTCGGCCGCCTCTTCGGACTCCCGGCGAACGGGGTCTCGTACGCCGTGGTGTACGCGGTGCTGGCCGCGGCGACCGTCGCGGGTGCCGTCTACGGCTACCGGGTGCTGCTCGCCATGTCCCGGGCCCTCGCGATCGGCATGTCGGCCCTGCTGGTGGTCGGTGTGATCGCGTACGCCCCGCACTTCACCACCGCGGCGCTCCCGGAGGCCGGCGGCTATCTCCTCGGCTCGTTCTGGCCCACCTGGCTGCTGGCGGCGGTCGCGGCCGGCCTGTCGGGCCCGATCGCGTTCATCACGCTGCTCGGCGACTACACCCGCTACATCTCGCCCGAGCGCCACTCCTCCCGCACGGTCCTGCACGGCACCTGGCTCGGCCTGATCGCCGGTCTGCTGGTCCCCCAGCTCTTCGGCACCTTCACCGCGTACGGGGCCCGCGCGGCCCTCGACTACGCGGGACCGCTGGTGTCCGCCTCCCCCGGCTGGTACCTGGTCCCGCTGCTGCTGGCGGCCTCCGCGGGCTCGGTGGGCAACGCCGGTCTGATGCTCTACTCGATGGGCCTCGACCTCGACGCGATCCTGCCCCGCGCCTCGCGCGCCCGCGCCACCTGCGCGGTCGCCGTCGTCGCCATGCTCTGTGTGTTCGTCGGCCACTACGCCTGGAACGCCCAGTCGGCGATGACGTCCTTCGTCCTGCTGCTGACCGCGATCGGCACCCCGTGGGCGGTCATCACCCTGATCGGCTTCGTCCGCTGCCGCGGGATCTACGACGCCGACGCCCTCCAGGTCTTCAACCGCCGCTCCCGCGGCGGCGTCTACTGGTACCGGGCGGGCTGGAACGTCCAGGCCACGGCGGCCTGGGTACTGGGAGCCTGCGTCGGCCTGCTGGCCGTGTCCCTCCCGTCGTACGAGGGCCCGCTGCTGTCCCTGACCGGCGGCGTGGACTGTAGCTTCATCTTCTCCGGCCTGGTCGGCGGCCTGGTCTACCTGGCGCTCACGGCCGGCAAGCCGTCACCCGGCTTCGAGCCCCGGCAGGAACCGGCTCGCGCCGAAAGCCGGCTTTAGGTCGCTCCACCAGGTGGCGCGCTCGTCGTAGGCGGCGAAGAACGGGCGCCCCACCAGGTCCGGATCGCGGGCCTGGATGAGATGGAGCACGAAGACCTTCTCGCCCGCCACCTCCGCCGTCCCGTCCACGCACACCTTGCCCGGCATCGCCGACATGACCGGGCCGCGCACGGTCCGCGCGAGGCCCGAAACCTGGGCGTAGGCGTCGCGGAAGATCTGGTGGCAGCGGGCCAGCGGCACCCCGAAGTAGCCCTGCGGACCGGTGTCCCGCTCCACGAACTGGTAGTAGGGCACCGCCCCCAGCGCGGTCGTCTCGTTCCACAGCTCGGCCCACGCGCCGGCACTGTCGTTGATCCCCCTGACCAGGGGACCCTGGCAGCGGATCACGGCCCCCGTGTCACGCACCCGGCGCATCGCCGCGCGCACGGCCGGGGGCCGCAGCTCCTGGGGATGCGTGAAGTGGGCCATCAGGGCGAGGTTCCGGCCGCTCGCGACCACCTTCTCCAGCAGCTTCAAGAGGTCGTCCGCGTCGCGGTCGGTGAGGAAGCGGTACGGCCAGAAGGCGAGCGACTTGGTCCCGACCCGGATCGAGCGGACGGTGTCGATCTCCAGGAGCGGTTCGACGTACCGGCGCAGCACCTCGGTGCTCATCACCATCGGGTCGCCGCCCGTGATGAGCGTGCTCGTGACCTCCGGGTGGGCGCGCAGATAGGCGGAGGTGGCGGCGATGTCGTCGGTGGCGATGCGCAGGTCGGACTCGCCGACGAACTGGGGCCAGCGGAAGCAGTACGTGCAGTAGGCGTGGCAGGTCTGGCCCTGGCGCGGGAAGACCAGGACCGTCTCCGGGTACTTGTGCTGGAGACCGGTCAGGCGGACGCCCTCGTGCACGGGGACGTTGGCGTCGAGCTGGCCGGACGGGTGCGGGTTGAGCCTCATCCGGATCTCGTGGGCCGCACGCAGCACCTCGGCCTTCGGGGCCTCGTGGCGGAGCAGGTCCGCCATCTGCTTGAGGTCGGGCTCGGGCAGCATCCCGGCCTGCGGGAACGTCAGCCGGAAGATCGGGTCGTCGGGCGCGGCCGCCCAGTCGATCAGTTCGTCGACCACATAGCTGTTCGTCCGGAAGGGCAGCACGGCCGCGACGGCCCGCAGGGCGAGCCGTTCGTCGGGCGACAGCGCCACGCGCCGGAGCAGGCCGTCGAGGTCACGCGGGGTGAAGGCGCGAAAGCGGGGGCTCGTGCCGGGGAGTCGGGTGCTCGTGTACGAAGCCGGGTGGAGCGCAGAACTCATTGGTGCCGGAGCCTCTATTCCGTGAACGAAGCCGGTGGCCGGAGTTCGACGAAGGCGGTCGAGGAGGCATCGTACTTCTCCGTGAAGTGCTGGAGGAGCAAGGCGTGCAGCTCGCTCTCGTCGTCCACCACGACCAGTTCGTGTGCGCCGGGGGCGCTCAAGGCATCGCTGTGCGCCGACAGTTGATCCAGCCGGTGGCGTGCCATGTACGACACGAGGTCGTGCCCCGCGACGTACAGGGCGTCGTCCGCGTAGACGAAACGGCAGCTGAACGCCCTGCGGCCGTCGGTCGCGTCGACCAGGGTCACCGGCAGATGGGTGAACCGCTCCATGGGCTTGCCCTGCTGCCACAGTTCGTCGAACCTCTGCTCGACGAACGTGCCGAGCGGGGAACGGACGGCCACTTCGAGCTGGACGCCCTCGCCGGAGAGACGGCCGACGGTGAGGAAGGAGACGAGGGAGCGGTCGTCCCAGCGGTACAGGGTCACCCCGGGGGACGTGGAACACAGGCGTACTTCGAGGAGATGGCGGCAGTCCTCGTCGAGCCGGTGCGCGAAGCGGTCCAGGGTGCGCAGGTTGCGCATGATGTCGCGGCGGATGTCGGCGCTCTGCTCACCCAGTTCACGGCCGCGCAGGATGACCGCCAGGGAGTCCGGGTCCAGGAGCAGGATCTGGACGCGGGCGCCGTGCGCGGTGGCCGCCTTGACGCCCCGGAAGAGCCGCTCGGAGAACTGCGGGCCGAACACGCTGGAGAAGGTGTCGAGGACCTTGACGTTCGAGGTCGCGCCGTAGACCTGGGCGCTGAACCATTCGTAGTCCAGCCGGGTGTGCTCGCGGACCCGGCCCTCCTGCGCGCGGCTGATCAGCGGGCCGATCACGAACACGGTGACGACGACGCCGACGATGTCGGTGCCGAGATTCAGCGCGAGGTTCTCCCCGTAACTGTCCATGCGCCTGGCGCTCCAGAGCAGCAGCGCGGCGACGGCCGCGAGCAGGCCGAGGGCGGTGAGGCTCTGGGGACGGCGCGGTGTGCGCAGGGCGCGCAGCAGCCAGCGCGGCCGTGACAGCGGCGACCTTGCGCTCACCTGCGGCTCCCTCCGTGGCCGTGCGGGCGCACCGGAGGACACGCTCCCCCCGTGGACTGTGTGGATACCCGTGCCGCCGGGGCCCTACGCGTCGAACGAACAGCCGTTCCCCGCAAGCCTGTTGGGGCTGCGGGGACCGGCGGGGACGAGTGCGGGATCAGCCCAGCGGGTGCATCCAGCCGTGGGTGTCCTCCGTGATGCCGCGCTGGATGTCGAGCAGGGCCTCGCGGAGGCGGAGGGTGACCTTGCCGGGCTCGCCGCCGGACTGGAGCCACTCGGTGCCGTCGCGCTTGACCGTGCCGACGGGGGTGATGACGGCGGCGGTGCCGCAGGCGAACACCTCGGTGAGGGTGCCGTTCTCGGCGTCGGTCTGCCACTGGTCGATCGAGACGCGGCCCTCTTCGGCGGTGTAGCCGAGGTCGCGGGCGACGGTCAGCAGGGAGTCGCGGGTGACGCCCTCCAGGATGGAGCCGGTGAGGGACGGGGTGACGATCCGGTCGCCGTACACGAAGTACAGGTTCATGCCGCCGAGTTCCTCGATCCACTTGTGCTCGACCGCGTCGAGGTAGCAGACCTGGTCGCAGCCCTTGGCGGCGGCCTCCTTCTGCGCGAGGAGGGAGGCGGCGTAGTTGCCGCCCGTCTTCGCGTCGCCCATGCCGCCGGGGACGGCGCGGACGCGGTCCTCGGAGAGCCAGATGGACACCGGCTTGACCCCGCCCGCGAAGTAGGCGCCGGCGGGCGAGGCGATGACGAGGAAGAGGTACTCGTTGGCGGGCTTCACGCCCAGGCCGACCTCGGTCGCGATCATGAAGGGGCGCAGGTACAGGGACTCCTCGCCACCGTGGGCGGGCACCCAGTCGCGGTCCTGGCGGACCAGCGCGTCACAGGCCTCGATGAAGGTCTCCACGGGCAGCTCGGGCATGCCGAGCCGGCGGGCGGAGGCCTGGAAGCGCTTGGCGTTCTTGTCGGGACGGAAGGTCGCGACGGAGCCGTCGGGCCGGCGGTAGGCCTTGAGGCCCTCGAAGATCTCCTGCGCGTAGTGCAGGGTCATGTTCGCCGGGTCGAGGGAGAGCGGTCCGTACGGAACGAGCTGGCCGTCGTGCCAGCCACGGCCCTCGGTCCACTTGACGGTCACCATGTGGTCGGTGAAGTGGCGGCCGAACCCCGGGTTGGTCAGGATCGCCTCGCGCTCGGCGGCGGCGAGCGGACTGGCGGAGGGCTTGAGCTCGATCGTGGGCTGCGTCATGAGTGGTTTTGTCCTTCACCGGTTGTATGTGACGGGCCGCGCTCACACCCGGACCGTCCGTGGCCAGTGCTAGGACGTCCGAGCATTCCCTCGTTCCGCGGCTCCGCCTCGATTATCGCGCGCGGAGGGCCGTGGACGAAACGGTGTGAATACGGCCCGGGGGTGGCCCAGGGGACTGATGGTGGCACCCGGCGGCGGAACGGCGAAAGCCGCCGGGCGCTGATGCGACCCGGCGGCTGCTACGGAACGTAGGTGGTGCGCCGGGTCAGCCGGCTACGCGCAGGGCGAGCGCGTCGCCGATCTCCTCGGTGCTGCGGGCGGGCTTGCCGACGCGCTCGGCGAGGTCGGCGGAGACGGCCTCCTCGATCCGGGCGGCCTCGGCCTCGTAGCCGAGGTGGCGCAGCAGCAGGGCGACGGACAGCACGGTGGCGCTGGGGTCGGCCTTGCCCTGGCCCGCGATGTCGGGCGCAGAGCCGTGCACGGGCTCGAACATCGAGGGGAACTCGCCGCTCGGGTTGATGTTGCCGGAGGCGGCGACGCCGATGCCGCCGGAGACGGCCGCGGCGAGGTCGGTGATGATGTCGCCGAAGAGGTTGTCGGTGACGATCACGTCGAAACGCTCGGGCTGGGTGACGAGGAAGATCGTCGCCGCGTCCACGTGGATGTAGTCGGTGGTGACCTCGGGGAACTCCGCCGCCACCTTGTTGAAGACGTTCGTCCACAGGTGCCCCGCGAAGGTGAGCACGTTGTTCTTGTGGACCAGCGTCAGCTTCTTGCGCGGGCGGGCCTGCGCACGGGCGAAGGCGTCACGGACGACCCGCTCGACGCCGAAGGCCGTGTTGACGGAGACCTCGGTGGCGACCTCGTGCTCGGTGCCCTTGCGGATGGTGCCGCCGTTGCCGGTGTACGGGCCCTCGGTGCCCTCGCGGACCACGACGAAGTCGATCTCGGGCTGGCCGGCGAGCGGGGTGGCGACGCCGGGCAGGAGCTTCGAGGGACGCAGGTTGACGTGGTGGTCGAACGCGAAGCGGAGCTTGAGCAGGAAGCCGCGCTCCAGGACACCGGACGGGACCGAGGGGTCGCCGATCGCGCCGAGCAGGATGGCGTCGTGCCCCTTCAGGGCGTCGAGATCGGCGTCGGTGAGGGTCTCACCGGTGGCGTGGTAGCGCCGGGCGCCGAAGTCGAACTCCTTGGTCTCCAGCTTCACGTCCTGCGGGAGGACGGCGGAGAGGACTTTGAGCCCCTGGGCCACGACTTCCTGGCCGATGCCGTCACCGGGGATCACTGCGAGATCGATGCTGCGAGACATGACGGCACCGTACTCCTTGTCCCATGGAATGACACGCGATGTCCGCCATGCGGACACCATGGTGTCGCAGCACGTCTACGCTTCGACACACGTTCACCCGTACGTATGAACGCCGTTGGCGCGAGATGGGAACTTTCCAGACATGACCGCTCCCTCCACGGGGACCTCCCCCGAGCCTCCCGTCCCCGACGTCGGCATCCCGTACGAGCTCGCACGCGACATGAGCATGGCGGAGCAGTACGAGTACCTGAGGACGAGACTCACGCGGCGGCGGGCCCTCGTCGCGGCGAGCGCCTTCGCGGGCGGCGGCCTGCTGGCCGGCTGCGCCCAGGGCACCAGGGCCCCGGCCCGGGCGGCGTCCGGCTCCTCGCCGAACCCGGCCACCGGCAGGGTGCCCGGCTCGGCCGTCGCCCCGTTCGGCCGCCACCTCGCCTTCGGCGCCGACCCCAGGACGCAGATGCGGATCTCCTGGCAGGTGCCATTCGCGGTCAAGCGGCCCTACATCCGGGTGGGCCCCGCACCCTGGGCGCTGAGCCGGAGGATCGAGGCCGAGGTCCGCGCCCTGCACACCCCCGGCCTCGCCGGACAGCGGGCGGCCCTCGACCAGTACTACCTGCACGCGGCGCTCGACGGGCTGCGCCCCGGGACGACGTACTACTACGGCGTCGGCCACGAGGGCTTCGATCCCGCGAGCAAGGAGCGGCACTCCACGATCGGCCACTTCCGCACCGCGCCCGCGCATCCGGAGAAGTTCGTGTTCACCGCGTTCGGCGACCAGGGCGTCACCCCGGACGCGCTCGCCAACGACAAGGTGCTCCTCGGCCGCGGGCCCGCCTTCCATCTGCACGCGGGCGACATCTGCTACGCGGACGGGGTCGGGCTCGGCCAGACCTCGGACGTCTACGACCCGGCCGCCTGGGACCTGTTCCTGAAGCAGACCGAGACGGTGGCGCGGACGGTGCCGTGGATGGTGACGACCGGCAACCACGACATGGAGGCCTGGTACTCGCCCAACGGCTACGGCGGCCAGTCGGCACGCTGGACGCTCCCGAGCAACGGCTTCGACCCCCGCAACGCGCCGGGCGCCTACTCGTTCGTCTACGGCAACGTCGGCGTCGTCGCCCTGGACGCCAACGACGTGTCGTACGAGATCCCCGCCAACAAGGGCTACTCGCAGGGCAGGCAGACGGCCTGGCTCGACAAGCGGCTCGGGGAGCTGCGCCGCCAGGTGGACTTCGTGGTCGTCTTCTTCCACCACTGCGCCTACTCGACCTCGACGCACGCCTCCGACGGAGGGGTGCGCGACGCCTGGGTGCCGCTGTTCGCCAAGCACCAGGTGGACCTGGTGATCAACGGACACAACCACGTGTACGAGCGCACGGACGCCATCAAGGGCGGCGCCGTGGGCCGGCAGGTGCCGGTGGGCGCCTCGACCGATCCGACCCGGGACGGGATCGTGTACGTCACGGCGGGCGGCGCGGGCAAGAGCCTCTACCGCTTCCCCGTCGGGGTCAAGGACAGCTACGAGGGCAGGGTCACGCGCCGCGAGGCCGTCGAGACCTTCCACTGGACGAAGTCGAAGCAGCAGAAGCCGGACACCGTGGAGTGGTCCAGGGTGCGGTACACCGGCTTCTCGTTCCTCTCGGTGGAGGCGCAGGCCGGCCCCTCCCCCGTGCTCAAGGTGTCGGCACTGGCCCAGAGCGGCGAGCGCATCGACCACTTCGAGGTGAGGCGCGGAGCCTGAACTCCGCGGCGGGGCACGGCGGCGGGAGCCGTCGGGCCGAGGCGCGGCGCGGGACGGTGGCCCGCGCCGCTCCCCCGCGGGCGCGGCTCCCGGTACCGGGGGTGACGGGCCTCAGTGGCCCGTCGCTCCGCCGTTGTCCCTGCGGTCGAGGGCGCGCTGGAGCGCGGCGGCGGCGTTCTTGCGGTCGGACTCGCTGCTCGTGCGAGAGAGGTGACGGACTCGGCGGACGGTCGTCTCGGCCATGATGAATCGACTCCTTGCCTCCGGTGGCACCCGAACGGGCGGCCGGAAGTGCGATGAGGGATTTACGAGACGCCGGAAGGGGCGGGGAGCGGTGCCGCAGGGGTTGCCTGCCAGGGGCTCCGGCTCACGACCGCCATTCGCTTGGTCGAGCGAGACGTTCGGCTCCTACCAAGCTAGGCGAGGACCTCGCATCTGTCTCCACAATTACTCGGACTTCCTACTATCTGAGACGGCGGATTACGTCACACCGCCCCGACCTGGGACTTCGCTCAGAGCACGTCGCCCTCGCGCCAGTCGAAGACCAGCGCGTGCGCCGGGTCGAGGGGGTCACGGGCGATGCCGGGACGGACGAAGGTGGTGCCCTCCTCGTCGCGGAGGCGGACGGTTCCCTCCGGCGTGAGCACACAGACGTGGCCCGGCCACAGCCGCCAGCCCCGCGCCGCGTAGAGGGCGGCGCCCTCCTCGCTGGCGGAGAGCGCGCCGAGCCCGTAGGCGCCCTCGATGATCCGTTCCAGCTCGGCCATCACCCGTCCGCCGAGCCCCGCGCGGCGGACGTCGGCGCGTACGCCGACCGCCTCCACGAATCCGGCCCGCAGCGAGCGGCCGCGGTGCAGGACGCGCCGCTGGATCACCGAGCCGTGCGCCGCGATGCCCCGGCCGTCGTGGACCAGGACGTGCAGTCCGCCGAGCGCGTGGTCCCAGTCCTCGTCCCGGAAGTCCCCGTCGAAGGCGTCCTCCAACAGGGCGCGGGCGGCGCGGAGTTCGGCGGGTTCGAGATCCGCCGTATGGGCGATCCGCAGTCGGGTGGCCATGCGGCCAGTATTCACACGAGGGCCGGGATTCCCAGCCCTCGCACCTCCTCCTCGGCGGCAATCTAACCTTTCAAAATATCTTGACTGGTTAGACATGGACGTGCTGCACTGTTCTCACCATCGAGAAGGCTTTCAGGGGTTAGGGGAACGATCATGGGAAGTCACCCGGTCCACCACCGCGCCGTCACCGTCGACGGCCACCGGATCGCCTACCGCGAGGCGGGCCCCGCGGACGCTCCCGCGCTGCTCCTGCTGCACGGCTTCCCGACCAGCTCGCACATGTTCCGGGACCTGCTGCCGCTGCTGGCCGACCGCTACCACCTGATCGCCCCCGACCATCTCGGCTTCGGCCGCTCGGACGCCCCGGCGGCCGGCGCCTTCCCGTACACCTTCGACCGGCTGGCCGAGATCACCGGAGAGTTCACGGAGCACCTCGGCCTCAAGGAGTACGCGCTCTACATCCAGGACTACGGCGCCCCGATCGGCCTCAGGCTGGCGCTCGCGCACCCCGAGCGGGTGACCGCGATCATCACGCAGAACGGCAACGCGTACGAGGAGGGGCTGGGCGCGGACGCCTGGGCTCCGGTGCTGGCGCTGATCGCGGAGCGCACCCCCGAAACGGAGGCGCCGGTCCGGGCGATCAGCGGCCCGGACGGGATCAGGTGGCAGTACCTGACCGGCGTGGCGGACCCGAGCCTGGTCAGCCCCGACGCCTACGAGCACGACGCGGCCCTGATGGCCCGCCCCGGCCAGGCGGAGATCCAGCTCGACCTGATCTCCGACTACGGCTCCAACTTCGCGCTCTACCCCGCGTTCCAGGAGTACTTCCGCACCAGCAGGGTGCCGCTCCTCGCGGTCTGGGGCGCGGGCGACGAGATCTTCGTCCCCGAGGGCGCCCTCGCCTTCCGCAGGGACCTTCCGGACGCCGAGATCCATCTGCTCCCCACGGGGCACTTCGCCCTGGAGACCCACGCGCACCAGGCGGCCGGGCTGATCCGGGACTTCCTGGGCCGGCACGTGTGACCGGCGCGTGCGCGAGCCAGGGCGCGCGCCTCGGGACACGGGCGCGGCCCCTGGAATTGGAACCGCCCCCGCTCCACGGACGGGGGAGACCGTGAGGCGGGGGCGGAGTGGGTGACGGGCGGCCGGCCCGGGGGCCGGCCGCCGCGTTCGGCTGTCAGCCCATGTGCGGGTAGCCGTAGTCGGTCGGCGGGACCAGCGTCTCCTTGATGGCGCGGGTCAGCGTCCAGCGCATCAGGTTCTGCGGGGCGCCGGCCTTGTCGTTGGTGCCGGAGGCGCGGCCGCCGCCGAAGGGCTGCTGGCCGACGACGGCGCCGGTCGACTTGTCGTTGATGTAGAAGTTGCCCGCCGCGTAGCGGAGCTTCTCCATCGTGTACGCGGCCGCCGCGCGGTCGCCGGAGATGACCGCGCCGGTGAGCGCGTAGTCGGACGCCGACTCCATCTGGGTCAGCATCTCGTCGTACTTGTCGTCCTCGTAGACGTGCACGGCGAGGAAGGGGCCGAAGTACTCGGTCGTGAAGACCTCGTTCTCCGGGTCCGAGCACTCGACGACGGTCGGGCGCACGAAGTAGCCGACGGAGTCGTCGTACGTGCCGCCCGCGACGATCGTGCAGGTCGGGTCGGCCTTCGCGCGGTCGATGGCCGCCTTGTTCTTGGCGAAGGACCGCTCGTCGATGACCGCGCCGATGAAGTTCGACAGGTCGGTGACGTCACCCATGGTCAGGTAGTCCACCTCGGCGGCGAACTCCTCCTTGAAACCGGAGTTCCAGATGGAGGCCGGGACGTAGGCACGCGAGCTCGCCGAGCACTTCTGGCCCTGGTACTCGAAGGAACCGCGGGTCAGGGCGGTCTTGAGGACCGCGCGGTCGGCCGAGGGGTGGGCGACGACGAAGTCCTTGCCGCCGGTCTCACCGACCAGACGCGGGTACGAGCGGTACTTCTCGATGTTGTTGCCGACCGTCTTCCACAAGTACTGGAAGGTCTTGGTCGAGCCGGTGAAGTGGATGCCGGCGAGGTCGCGGTGCTCCAGGGCGACCTTGGAGACCTCGATGCCGTCACCGGTGACGAGGTTGATGACGCCCTTGGGCAGGCCCGCCTCCTCCAGGAGCTGCATCAGCAGCACGGCGGCGTGGGTCTGCGTCGGGGACGGCTTCCACACGACGACGTTGCCCATGAGCGCCGGGGCGGTGGGCAGGTTGCCGGCGATCGCCGTGAAGTTGAAGGGCGTGATCGCGTAGACGAAGCCCTCAAGGGGGCGGTGGTCCATGCGGTTCCACACGCCCGGGGAGTTCGCCGGCGGCTGCTCGGCGAGGATCTGGCGGGCGTAGTGGACGTTGAAGCGCCAGAAGTCGACGAGCTCGCAGGGAGTGTCGATCTCGGCCTGCTGGGCGGTCTTCGACTGGCCGAGCATGGTGGAGGCGGCCAGCGTCTCGCGCCAGGGACCGGCCAGCAGCTCGGCGGCGCGCAGGATGATCGCGGCGCGGTCGTCGAAGGCCATCGCGCGCCAGGCGGGAGCGGCGGCGAGGGCCGCGTCCACCGCGTCCTGCGCGTCCTGCTGCGTGGCGTTGGCGTAGGTGCCGATGCGCGCCTTGTGGTTGTGCGGCTGCACGACGTCGAAACGGTCGCCGCCGCCCATGCGCTTCTCGCCGCCGATGGTCATCGGCAGGTCGATCGGGTTCTCGGCCAGCTCCTTGAGCTTGGCCTCCAGGCGGGCGCGCTCGGGCGAGCCGGGCGCGTAGCCGTGCACCGGCTCGTTGACGGGGGTGGGGACCTGGGTCACAGCGTCCATTTTTTCCGTAACTCCTTGAGTCGAGCGGGTGTTCGGTCTCAGCCCTTGGTCAGGATCGAGCGGGCGAAGAAGAGCAGGTTGGCCGGCTTCTCCGCGAGGCGCCGCATGAAGTAGCCGTACCAGTCGGTGCCATACGCGGTGTAGACGCGCATGCGGTGGCCCTCGGCGGCGAGCCGCACGTGCTCGTCGCTGCGGATGCCGTACAGCATCTGGAACTCGTACTCGTCCAGCTTGCGCCCGGCGGTCCGCGCCAGCTCCTGCGCGATCGAGATGAGGCGCGGGTCGTGGGACCCGATCATCGGGTAGCCCTCGCCCTCCATCAGGATCTTCAGGATGCGGACGTACGCCTTGTCGGTCTCCGCCTTCTGCTGGTACGCGACCTCGGCGGGCTCCTTGTAGGCGCCCTTCACCAGACGGACGCGGCTGCCGCTCTCGGCGAGGCGGCGGGCGTCGGCCTCGGTGCGGAAGAGGTAGGCCTGGATCACACAGCCGGTCTGCGGGAAGTCCTTCCGCAGCTCCTCGTGGATCGCGAACATCGAGTCGAGGGTGGTGTGGTCCTCGGCGTCCAGCGTGACGGTGGTGCCGATCGCGGCGGCGGCCTCGACGACCGGGCGGACGTTGGCCAGGGCCAGCTCGTGGCCGCCCTCCAGGGCCTGTCCGAACATCGACAGCTTGACCGACATCTCGGCCTTCGTGCCGAGGCCCAGTTCCTCGAGGCGGCCGATCAGCTCCAGGTACGCGTCACGGGCGGCGTACGACTGCTCGGGGGTCGTGATGTCCTCGCCCACGACGTCCATCGTGACCTCCAGGCCCTTGCCCGTGAGGTCCTTGATGATCGGGACGACCTGGTCGACGGTCTCGCCGGGGATGAACCTGTCGACGACCGGCTTGGTCACCGGGGCGGCCGAGATCAGACGGCGCATCTTGTCGCTGCGCGAGGCGGCGAGAATCACGGGACCCAGCACGGGGCACCTCCACAACGAAGTCAGCAGGAGGCCGAATCCCGACGATTCGGGTACGGCACGGAGAACCACCGTGAAACCTAGGGATATCTCCGATCCTGGGCCATCGACAGCTGTCACGCATCCCTGCCCCCGATCTCAGACATATGTATGAAGGTCCCGCGGAAATGCGCGAGAATACCGGGGTGAGCGGTGAACACAGAGGCGACTACCAAGAGCTGGTCGACGAGATCTCGGCACTCCTCGGCGTCCCGGCCACGCTGGAGAACCGCGATTTCGAGCTGATCGCCTTCGGCGCGTACGACAGCGAGGGCGACCTCGACCCGTCCGCCCTGGACCCCGTCCGCACCCGCTCGATCCTCACGCGGCGTTCCACCACCGCCGTCCGCACCTGGTTCGAGGGCTTCGGCATCACCCGCGCGACCGGCCCGGTCCGCATCCCGCCGACCCCGGAGGCCGGGGTCTACCGCGGCCGGATCTGTCTGCCGGCACGCCATCGGGGCGTCGTCCTCGGCTACGTCTGGCTGCTGGAGGACGACCCGGGCCCCACCGACGCCCAGCTGGCCGGGGCCATGGAGGTGGCCTCCCGCATCGGCGCGCTGCTCGCGGACGAGGCCCAGGCCGGGGCGGACCTCACCCGGGAGCTGCGGGCCGTCCTGACCGCCGAGCGGGGCTGGCAGCTGGACATGGCGGTAGCCGAGCTGCGGACGGCGCTCGGCCCGCGCGGCGAGGGACTGCACACGGTGGTGTGCGTGGCGCCGTGGCCCTCGGCCGACCCGGACGACGCCCCTTCCGCCCGCACGGTGCCGGGGGCGACCGCTCTGTGCACCATCCCGTGGGGCACCAGTGCCCAGAGCCTGGCCCTGCTGGTCCGGCTGCGCTCGCCGGACGTCCTGGCTCCCGCGCTCACCGCGGCCGGGCGCTTCGTGCGGGAGGCCGCGGGCGTCCGCGGCGCGGGCCGGGGCGGCGGTACGGGAACGGTCTCCCCCGGAGCAACGGCCTCCCCCGGCGCAACGGCCTCCCCGGTCGGGACGGCCGCCGCCGGGGTCGCCGGGCCCCGCGAGGGACTCGGGGAGCTGGGGGCCGCCTGGCGCGAGGCCGCCGCGGCCGCCCGCGCGGTGCTGGCCGAGCCACGACTCGGTCCCGTCGCCGAGTGGGGGGCGATCGGTCCCTTCCGGCTCCTGACGGCCCTGCCGCCGGACGTGGCCCACGATCCGGCCGTGACCGCCCTGTTGGGCACCGCCCACCGCGAACTGGCGCGCACGGCCGAGGTGTTCCTCGACCGCGCGGGCCAGGCAGGGCGCACGGCGGCCGAGTTGGGCATCCACCGGCAGACGCTCTACTACCGCCTGTCCCGGGTGGAGCAGCTCACCGGCCTGGACCTGGACGACGGCGAGGACAGGCTGCTGCTGCACATGGCGCTGAAGGGCGCCCGCCTCTAGCGGATCCTGCCGGTCAGCAGGTCGGCGACGGCCGCCACTCCCTCGGCGATCGCGCGCTCCCCCACGTCGCCGAAGCCGAGCACCAGCCGGGGCGGTGTCGTCGACCCGTCCGAGCGGCACGGGCCCATGCCGTACAGGCCGACGGCACGCTCCCGGGCCGCGAGGACGAGGGAACGCTCGTCGGCGGCCGGCGGCAGATGCAGGACCGCGTGGAATCCGGCGGCCAGCCCGGTGAGCCGGACCTCGGGGGCGTGCTCGGCCAGGGCACCGACCAGGGCGGCGCGCCGGGCCGCGTAGCGCGTGCGCATCCTGCGCAGATGGCGGTCGTGGCGCCCGGACTCGATCAGCTTCGCGAGGGCCAGCTGGTCCAGGGCCGGGGAGCCGCGGTCGGCCAGCCGCTTGGCCTCGGTCAGCGGGGCGGTGAGCGCGGGCGGGCAGAGCAGCCAGCCGATGCGCAACGCCGGGGCGAGCGACTTGCTGACGGTGCCGATCGAGACGACCCGGTCGGCGGCCAGCCCCTGAAGGGCACCGACCGGCTCCCGGTCGTAGCGGAACTCGGCGTCGTAGTCGTCCTCGATCACGTACGCGTCCCTGCGCATCGCCCACTCGATCAGGGCGATCCGGCGTCCGGGGGCGAGGACGACTCCGGTGGGCCACTGGTGGGCCGGGGTGACGATGACGGCGCGGGCCCCGGTCGCGTCGAGCGCGCCCACGTCGACGCCGTCCTCGTCGACCGGTACGGGCACGGCCCTCAGGCCCGCGGCAGCGGCGGCGGCCGACGCGGTGGCGGGGCCGCCCGGATCCTCGTACGCCACCACCCGCACCCCGGCGAGCGCGAGGCAGCGCAGGGTCAGTCCGAGCCCCTGGGCGTAGCCGGAGCAGACGACGGTCCGCTCGGGGTCGGCCGCGGCCGCCCGCACCCGGCGCAGATATCCGGCCACCACCTCGCGCAGCGCCGAACTCCCGCGCGGGTCGCCGTAGTCGAGATCCGCCGTCGGCATCGCGCGGGCCGCCTCGCGGGTCGCCCAGAGCCAGTCGGCCAGCGGGAAGCTCCCCAAGTCCGGTACGCCGTGCCGGAAGTCGGCGATCAGACGCGGTACGGTCCGGTCCCGGGAGGCGGGCGCGGGCGGCACGTGCGCTCCCGCGGCGACCCGGGTGGCGGAGCCGACGCGGGTCACCAGGTAGCCCTCCGACTGGAGTTGGGCGTAGCAGTCCTGGACGAGACCGCGCGAAAGACCGAGTTCGCCGGCGAGTGCGCGGGAGGAGGGGAGCCGCTCCCCTGCGCCGAGCCGGCCCGTGCGGATCGCGTCGCGCAGCTGCCGCTCCAGCTGGGCGCGCAGCGGCTCGCCGCTGTCCCGGTCGAGGGACAGCAGCAGTTCGGGTGACAGACCGGCCCACTGCGGAGGCATGGAATTGGAGCTTACCGGCGGTCCGGCCGGCCCCTAGCGTCGATTCCATGACGCCCTCCTCGACGCCCCGGCCCTCCCGAAGGACTCCCCCGCCACCGGGGCCCGCCCCGGCTCCGGACGCGGTGCGCGCGCCCGCCGCACCGACCCCGGAACCGGCGGCCCCCGCTTCGCCCGCGTCTTCCGTGCCTCCCGCGCCCGGCGGGCCCGCCGGGCGGCCGCCGCTGCTCAGCCGGCCCCTGATGCTCCGCTTCGTGAGCATGATCGGCGCCTCGGTCAGCTTCTTCCTGCTGCTGTCGGTCGTCCCCGCCTACGCCACGGCGTCGGGGGCGGGCCCGGCCACGGGGGCCCTGATGCTGTCCACCGTGCTCGGCGAGCTGGCCGGTCCCCGTCTGGTCGGGCGGTACGGCTGCCGGGCCGTGCTGGCCGTCGGACTCGCGCTGCTCGGAGCGCCCGCGCTCGTCCTGACCCTCTCGCACTCCCTGGTGTGGATCGTGGCGGTGTGCCTGGTCCGCGGCCTCGGCTTCGCTCTCACGCTGGTGGCCGGCGGCGCGCTGACCGCCTCGCTGATCCCGGCCGGGCGTCGGGGCGAGGGGCTGGCGCTGGTGGGCGTGGTCTCCGGCGTGCCGTCCCTGGTCGCGCTGCCTCTGGGCGTGTGGCTGGCGGGGCGGGTGGGCTTCACCCCGGTCGCCCTCGCGGCGGGCGTGGCCGCGCTGGCCGCCGTCGCCTCGGTGCCGGCCCTGCCCGGCCGGGAGCGGGCGTCGGAGAAGCCGGTCGGGATGGTGGCGGCGCTGCGCACCGGCGCCCTGGCCCGGCCCGCGGCCGTCTTCGCGACCACGGCCCTGGCGACCGGGATCATCGTCACCTTCCTGCCGCTGGCGGTTCCCGCGACCGCCGCCGGGGTCGTGGCGGCGGCCCTGTTCGTCCAGCCCGCCGCGTCGACCGCGGCCCGGTGGGCGGCGGGCCGGTACGGCGACCGGCACGGACCCGCGGGTCTGGTGGTGCCGGGCCTGCTCCTGTCCGCCGCCGGGGTGCTGCTCACCGCGTTCACCGGGAACGCGGTCGCCGTCCTGGCCGGGGTGGCCGTGTTCGGGGCCGGTTTCGGCATCGCCCAGAACGCCACCCTGACCCTGATGTACGCCCGCGTCCCCGTCTCGGGATACGGCACGGTCAGCGCGCTGTGGAACCTCGCCTACGACGGCGGCATGGGCGTGGGCGCGCTCGGCTTCGGCGTCCTGGCGGCACCGATGGGCTACGCGGCGGCGTTCGCGGTCACCGGCGCCCTGATGCCGCTGGCACTGGTCCCGGCCCTGCGGGACCGGTCCGCCCCGGCCGTCCACGAGGGGTGAGCGGGAGCGACGGGCCCTCCCCCGGTCACCCCGCCTCGCGCGCTCCCCCGGTCACCCCGTCTCGCGCACCGCCTCGATCACCTGCCGCAGCCCCTCGGTCAGCGCGTCCGCGTCGGGGGCGGTCTTCGGATCGAAGGTCCACTGGGCGACGAGGCCCGTCATCAGGGTCAGATAGAAGCGGCCAAGGGTGTCCGCCCTCTCGTCGGACACCTCTTCCTCGGGGACGTCCATGAGGAGCGCGACCAGGCCCCGCCCGCCCTCCCGCTGGGCGCGGGAGAGATGGTCGCGCACCTCGGGCAGCTCGATGGTCATGACCTCCATGCTGAGCCGCCAGAGCGAGCCGGGTTCGCGCATGGTGTCGACGATGTTGGACCAGACCTCACGGAACCGCTCCAGCGAACCGGGGGCGCCGCTGATCGCAGCCGCGCCCTCGCCGTCGAAGGGCATCTCGTCCACCAGCGCGACATAGGCCTGCGCGAGCAGCGCGTCCTTCGAGCCGTAGTGGTAGCCGATGGACGCCAGGTTGGTCCCCGACTCCTTGACGATGTCGCGCGCCGTGGTGCGCGCGAAGCCCTTCTCCAGCAGGCAGCGCTTGGCGCCTTCGAGCAGATCCTCACGGTGTCCCATGCCGGTCAGCGTACCCCCGATTCAGACAACCGTCCCATACGCACGTCAAGGACGCGTGTGTGAAACGAACGTGTGAAACGAACGTCTTAAACGCACGTACTAGACAAGCGTTTAAGACGTCCGTACAGTCCCTGCCATGACGAACCCGACGAGCACGACTCCCGCCTCCGGCGCCCCCGGCGCCCTGGCCGGCCGCCGCGAATGGACCGCCCTCGGCGTCCTGATGCTCCCGCTGCTCCTGGTCTCGATGGACGTCTCCGTCCTCTACTTCGCGATCCCCTCGATCAGCGCGGACCTGGAGCCGAGCGGCACCCAGCAGCTGTGGATCTTCGACATCTACGCGTTCGTGCTCGCCGGACTGCTGATGACGATGGGATCCCTCGGCGACCGCGTCGGGCGCCGCAAGCTGCTCCTGTGCGGCGCCGCCGCGTTCGGCACCGCCTCCGTCCTGGCCGCCTACGCGAACAGCGCCGAGACCCTGATCGCCGCCCGCGCCCTCCTCGGGGTCGGCGGCGCGACCCTGATGCCCTCGACGATGGCGATCATCCGGACGATGTTCACGGACCCCGGGCAGCGCGCGAAGGCGATCGGACTGTGGTCCGGCGTCATGACCGGCGGCGTCGCCCTCGGCTCGGTGATGAGCGGTGTCCTCGTCCAGTACTTCTGGTGGGGCTCGGTCTTCCTGGTCAACCTGCCCGCGATGGCGCTGCTGCTGGTCCTCGGCCCGTTCCTGCTGCCCGAGTCCAGGAACCCGGAGCCGGGCCGCTTCGACCTGCCGAGCGTCCCGCTGTCGATGGCCGCCGTGCTGCCGGTGATCTACGGCATCAAG